>JAIPDZ010000272.1 GCA_021737425.1 Deltaproteobacteria bacterium
TTCGACGGCGAGAGCTGGAGGCGGAAAGCCGAACCTACCGGGAAAATCTGGAGCAGAAGGTGGCGGACCGCACAGCAGAACTCGGGGAGATCCTGAACGGCATTATCCAGGTCATTACCCGAACCGTGGAATCCAGGGATCCGTATACGGCCGGCCATCAACGGCGGGTGGCGGATCTCGCCGCTGCCGTGGCCCGGGAGATGGGGGCGCCTCAGGACCAGATCAAAGGGATCCACATGGCCGGATTGATCCACGATGTGGGAAAGATTTTTATTCCGGCCGAGATCCTGAGCAAGTCCGGGCCACTGAAAGAGATGGAGGTTGCCCTGATCCAAAACCACCCTCAGGCGGGATATGATATAGTAAAGGGGATCCGATTTCCGTGGCCGTTGGCCGATACAATTCTCCAGCATCACGAAAGGATGGACGGTTCAGGATACCCCCGAGGCCTCAGAGGGGAACAGATCCTTGTGGAGGCCGGGATCATCGCTGTGGCCGATGTGGTGGAAGCCATGTCTTTCCACCGGCCTTACCGGGCCCCCCTGGGCATCGACGCGGCCCTCAAGGAGATCACCGACAACAAAAGCGTCCTCTACGACGAAACAGCTGTGGATGCCTGTCTAAAACTCTTCAAGCAAAAAAAGTTTCAGTGGGGAGCAGAAAATGATTGACAAAGAATCGGAGGACACAACAGTGGACACAACGGGGCTGGAAATTCCCCGGGGCCATGGCGAGGCCATCCTGGTGGTGGATGATGAGGCGGCGGTGTTAAGAGTGGCCCAAAAAACCCTGGCGCAGGCCGGGTACACGGTACTCACTGCAAAAGACCCCGAAAGGGCCTTAGACCTGTTCCAGGTGCATCATGGCGACATCTACTTGTTGCTCATCGATGTGGTCATGCCTGAGATGAGCGGAAAGGAGTTGGCCGAAGCCATTGAAGCGATCCGTCCGAACACCAAGATGCTGTTTATGTCCGGATACACGAGCATTAAAAGGCTCCAACATCGGGTACTCGAAGCGGACGTGCGCTTCATCCGAAAGCCCTTTACCTCGGAACGACTAACCCGGAAGGTGTGGGAGGTGCTGAATACAGGTGAGTGGTGAAAAATGGGAGAGAACTGAAATGAGGGGATAAGGGAATAATGCACACAGGGTAAAACAGATCGCGGGGGGGTGCGGGGCATCCTTTATTAAATCTTAAAAGGTGTCCCACCATACATGATCTAAGGGCTCATGGCAGTACACTCACGGAGGGGATCTAAGATGGCCGGAAAGCCGACCTATGAAGAGCTGGAAAAAAGAGTCCAAGACTTGGAACACAGTGAATATGAATTCAAACAAGCAGACAAGGCGCTGTTGAAGAGTAAGGAAGCACTTCGGAAGAGCGAGGAGCGTTTCCGTAGCCATTTCGAGAACATCTCTGATGTTATCTACTCCATCGATCCTGAGTTGAGGCTCCTCGACATCTCGCCCTCTGTGGAGAAGGTCCTGGGTTACAATCCCGAAGAGCTTATTGGAAAACCTTTTCCTGATCTGAACCTGCTGGCTACAGGGTCCCTGAAGCCGGCAATCTCTGATACGATGCGTATTCTAAAGGGGGAACAGATTCTCTCCTCGGTGTACGAGTTAATTGCCAAGGATGGCACAAAAGTATGGGGAGAAATCAGCGGAGCCCCCCTGGTTCGCGACGGCCGGGTGGTGGCGGTGGTTTCGGTGGCGCGGGACATTACCCGGCGCAGACGTGCGGAAGAGAAGTTGACACGCGAAAGAGCGCAACTCCTCTCCATTTTTGACAGCATCAATCAGATCATCTACATCTCGGACCCTGAAACCCATGAATTCCTCTATGCCAACGGTGCGTTGCGAAACGCGTTAGGAAGAGACCCGGTGGGTGAGATTTGTTACAAAGCGTTGCAGGGGTTTGAAGTTCCTTGTGAGTTTTGTACCAATGAGATCATCATTGAAAACAAGTATGAACCCTATGTATGGGAGTTCTATAACCCCATTTTTGAACGCTATTATCAGATTACAGATAGAATCATCAAATGGCCTGACGGCCGGGACGTCAGGTTGGAAGTGGCCATAGATATCCATGAGCAAACGCTTGCGGAAAAGGCGCTCAAAACGAGTGAGGAAAAATACAGAACAATTTTTGAAAATACAGGAACCGCCACAGTTTTCATTGAAGAAGATACAATAATATCTATGGCTAACTCTGAGTTCACCTATTTGTCCGGACTTTCCAGGGAGGAAATAGAAGGGAGGAAAAGTTGGACCGATTTCGTGGTCAAAGAAGATCTGGAACGTATGAAGGAACAGCATTCCTTAAGAAGAAAGAACCATACAAAAGCACAAAAAAATTATGAATTCAAGTTTATTGACAGACAGGGCACCATTAAAAACATTTTGTTGAACATTGATATGATTCCGGGCACATCAAAAAGTGTGGCCTCTTTATTGGATATCACCAAGCGCAGGCAGGCAGAAGAATCCCTTAAGGAAAGCGAGGAGCGATTCAAAAAACTTTCCAACCTTACCTTCGAAGGCATTGTATTTCATGACAAAGGTGTCGCTATCGATGTCAATCAATCCTTTTTGGACATGTTTGGTTATGAAAGGGAGGAAATCATCGGTAAAAATATTATTGAGATCCTGATCCCCGAGGAGTTTCATGAAATAATAAGACACAATATCAGCAAACGAATCGCTACACCCTATGAGGTAATGGCAAAAAGAAAAGATGGATCTTCATTGCCTGTAGAAATTCAGGCGAGAGATGTTCAAATGGATGATGCAGAATTTCGGGTCGCTGCGATACGGGACATCACCGATCAAAAAAGGCTGGAAGACCAATATGTCCAGTCACAAAAGATGGAAGCCGTGGGTCGCTTGGCCAGCGGGGTGGCCCACGATTTCAACAACAAACTGACCGTGATGATGGGAAACGCCCAGCTCGCCATGCAGGATATGGAGCGGTCAACGCCCTTGTATAAGGATCTCCAGGAGATAGTGGATGCCGGGGAGAGCTCTGTGCGCATCGTACGCCAACTCCTGGCCTTTGCGCGAAAACAGACCATTTCGCCTGAGGTCCTCCATCTGAACGTTACCGTGGAAGGGATGGTCAAGATGCTCCGGCGCCTCATCGGTGAAGACATCGATCTGGCCTGGGAACCCGGCGCCGATTTGTGGCGGGTCGATATGGACCCCTCGCAGGTCGACCAGATCCTCGCCAATCTGTGCGTGAATGCGAAGGATGCCATAGGCGGTGTGGGAAAGGTGACTGTTGAAACCGAGAACGTGTTCCTGGATGAAACCTACTGTGCCGAACATGCGGGATTTGTCCCGGGCGAATATGTGATGCTGGCGGTGAGCGATGATGGGGCAGGCATGGACAAAGAGACCCTGGAGAATGTGTTTGAGCCCTTTTTCACCACCAAGGAGATGGGTAAGGGGACGGGCTTAGGCCTGTCCACTGTGTACGGCATTGTCAAGCAGAACAACGGCTTTGTCAATGCCTATAGCGAACCAGGGGTAGGGACCGCCTTTAAGGTCTATCTGCCCCGACACATAGGCGAAGTCCAGGACAGCGTCGAGGCGGTCGAGCGGGAGGTCCCGCGGGGTCAAGGGGAAGTCATCCTCATGGTGGAGGATGAACCCTCGGTGTTGAAGGTGGCCCAGAGGACCCTGGAGCGGCTGGGCTACACGGTGCTGGCATTTGACAATTCGGTGGAGGCCGTGGAAGCGGCAAAAGACCATACGGATGAGATTCACCTCTTGATGACCGACGTGGTCATGCCGGAGATGAGCGGCAAGGACCTGGCCGAGGCGATTCAAAAGATGTTTCCCCACATCAAGACCCTGTTTATGTCGGGATACAAGGCCAATGCCATTGCCCACCAGGGGGTCTTGGATAAGGGGGTCCATTTTATCCAGAAACCCTTTGGGACGGACAGCCTGGCCCGGAAGGTGAGGGAGGCAATGGGAAGTGAATAGCGAATAGTGATGGATGAAAGGTGAACGCGGAAGTGGGACCACAGATGACAGAAGTCAGGAGATGCAAAAAAGGGGCAAGGAACCTGAGCGCGGAGCTGGGAGCGGGAGCGTATTTCGGTCGTTTTCAGGACCGTGTGGATTGTGAGCAAGGAGGACCTTATGAGCGATGACATATCCGCTGACCCTGCGCGCTTCCGAAGATACGCCGTTCCTTTCTATCTGGCCTTGATCGCGGCAGGTCTGGCAGGCAACTATTTTCCGTTTTCCATTTTAAACGCCCACTTCATCTTCGGCAGCATCTTCGCCATGCTGGCGCTCCAGATCTTCGGCTGGGGCCGGGGCGTCATTGCGGCCGCCGTCATCTCCGGCTACACCTATTTCGCCTGGAACCACCCGTGGGCCTTTGCGACCATGACCGCCGAGCTGGCGGTCGTCGGCTGGCTTTTCACCCGCCGCCGGGTCGCCCTGGTCACGGCCGACGCCTTTTACTGGCTTGTCCTCGGCATCCCGCTGGGCTATCTCTGCTTCCGCACCTTCGGGGATCTTCCCGTCGGCAGTGCGCTTTTTCTCATGATCAAGCAGGGGATCAACGGCATCGCCAACGCCCTGGTCGCCCGGCTGATTTTCAGCGGGTTCAGCGGCCCATTGAAGGTGCAACAGATCTCGCTCCGGGAAACCCTCTTTAATCTCCTCGTCCTTTTCGTATTGTCGTCATCCATCCTCCTCGTGGTCTACGATGCCGGAATCGATCTGGACGAGACGGACCGCCGAATTCGTACGGACCTGGTGCGGGACAGCCGCAATATGGCGGATGGACTTAAGACCTGGTTTGAGGAGAGGGAAGCGACCGCCGTCCATCTCGCCTCGATGGCCGCAAAGCTTTCCCCGAAAGAGATGCAGGCGTACCTCGAACAGGCCAAGGCCTCGGACCCGGGCTTTCTGCGCATTGCACTGACCAACAAGGAAGGAACCGCGGTCGCTTACTCCCCTTTAGTTGATGAACTGGGTAATCCCAACATCGGCAAGTCTTTTGCCGACCGGCCCTACTGGCCGCAGCTCCGACAATGCCTGAAGCCCATGCTCTCCGAGGTGATGCCCTCTCGCTTCAGCCGTACCGGTTCGGTGGCCATCCTCCTGGCCCCCGTTCTGGAAAACGGCTCATACAACGGCGCTGTGGGCGGCATCCTGAATTTCGCTCGAATCCGGACAATCCTGGAGACCCATCTCGCCGGTCAGGCACTTCAATACACCCTGGCGGATAAAACCGGCAATGTGATCCTGACCAATCGCAAGGATCAGGTGGTTATGGCGCCTTTTTCCATGGGGAAGGGGTCTTTTGAACCGATCACCGGGCTTCACAGAAAATCGCTGCCGCCGGAAACGCCCAGCAAGGCCTCTTCGAGCGATGACGAAGAGAAGATCCGGCAGTGGATCCCTCAGCTTTCTAACGGCGCTTCCACCATCGATCTCTGGGGAAAATCGGTATACGTGGCGGAATCCGACATCGGGTCCCTCGCTGAATGGGAACTGATCCTGGAACAGCCGGTGGCGCCGTTCCAGAAGAAGCTTTACAACGAGTATTCCGAGAAGCTCTTCCTCCTTTTCCTGATCCTGATCGCCTCGCTGGTCCTGGCCCTATGGGTGAGCCGACGCACGGTCGCAGGCATCGAAGGGCTTGGCCTGGCCACCCGCAACCTGCCGGCCAGGCTCGAGTCCGGCGAGCAAATTGCCTGGCCCGAGAGCGCCATCCTGGAAATCCATTACCTGATGGACAACATCCGGGAAATGGCCGATTCCCTGCGGGAGCGGTTTTATGAGATCCGGGGGCTGAACGACTCCCTGGAGCAGCGGATCGAGGAAAGGACCAATGAGATTCAAGAGGCCAACCGAAAACTGCAGGCGAGCCAGAACCAAACGCTCAACATCCTGGAGGAT
>JAIPDZ010000273.1 GCA_021737425.1 Deltaproteobacteria bacterium
GAGTGATCACCCCCAAAAAATCAGACTCAAACTGGCGGATCAGATGAACCGGTGGGGGGATTTTTACGGGGCCGAGACCATCTATCGGGCGTATCTGGCCCACCACCCCGGGGGCAGGACCGTGTCCCTGAAGTTGGCGGCGGTCCTGAGCAGCTCGGAGCGGTATGCCGAGGCAGAAGGGATCTACAGGGCGGTTCTGTTGGATGCGCCGGATTCCGAAAAGGCCCTTTTGGGGCTTGCCGGGGTCAAGCGGGCGGAGAAACAATATGATGCGGCTTTACGGCTCGTGAACCGGGCTCTAAAATTGGCGCCCCAGAACCCAAAAGCCCTTTTAATAAAAGCAGATCTTTTGCGGCACCAGAAAAAATATGATTCGGCACTGGCCCTTTATGCAAGACTGTCAGCCATGAAGTGCTGCCAAGTCAAGGGGCTGATGGGCCAGGGCAAGGTCTACCTGGATCAAGGAGAGGAGGATGTGGCCCACTCCTGTTTTATAAAGGCCGGCCAGGCTGATCCCCGGGACATAGAAGCCCGGTTCTACGCCTTAGGGACGGCTGTGGTTTTGTCCCAGGAATTTATCCAATCATTGTTGGAAGACAAAAGCCTCTCTGCCATGACCCTGGAGAAGTGGGCCAGGCTTTACGCTGTTAACGGCTATACTGAAGCGGCCATAAAATGTTATGAGGCTTCCCTTGAAAGGGATCCTGCGTATTTCCCTTCACAGATTGACCTGGCCGAGATCCTGGCCATTGATCATCAGTATGAACGGGCCGTAAAAGCCTTCGAGGAGCTGGATCAGGCATTTCCCCAAAACCGGAAGATCCTGATGGGATGGGCCAGGACCCTGGGGTGGGGAAGAAAATATGACCAATCCATCGCCCTGTATGATAAAATTCATGCCATGGCCCCTGATGATCCCGTGCCCCAAATGGAGAAGGCGCGTACGGCCGTGTGGGCCAAACAGATGGATCTGGCCACCAAGACCTATGACCGTCTCCTCGTCCCACCGGCGGACCAGGCCCTTGTCCAGGCATTGGCTCCTGTTGCGGAAGGCTCCGGCAATGCCGAACTTATTAGGGCCATCCAAAATTTGGCGGAGAGTTCTGAAGAGGGCTCTGTCTATCAGGGGCGTGAAACATTCATTGAAAAGCTGAAGACCCTGAGGCCTGTTTTAACCCCGGAGACCAACCAGCAGATCGATGCCGTACTGATTGCGTATTATCCGTCGTTCGCCATTCAAAAGGCCGCATTTTTGGAAGGGGAGGGCAAGCGTCTTTTTTGGAACAAGCGCTTGGCTCGGGCACTGGATGCCTATGAGTCGTTGCTCGATTTCAGGCCTGGAAATCAGGAGGCGCTCTTTGACTATGCCCAGATTGAATGTGCGCTGGGCCTGTGTGATCGGGAGGAAAAGACCTATCGGCGACTCCTCCGTATGGATCCCCTTCACAGCCTGGCCGGCCATGCCCTGAACCGCCTGGAGATTCGCCGCAGCCCCTCCCTTAAGCTGGGTCAGATTTACTGGGCCGAGCGCGGCAGGGACGGCCTGACAGAGATCGACCGATATCGGACCGATTTTGAACTAAATGTCCCGGTGGACTGCAGGTTTCATCTCAAACTAACCGGTCACCACTGGATCGAACATCCCAGCTATACGGGCGATTCCTATGGGGCAAACGGCTTTACCCTTGGAGTCGGGGGTACATTAAACCCCTATATCAGGGGGGAGGCGGGATGGACCAAAAAGCGATACCAGGATCGCGAATTTGAAAACACGGATACCGGTTACGCCCATATCTGGTTTAATTTGAAAGATTATGTGAAAATCGGTCTGGGATATGACCGGGCAGATGAGCTGTACAACTATTTCGGTATCCAGCAGGGGGTTCAGTCGGATTCATGGTGGATGACCTTTGCATCTCACATCACCCGGCGGCTGGAGGCCCTGGGGGAGGCAAGGTATTTGAGTTACAGTGATCACAATGCGGGTCAGCACTACATGCTGGGCGCGGGCTACTCCATTACCGATCATCCCAGGATATTCAAGGTGGCACTGGCCGGTGAATACCGCAATACCCATAACCCCGACGTATACCACTATGAAGGGGGTCGGCTGGTGGACATCACCCACCCCTACTGGACCCCCAAGGACTACTATGGCGGTACCATTACGTTTGAATGGTACCATGACCTCTCCAGACTGCTGTTTTGCGGCAGTCAACAGCATTTCTATGATCTGGCCCTGGCAGTGGGCACGGATACGGAACATAACCCCTCTGTGGAGATGCGCGGGGAATGGCATTATGACTTTTTAGATCACTGGACCGTCAGTCTCAAAGGCCTGATCCATCGCTCCAAGCTGTGGGATGCGGAAGGGGTCTGGGCTGATATACGGTACCAGTTTTAAGACCATGGCCAAAGAATCGACGCACAAGACCGGTGCTGCATTTCTGCTCATTTTACCCGCAATGTGTATATTGCTGGCCATTCTCTATTTGATGGTCAGGACCGTCCTTTTCATCATCCTGGATTATCATTGGTATGAAAAGGGGGTGGCTTTCCTCCTTCTATTTGCAGAGACCTTTATCATATTTCATGGGGTGGGATATTTTCTGGAAATTTATCACCTTCTACGGCATAGAAAAGGGTTTGTAGGATCAGCGGACGGTGGTCTTCCCCTGGAGACCTATCCCCCGGTGGCCATTATTGTCTCTTCCTATGAAGAACCCTTGGAGGTGGTGGAAGATACGGTGATCTCCTTTTATAACCTCACCTATCCCAATAAGCACATCTATTTTCTGGACGACACCCGGTATGACCTGCCCGGACAGGATACTGAAAAAATGAAGGCCTACAGGCGGTCTATCGATGACATGTGCCAACGGATCGGTGTCAATCTCTTTCGACGCAAATGGCGCGGCGCCAAGGCGGGCATGGTCAACGATTTTCTGGAGTTCGTTGAAGGCCGGGACCGGGAAGGTTTCCGGTTTTACAATTATTCAGGGCAAAAGCCGGAAGAAAAGGAACGGTATATCGTGGTGTTTGACGCCGATCAAAACCCTTTGCCCGGATTCCTGGAGTCGCTGGTCTCCACCATGGAGGCCAATCCAAAACTGGCCTTTATCCAGACGCCCCAGTATTACACCAATTTTGAATCCAACCGTATCGCCAAGGCTTCCGGTCTGCAGCAGGCGGTATTTTATGAATATATATGTGAGGGGAAGAGCCTGAATGATGCCATGTTCTGCTGCGGGACCAATGTCATTTTCAGACGCAGGGCCTTGATGGATGTGGGCGGTTTTGATGAAGCGTCAGTGACGGAAGATTTCGCCACATCCCTCAAATTTCACCTCAAGGGATGGCGGTCCGCCTATATGGGCAAGGTGCTGGCATTCGGGATGGGCCCTGAAGATCTGGGAGGGTACTTTAAACAGCAGTTCAGGTGGGCCCTGGGGACAGTGGGGTTGTTCCGAAAAGTGCTGGGGTTTTGCCTGCGTAATCCCAGGCAGTTGGCGCTGGTAAAGTGGTGGGAATATTTCTTGTCCAGCACTCACTATTTCATCGGGCTGATTTTCCTGATTCTGGTTTCCTGCCCGCTTCTCTACCTCTTCTTTAACGTCCCCAGTTATTTTGCCAAGCCGGAGATCTATGCCCTGTTTTTTATCCCCTACTTTGTTCTCACCATTACCATCTTTTTCTGGACTTTGAGGCAACGCAGATATGCCTTCAAAGACCTCGTCCAGGGACAGCTGTTGATGGCCATTACCTTTCCGGTTTATATCAAGGCAGCTGTATTGGGACTTCTCGGCGTCAAAGGCAAATTCGGGATCACCCCCAAAGGTGGGAGTATGGCCCTTCCCCTGAAGGCCCTGTGGGTCCAGCTTTCCATGGCCGCCCTCACGTTTTCGGCTGTCATATGGGGAATGAATCGATTACTTTATGAGCGAGAGCCCGTGGCGGCGCTTGTGGTGAATGTGATCTGGTGCCTGTACCATTTTTTGATTCTGTCCTCTGTGTTTTACTTCAATAACCCGGAGAAGGGGTGATCTTATGGGGTCAAGGCGACTTCCCTTTCTGATCTGCATTTTCTTCATTAGCCTTCCGCCCCTGTTGCCATGCGCGGCGGGGTCCGATGGGATGTCCGTGCCGCCCATTTTCGGTGTGGCTCTGGACGGGTATCCCATTACCGGAGAACGGCTGGAGCAGATCCAAGAACAGATGGGACTGTGTCCGGGTGTGGTGCTTTTTTTCCTCCAGTGGCCCCCATTGCCAAACCAGGGGGAGGGTCATTTTCCAAAGGAAAGCCTGAATGCCATCTGGAACACCGGCGCCATACCCTGCCTGACCTGGGAGCCCATGTATTACCGAGACGGCCAGGAGCGGATGGTACCGTACCAGGCCGTTTTGACGGGGGATTACGATCCTTACATAGATGAGTTTGCCAGCCAGGCGGCATTGTGGGAAAAACCGTTCATGATCCGATTCGCCCATGAAATGAACATCCAGCGCTATCACTGGGGGACCACGGGGCAACAATACGGTCCTGAAAGTACCACAATATATAGGAAGATGTTCCGCTATGTGGTGAAAAAATTCCGTGAGGCCGGTGCAAAAAATGTCCGGTGGGTTTTTTGTCCCAATGCCGAATCCGTCCCCAACACCACGTACGACCCCAGCGCCTCCTGGAATCGGATAGAGCGCTATTATCCCGGGGACCCGTATGTGGATATTCTGGGGGTGGACGGCTACAACTGGGGAAACAGCCGGACAAAAGAAAGGGACGGTTGGGACAGTCAATGGAACGACTTTACGACCATTTTCGCGGAGTCGTTTACCTGTTTGAAAGCGATTGCCCCGGAAAAACCGCTCTTTATTTTTGAAACCGCCAGCGTCCGCCAGGGCGGGGACAGGGAACTATGGATCAAGCGGGCCTTCGAGGCCATAAGAGATTGGCACATTGACGGCCTTATCTGGTTTCAGGTTCATAAAGTACAAGACTGGCGTCTCACCGCCGAGAAAGATGCGGCTGATATGAATCGCATCAGAATCCATACCTCTTTCCCCCAACAATGGATTAAGGAGGTGGTCCCATGACCCGTGATGAACTGCTCCGGAAACTTCGGGAAGCCCTAAAGACCGAAGAAAGTGCTGTGACCATCTATGCCAGACATCTGTCCGCAATCATTACCCGAAGCGGCTTATCTGCTGAGGCCATTTCGAGTATAAAGAAAACCCTTGAAGCCCTTATACAGGAAAACAAAAGGCACAAACAGGTGTTAACCAGTGTGATCCAGGAGATCGAAGGAGAATCGATAGATGTTTACTAAAGAGGACTTCAGGGCCTATTTTGACCAGCTGGAACGCATTGAAATCCACATGCACGACGTTTATGCTGAGATACACGACCGGATTTCCCACCCCGGATACAAACAATTATTCGCGCAACTGATGCGGGATGAAAGTGGTCATGAAGAGATGATCAAGGAGTTAAGTGCCCATTTTGAGCCCTAACCCTGTGTCCTGAGACCTCTATAGATCAGGGGAGGGGGGTTCTTTCACCCAAAGGGAAAATCAGTAAGGTGTTATCCAGCGTGCCACCAAAAACGCGCCGGTATAAAGGTCCATGGCCCGGCCGTCCGCTTCCATCTCCCTGGCCGCTTCAAGGGAGACATGCTTTTCAAAGTGGATGGCGGTTTTGATGTGCGCACGGATCGGTGAGAGGGCCTGGAGTTCCTCAGGAGACCTGAAAAAGGCGTGTTGAAACAGGGGATGCCCTTTTTCTCCGGCCGCCTTTCGGCGGGTGCTCCAGGAACTGAGGCGGTTCAAGGTGGCCACGAGCACCACCCCTCCGGACCGGGTCACCCGAAACAGCTCAGCCACTGCGCCTGCAGCATCCTTAATAAACTCAATGGCCGTAATGGAG
>JAIPDZ010000274.1 GCA_021737425.1 Deltaproteobacteria bacterium
TCAGGTTTCAGGTTTCAGCAAACAATAAACCCTGACACCCGAAACCTGACACCTTTATCGCTAATGATTCAAAGGCGTTACCCTCAACAAAACATCTTCGCTTTTTGCATAGAAGTTTCGACCTAAGAATCTATTGCCGACAAATCAAATGGCTTACCTTCAACAAAATATCCTGGAAGATCGCTTGATTACTTTTGAGTAAGCCCTTAAGGAGCGGCCCCAAGTCCCGAATTTCCCACTTCGTGGGGCATCACGCCGGACGGGACATTGTCGTCCGTCTTTTTTACTTCATCCCTGTGTCTTTCTGCCTTGAGCCTTTCGTATTGTGCTTCCAGCATTCTGTTTCGATCCTGCAGGGCCTGTATCTGTTTCTGATAGCCCTCGGTTACACGTGAATCAGGCATTTTCCCGGATTTACGCTCGCGCAGTTGTGCCCTGAGCCTTTTATTTTCTTCCTCCAACATCCGGTTTTGATCCTGCAGGACTTGTATTTGTTTGTTGAGGTCCTTGACCGGGCTTGACTGGGACGCTGCGCCTTTTTCCTCCATAACCTGTCCATCAGAGGAGGGACCCCCTCTCCCTTCCTTCAACTCGTCCTTCAAGGCCTTCGCCTCCTTGATGGTGGCCTCGAGCTCTCGTATTTTTTGATCCAATGCACTCTGACCCTGGTCTGCTTTTTTCTTTGAGGCCTGCTGAGGTTTCTCCGCCTTTTTCATCTCCGGTTCCGACCCGGTGGAAGCCGCAAAAACGAAATCCCCCTGATCCAGACCTGCATGGTTGTTTTTCCCGTATTGGGGGTGTTGTTTGCGATGGGTGGTGTTGGCCACGATATCGGAAAGATACATGGCCAATTCAGTGCCGGTGATATATCCGTCGTCATTGAGGTCTGCATAGCCATTGAGGCTCATCAAAAAGCACCGCTTGAACATGCTCTCCTCCGGCGATGTTTCATCCGGCCTTCCCGCTATGATATATTGTCGTACAGGCATGTTGCTCTTTTTTGTGATATCCTCGGGTACGGGGCGTCCCAGTGCAAACACTGATCCGGAAAAGCAGGCGTCAAAGAGCATGATCACATGTCTCGCCTTCATCCGGGTAGAAGCCGTTTCAATCTCTTTCATGCTGATGGCACGGCTGTGAAATCCGGTGGGATCGTCTGACAAGACCGGGCAATCCGCCGGGATGATATATCCCATGGGAGAGTCTCCTGATTTTTCCGTCTCCCCATGACCTGCATAGTAGAAGAGAAGGGCACGATCCGCTTTGTTCCCCATATCATATGCCAAATCACTCAGCGTCTTTTGCAGTTGACGATAGGTGGGATCCGTTACCAATTTTACAGTAAAGCCCATTTTGTTCAGTTGCTCGGCGACCTCTTCTGCATCCTTAGTGGCGTTGGGGAGCTTGGGCCACGATACATAATTGCTCACCCCCACCACAACCGCCTGGTAGTCGTCATACAAGCGGAGGGTCTGTCCCTCCTTGGAAACCACACTGATGCCTTTGGCAGAGGCAGATGAGTCGAAAACGAACAAGAAGACCACCGTCAGCCAAATAAAAATACTCCAGAAGAAGGTTTTCTTCATGGTATGCCCCCCTTTTCTGCGATAAAGACTTGCTGAAATCCCGGATAGATACCTTACCTCTGGGTTATCCCGTATGCCCGCGCCCCTGTAAGGATTCAACAGGTTATCAAGATAACCTATTTTCTTTCGGTAAGTCACTGACTTTTTCTCGGATAGGGCGCCAAATACCCTATATCCCTTTGTGAGGGCTTGGGGACGAGGGGGCCTGGTCGCTTATTACGGTCTGCAGTCGATGCACGCGCCAAACATTGGCCATGGCCGCGGCGGCCCGTTCCGGAGTCGGAAAATTCACCAAGGCGCCGGCGTCTTCCAGCTCCTTGATTTGGGCGTCCCACACGCCCGGCGGGGACTGGATGCAGCTTAGAAGGGGCTTTTGCTGTTTCCAGGTCAATAACAGCTCCTTGATTCCTCTGAGGGCATCCACATTGGCCGATGCAAACATCATCAAAAGCAGAATTCCGTCCACATGGGGGTCCTCCATCACGGTCTGTATGATGCCGGCAATGGCGGATGCATTATACCAGGCCGGGCCCATGTCCACCGGATTGGTGCGCAGGGCCAGCGGAGGGAGAAGGTCATTGATGCGGTGCTGGGTTGGCGGTGAGAAAGGGGCGATATGGAGTCCCTGTCTTTCACATACGTCACATGCGGCCATGGATGGCCCTGCCTGACCCGAGAGCACGGCCATCCCGGTTCCTTGGGGGAGGGGGGCTGAGGCCAGGGCCTTTGCCGTGTCCAGGAGGGTTTCGGTATTGTCGATGTGCAGGATGCCCCCCTGGGTGAATGCGCGCGTATAGACCGCGTGGCTGCCGGCCAGTGATCCGGTATGGGAGCGGGAGGCCTGATCGCTCACCCGGCCGCTCCCGGTTTTATATCCGATAACGGGCTTTTTGCCCCGCAGGGCCCTGGCCGCCTCTACCAGGGCCATGGGGTGGTCCAGCCCTTCCACATACAGCACAATGACCCGGGTTTCAGGATCATCGGCCAGGTAGTGGAGCATGTGGGCGAAATCCACGTTCAGGCGATTGCCCAGTCCCACGATCTTACTGAACCCCACCTCCGCCCGCATGGCCAGGAATCCCAGCAGATGGGACATGCCGCCGCTCTGACTGATGAGGGCGATGCCTCCCCTTCTCAACTGAGAGAATTCCGGGGTAAAGGAGGCGTTGAGCCGGGCATGAAAGTTGATCATGCCGAAGGTATTGGGACCGATAACCGGAATGTCGGCTTGGTTGGCAATGGCAGCCAACTCCCCGTGGAGACGGCCGCCTTGGGGATCCTCAATTTCCTTGAACCCGGCCGTGATCAGCACAATTCCCCGAACCCCTTTAAGGGCGCATTCCCGGAAAACACCGGGTACGAGTTTTGCGGGCAACACCACGATGGCCAGATCGATGTTCTTATCATAATCGGAAACCGCGGCACATACCCTTCTTCCCATAATCTCATGAGTGCCGGGGTTAACCGGAATGATGGTCCCGGCATATCCGCTGTTCACCAGGCTTTTCATGACGTGAAAGCCCAATTTGTGGGGATTGTCGGAGGCCCCGATGACGGCCACGGTTTGAGGATCAAACAGGGCTTTCATGTGGTCCGGTTTTGTGTCCATCTCCTGCTCGTTGTTTCCATCCGGGTTCAGCGCATGATGTGAGATTCAGGTCAAACCGCTGCTCTTTGATGAGATCCCCCCACTGTGCCACTTCGTGGATTTGGGTAAGGATAAAGCCGTTTTGCTCATAAATGCTCCGGGCCCGGTCAAGACCTTCGAATGTCCACAGGCTGATTCGGTCGAATCCCGCGTCTTTGCAGAAATGAATGGCCCTTTCAATGAGGGTCTTGCCGATGCCCCGGCCTTGAAAGGCAGGATCAACCATAAACCACCTCAGCCTTGCTTCTCTCTGGTGTTGACGGTCTCCCGCAATGGCGATACACCCGGCCAGGTGCCCGCCTGAGACTGCATTCCACAGGCCGTCCCTTCCAGGATCAAAGCCCAGGATAAAATCGGCGAGTTCTCTCGATACCTGGGCCTCAAAGGTATGATCCAGGCCCCAGTGTTCCTTGTAGTACACCGCATGAAGGGTGGTGATTCTGCCGATGGCCCCTGGAAAATAGCCCGTTATATGGACTTGGTTTTTCATGGCGCTCTCAGCGTCTTAGGTATCGCAGTTTCATGTCCACGTCAAGTGCCAGGATGCCATGGATGGGTGGAAAAGGGGAAGGCGCCAAAAAAAAGGGCGAAGGACCCTGTTCAAGGGGCCCTTCGCCCGGAAAGGGGACAGCTATTTGATCAGTTTGACCACCACAAATCCTTTTTGCGGTCTCAGGACGTACATGTAAACCGGATTACCAGGGGACACCCCGTCGATAATCCGTTTATAATCCGTTACATTCCCAACCTTTTGATGGTTGATCTCCTTGATAAAATCGCCTGCCTGAATACCGGCCTCGTCCCCTTTGCTGTTCGGTTCCACGCCCACCACGATCACGCCTTCGTCCTGCTTAAGATTGAACTGGCGCGCCGTTTCAGGGGTAACATCAGCCACTTTGATACCGAATACTTCCTTTTGCGCCGGCTCCGCGGGTGCGGCAGCGGTTTTGAGGTCTTGCCGTTTGGCCAGTTTGACATTAAAAACCTTCTTCTCGCCGTCCCGCCATACCAGAATGTCCACCTGGTCCCCCACACCGGAATCGGCAATCATTCGGCTCAGTTCCCGGCTGTCGTCAACCTCTTTGCCGTTCACCTCCAATAGGATGTCGTTGGTTTTTATTCCGGCCTTTTCCGCAGGGTCGTCCGGGAATACCTTGGTGACCAGCACCCCCTCAATGTCTTTATCTAAACCGTAATATTCCTTCAATTCCTGGTCCAGGTCCTGAATGCCCACACCCAGCCAGCCCCGGGTCACCTCTCCTTCGGTCTTGAGCTGTTCAATGATCCCTCGGGCCAGATTGACCGGGATGGCGAATCCGATTCCCTGGCCCCCGGCGATGATAGCGGTGTTGATCCCCACCACCTTTCCGTCCATATTCAGCAGAGGACCGCCGCTGTTGCCCGGGTTAATGGATGCATCGGTCTGAAGAAAGTCATCATAGGGCCCGGCGCCGATGACCCTCCCCTTGGCGCTGATGATGCCCGCGGTGACCGTGTGGCCCAGTCCGAACGGGTTACCGATGGCCGTTACCCATTCGCCCACTTTTATGTCATCAGAGTCCCCCATTTGGATAACGGGAAGATCCTTTTCCGGATTGATCTTGATCAGGGCCAGATCGGTGTTGGGGTCCCGCCCCTTAATCTCGGCGTCGAACTCCCGCTCATCCTTCAGGATGACCTGGATCTTGTCCGCCCCCTTGATGACGTGGTTGTTGGTGACAATATACCCGTCCTTTTCGATGATGAACCCTGATCCCAGACTCCGCTGCTTGAAGCTCTGATTGGGCTGATCTCCAAAGAACTTTTCAAAAAAATCGTGAAACGGACTGTCCTTTTGTAACGGGTTTTCGCGAAAGTAACGGTATACACCCCCCATTGCTTTGCTCTCGCGCTCCGCCCGAATATTGACCACTGCGGAACTGTGTTTTTCAGCCAGCTCGGTGAAGCTCCCCGGTCTAACCCCTGCCATTTCCGGAGTGGCCTGAGAGGGGGTCACCGGGTAGAGGGTGGAGACGGCCAATGAACCTGCCAAGAGAACAACCGCGGTCAGGAGGACCTTGCCGGTTATGTGTTTTTTTAAATAGTCCACTGCTTTCATGATCAACCTCCCTTTGTGTACTCTTTTCAATTTCTGGTTAATGATAAAAGGACTCTTCCTTGTTTCCACTACAGGGGATGGTTACAGGGTTTCTTTCTTTTCATATCCGATTAATATAAGAATGGAAACGACCCTTGTCACGTGGCTTTTGAGTGTAAACCCTCTGTTTGATGGGATCTTTACCACCCCATAAAACCATACGCCCCATGTTTGTGGACACCATAAGACCCCACCCTTACGAGAACCTTTCGGAAATATTACAAGTTGGTAATATCCACCCTTGACCCCCAAGACCGGCTGTGGCCAACATGATCCTTATGGGATCCATATTATTTCCTTGATCGGGGCGGGCAAGATCGTTATGGTTTTAGAGTACACGGTCTATGTAAAAACCAACTGACCCCAAACCCATACCGGGATTGAAATCAGATAGATTGGATAGAGGGACGGGAATCTGATGAAACGGGTGCTAAAGATCGCCATATGGGGATTTTCCATCCTAACCTTGCTGGGCCTTGGGGCGGGCGGCTATCTCTGGTATGTCTGGTCCAGCAATCTCCCCTA
>JAIPDZ010000275.1 GCA_021737425.1 Deltaproteobacteria bacterium
ATCTGCTCAGGCGTGCAGTTTTCCGGCTTGTCCTTTAGCTCGGTGGGCTGCTGACAGCAGTTTTGACACATGGGCAATCTCCTCCTTTCCAGGTCATCTGTTGGGTGTTCATCTTCAATGGACCGGTGACAGATCACTCTCAATTCAGGGGCCTCATCCGCGGTCTGCGTCAGCGCTGCAGCGACCCGGCGGATCACCGCTTTATCCACGCCGTAATGGGTCCAGTACCCCCGTTTCTCTCCTCTCACCAGACCGGCCTTCCGCAGTATCTGCAGGTGTTGGGATACGGCCGCCTTGGACATGGGGAGATGATCCGCCAAAGCGCCCACACACAGGTCATGGGTCAACAGCAGATGGATGATGCGAAACCGCGTCTCATCCGCCAGGGCCTTGAGAACCAAAACAAGATTTTCCATCATTGCAAATGCTCAGCGAACACATTCCGCTGCTTGTTGGAGCGAAGCGGAAATCCCGCCTTGCGGGGCTGTGGGGAATCTTCAATCTATTTCGTTGAATGCTTAAATGGATCATATGAGACTGAATCTGATGTGTCAACAGAAGTTTTTTTTCCACACTGTCCAACATTGCTTTTGAATCTCATCGGCTGCCTGGACAGGCCGTCCGGAGGCAGGCTTGTGCCGGCGGCCAAGGCGTTCATACAAAATGGTTTCCGGGCGAAGTGTGCTATAAAATATCTACTTCAGCGCCACCAATCTTCTTATTGACATAAAATTATATCAATTTACGATACAGGCATACCGTATCAAAACTTGATCAACTTGTATCTGAGAGACTGCGTCCAATCCGGTCGTACGATTTCGATTCCGTGAAAACGGTTTGGCTGTTCCCATTCTGATGCGGCTGTCTTTTGGCTGTAAATGCAGGTTCTTCGGACTATCCGAAACCCGCATTTGAGGAAGACCGAGGTAAAGTTGATGATTGACAGATGATGAGGGGATCGGTTATACGTAAAACAACTTTTCTGAACTTTTGAGGATAATACTGCGTGAACCGGTCACACCCCATAAAAGAGACACTCCTTTCGTTTTTCGTTTATACCGTCCAGCCACTGCGCCAGACGCCGCCCTGATTGAAGGGCGCCTTTAACCCGTTTTATCACCCAAAAAAACAAGGGCCGGATTATGGGGACCTGCTTTTGTGAGCAGCCGCTCCGGCATGAACCATTGAGGGTATCTGTAGAAGGCGCCCCTTGGGTACTGAGCGCCTTACACCATGTTTTAAGAGGTTTTTACATGAATAAACTGGATCACAAGGAAATCACAAGACGTCGGACCTTTGCCATTATCAGCCATCCGGATGCGGGCAAGACCACCTTGACGGAAAAACTGCTCCTTTTCGGCGGCGCCATCCGCATTGCCGGCGCGGTAAAGGCCCGCAGGGCATCCCGGCATGCCACCAGCGACTGGATGGATATGGAGCGGGAACGGGGCATCTCGGTCACCACGTCGGTCATGAAGTTCGACTACAAAGGTTTTGAGATGAACCTCCTGGACACCCCGGGTCACCAGGATTTTTCCGAGGACACCTATCGGGTTTTGACCGCGGTGGACAGTGCGCTCATGGTCATCGACAGCGGCAAAGGGGTGGAGTCTCAGACTGAGAAGTTGATGGAGGTCTGCCGGATGCGCAACACCCCCATTATCACCTTTATCAACAAGCTCGACCGGGAAGGGATGATGCCGCTGGATATCCTGAGCGACATCGAAGACAAACTGCAGATCGAATGCATCCCCCTGTCGTGGCCCATCGGCATGGGCAAGGGGTTTAGAGGGGTTTTCAATCTCTTTGGCCGGGAACTTCATTTATTCACCCCCGGACAGGAAACCCGGAATCAGGGCGGTCTCCGGATTATTGATCTAACCGATCCCAGGCTGGAGAGACTGCTGGGCGGTCAGGCCGATGCACTGCGTGAGGATGTGGACTTGCTGGAAGGGGCGGCCAATCCCTTGGAAACGAAGCATTTTTTGAATGGAAGCCAGACGCCGGTCTTTTTCGGGAGCGCCCTCAATAATTTCGGGGTCAGGGAACTGCTGGATGCCTTTGTGGAGATGGCGCCGGCCCCCAGCCCGAGACCGGCCGCGAGCCGGGAGGTCTCTCCCTATGAGGCGGCTTTTTCAGGGTTTGTTTTCAAGATCCAGGCCAATATGGACCCGGGTCACCGGGACCGAATGGCCTTTTTGCGGGTCTGCTCCGGAAAATTCACCAAGGGGATGAAGGTGGTTCACCACCGGATCGGCAAGCAGATCGCCCTCAACAATGCCACCATTTTCATGGCCCAGGACAGGACCAACGTGGACGAGGCCTATCCCGGCGATATTATCGGCATTCATAACCACGGCACCATCAAAATCGGAGACACCTTTACGGAAAAGGAGGCCCTCAGGTTTACAGGCATCCCCAGCTTTGCCCCGGAGCATTTCCGCCGGGTGAATCTCAAGAACCCCCTCAAACAGAAACAGCTTCAAAAAGGACTGGTCCAACTGGCGGAAGAGGGCGCGGTACAGTATTTCCGCCCCCTGCGGGGGTCGGAGTACTTTCTCGGGGCAGTGGGGGCCTTGCAGTTCGATGTGACCGTGGCACGGCTCAAGGCCGAATACAATGTGGACGCGGTGTATGAACCGGTGGGCTTTTCCACGGCCCGCTGGATTGACTGCGATGATTCAAAAAGGCTCAAAGCGTTTGCGGACAAACACGCCGGAAATGTGGCCCATGACGCACAGGGGCGGTTGACCTATCTGGCCCCCAGTTCCTGGGAACTGGATTTTGTCATGGAAGGCTGGCCCCAAATCTCCTTTCATAAGACCCGCGAGCAGGATTGACGCAAACGGATTAAGAGGGATCCCCGGGTGGCCAATGGACAAATCTCATTGTGTGTCAGGCCAAGGGGGGCGGCGGAGGCGGCAGCTCGCCACGCTCCAGGGCCTCCCGTGCCGCCTTGACCGGGATGCCTGCTTCGCAGGGAACTCCCACCTGACACAAGCCACAGCCGTACCCCTCGAAATGATAGTTCTTTTTTACATACGCGCTGGAGAGGGCCAGGTGCTGCCGGCATTTCTCCTTGTCGTGGCCGTCAGGGGTAATGGCCTGGACCGGACACCGTTTCATACACTCCCCACAGGTATTCTCGGCGAAATAAAGACAGTAGGCCTGATGGTCGGTATACGGTCGGGGCGTGGGGGGTACCGATACTTTGGCCACTACCGAGCCGACCCGCATGGCCTTGCCCTCGGCGGTGATGAGTCCGTCACACAGCCCGAAGGTCCCCAGGCCGGCCGCATGGGCGGCATGGCGTTCAGACCAGGAAGAGGCATAGGAAAACCGTTGGGACTGGACAATGGTCCAGCCGGGAACCAGCATGGGGGCCACCGCTGCACGGCCTTTCTTTTTCAGACCATTGACCACATGATGACGCAGCGCCACATTGAATGCCTCCCCGTAGATCCGGATCCTGGCCCACGCTTCGGACGCATACTTCCTGGCCCGGCGATTCGCCTTTCGGACCTGCTCCCGCTGGGGCAGAACCCATGAGATGACGGTCAGTTCCTCCGGTGCTGCGGGGTCCTGAGAACCGTACTGGTTGAAGACTTCCCAGGGGGTCCAGTGGAATGCCCCGATATATTCCTTATACTGCTGCCAGATGGGGTCCGCACCGGAGGCAAATCCCACCAATGCATGGTCCCAGGCACGCTCATTGGCCTGATTTTGCATGGTGTTGAGGGGGGAGTCGGCAATGAATCCCTGAATCAGATCATTTATCCAATCTCTAAAAATCTGGTCATGCGACATGAGAAGAACCTTTTTTCGGCAGTGTTGGGTTGCTGTAGGCCATAGAGTCTTGAAGCAGTGTCGCCAGTCCCCATGCCCATCCGTTTTTACATGGGATTGTCTATGAAAATACGGGATGTTTCAAGGACTAATTTTCTGCGCGGCCATTACCCCCAAGGATAAATGAGGTGAGGCCGGTTCCATGCGACATCATCCGCCGAAAATAAGGGAGCAGACCGCCACGGCGGCCATGATGCCTGCAAGATCCGCTGTGAGCGCGGCCGCCAGCGCATGGCGGATGCGTTTGATCTGAACCGCTCCAAAATAGACCGCCAACACGTAGAAGGTGGTTTCGGTGGAACCCTGGAGCGTGGAGACCAGGTACCCGGTATAGCTGTCCGGACCGATCCCGGGTTCGTTCATGATGGCGGCCATCACCCCGTAGGCGCCCGACCCGGACAGGGGCCTGAGAAGGGCCATGGGAAGGGCATCCGCGGGCAGCCCGATCTTGCCGGTCCATGGACCCAGCAGTCGAACCATGACTTCCATGGCCCCGCTGGCGCGAAACATTCCCACAGCCACCAGAATGGCCACGAGATAGGGGATAATGCGGACGGCCACCTGAAACCCTTCCTTGGCCCCTTCCACAAAGACCTCGTAAACAGGGACCTTTTGCCACACCCCGAAGATTAGAAACCCCACCATCAGGCCGGGAATGATCCAGGGAGAAACCGATCGGCCGTACAGGACGGTAAGGGGAATCAGGGAAAACAGAATGGCCAAAGCCAGGCCGCTGATCCACAGGGGATAGCCGTCCGGAACGTCTTCGGACAGGGCCTCTGCGCCCTCTCCGCTTTCGCCGTCGGTTTCCCCTGATTTATCGGGCGGGCGGGTGCGTTTAAAAAAAGGGAGCCGTCCATAGGTCTTGGCGGCCGCCACGGCAATTACCGTGGAGACCAGGGTGGCCACCAGGGTGGTGGGGAGAATGCCGGCCGGATCATGGGACCCGGCCGCCGCCCGGAGGGCGATGACGCCGGTGGGCAGGAGAGTCACATTGGAGGTGTTGATGGCCAGGAAAAGGCACATGGCATCGGTGGCGGTTCCTTTTTGGCCGTTCAGTTTGTTTAATTCCTGCATGGCCCGGATCCCGAACGGGGTGGCCGCGTTGCCCAGCCCCAGGGCATTGGCACTCATGTTGAGGATCATGCTCCCCATGGCCGGATGATCCGGAGGAACCGCGGGAAAAAGGCGCACCATAAAAGGCCGGATGAGACGGGAGATAATGGTCAGCATCCCACCCGATTCCGCCACCTTCATCAGACCCAGAAACAGGGTCATCACCCCCACCAGCCCCAGGGCCAATTCCACAGACCCGGCCGCTGAATCCACCATGGCTTGGGAAAGCGCGGCCATGGGGGAAACCTCCCCTTGGACCCCGGTCCAGAATATTTGGCGCCATCCCGCCGAGACAAAGGCCACAAAGACGATGCCGAAAAAGATATAATTCATGGCCTGTAATCCATAACACCTCAATAATCAGGGGCAAACCTCCTGGATTCCGGCCTTCGCCGGAATGACGGGTGGTTGGGTTGTTCGTCATTCCGGCCTTCGCCGGAATCCAGTCTTTTCAAATACCCCTGGACCCCGGCTTTCGCCGCGGGGGCGATCGAGCTATTGGAATCTTGCTTAAGTCAATGACATTCACTCTAAACTGCTACTGAGAACGAGTATGCCTCGGCCCCGCTGGAGCCCCTGCTTTGCCTGCGGATTATAGAGGCCGTATCCTCAGAAGTCCATATCCAAAAACCATAGCCGTTCACGAGTTGAAAGGTCACGCTGCGCTTCAATTCTGTGAATTTATTTTTGAGTGAGCCCTAAGGCGCCAAACCCCTTGCATGTCGTTTATACAGGTGGTAATCATATATTTGATGTGGGATTGGGCCTCGGATCCTGGTTTTTAAGGATAGGATCCAATGTCATTAACTTAAGGCTTTCATTATTTCTGCAGGGTCCCACATTCGTCATTCCGGGCGTGACCCGGAATCCAGTTTTTTCAACTACATCTGGACCCCGGCTTTCGCCGGGGTGACCACATGATCTAATTGAA
>JAIPDZ010000276.1 GCA_021737425.1 Deltaproteobacteria bacterium
GAGTGGTTTTCCCGACCCCCTGTCCGTAATAGATATGGCATAATCCCAGGCCCCTGCTCTGGATGAGGCCTGATCTTTGCTTTGTGTAGTAGATGGTGATACCCTCGAAGATAATGGTTGTTGGGTGAACGCCTCCTTGTCAAAGCCCCTATTTCCTTTTGGTAAAGGTGCTATTCCTGTGGAACGCTTTTATATAATATGGGGTTTTTTTGTCAACACTTTTCGGGCCTTACAGGAACCCCCCGTTTCTGTCGCCCCTCTCAACCCGGTTATGGGACCTGTTCAAAGGGATGAGCCGTGTTGAAGACGGGACTGGTCCAAATCTATACCGGGGCAAGGGGACCTATCAATTATGCACCGTACGGGTTGGCCCTGAGGGCATGCGGCCGCAATCTCAGGACCCTGATTATGGGGTTTTCGCCTGCGGATTACTGGGGATCCCTTAAACGGGCGGCCTCCTTCCTCACCCCCTATCTAATCATCGAGGACGCGTTTCCGGAAGGTGTGAAATCGGACCGGCCCTCCACGCTCCACCGCGTGGGCAAGGGGTTTCATAACGCCCGAAAATGGATAACCGAAGGACGCTTCGACATGGTCATTCTGGATGGGATCCTGCCGCTGGTGGCGGAGGGGGCCCTCAACCCCGATGACCTCCTGCAACTCATGGGGGACAAGCCCCCCTGGGTGGAGGTGGTGCTCACAGGCTTTGGTGCAGACCGTCAACTTATCCAACATGCGGATTTGGTTACGGAAATGGTGGTGAGTAAGGACAAGGGGGATGCACTACGTCCGGACGAGATAGGCCGCAGGGGATCCATTGAGATCGTGACCGGCAACGGCAAAGGGAAGACCACCTACTGCCTCGGAGAGGCCATGCTGGCGGCCTGTTCCGGACAGCGGGTGTTTGTGCTCCAGGTGATCAAATCTCCCCGGCTTTACGGGGAGATCAAAGGGATGAAAAGGCTCCCCGATCTAACGGTGCGGACCATGGGGGAGGGATTCCTGGATCACGGGCTGACCCGGCCCGGCGAGAGACATCAGAAGGCCGCCCGGAAGGCGTGGGCGGTCTGGCTCAAGAACCTCTATTCCATGAGATTCGATCTATTGGTCTTGGATGAGATCAACATCGCCACCCATTACGGCCTGATCCCCTGGGAACAGGTAAAAGAAATGCTCCTGAAAAAGCCCAAGTCGCTTCACCTGCTGTTGAGCGGGCGGGAGGCCCATCCTGGGATCACAAAGACCGCGGATATGGTCATGGAAATGAAGGAGGTCAAGCATCCCTACCAAAAGGGGATTCGGGCCAGAGAAGGTATCGAATTTTGATTTTATGATTGACAGCGCTTTTTATTTGAGATATAAGGAAAAATCGAGGAGAAAAAAAGCATGCGTGTCACATGTATGTACAATGGTTTTTATTACTATTTTTTTAGCCGGGGGCCCGGTATGAGGTAGCGTGTGCGTACGAATCGGAACATCAGAAAGGCGGAGCACATGCTCCGCCTTTTTTTTTGTGAAAATGCGTAACAGTTTAGGCTTCTGAAACGGGGTTACAGGCCATGAGGGGATCGTTATTTCAATATCCTAAGGTAATACGAAAATGCAGATAAAGGAGATTGAACCATGAAGGGGACGAACTCCGTTTCCATCTCAGAGGACGGTTGCACCCGGCCGAAGGTGAACGGCCGGGTTGAGGGGCGCCCCGCCTCCCGGAAACTGCGGCTCAATGAGAGGCTGGCACTGATCGGCCTGATCGACGAAGGGGTCCGCCAGGGGTCCCCCAAGTCCCCACTGGTGGGGGACCTGTTCAATGACCTGTGGGAACTGGTCAATCAAACCGTGTCCGGCAGTAAGGTCAGTCGTCTCAGTCCGGAGGCCTCCCGTAACGGCTTCCGGGTCATTGAAGTCCATGCCGAATCCGGAGAAATTCTGGGACATTTGAACATGCTCTACCTCAGAAAACCGATCCCCTGTTATTACCTGGTGTATGTGGAAGTGGCCGCGCCCTTTCGGAACCAGGGCGTGGGCAATCGAATCCTTCGCTATTTCAGGGAATTTCTGGACCGCAAATCCACGGTGGGAATCCTGGATAATATTATCCCTGAAGAGGACCCCACCTATCACATCTATGAAAAGCAGTCGTGGCAATCCTTTGAAACCGTCATCGGGAACAAGCAGGCAACCCCTGAAGGGTATATGATTTATATCCCTCCTCGTCTCAGGGGACGCGATCTCCGGGAGCCGTTGATAAAGGTGGTGCACCACCTGATTCGGAAGCGGGAGGTCATTGATATGCGGGATAACGAGGTTATGGTCCAGCGGACCATTGCCGAATTCAAGGACCTCCACTCGGCCCTGATGACCTACTTTGAAGAGGAGATTCAAAAAGACACGCCCTCTTCGTTAATGCGATTCATGTTCACCCGTTTTGTGACCAAGTTCGTGGCCTTCAGGCGGCGCATCGAATCACTGCTGGGGTATACGGGCGGTGAATCCCTTAAACAGATCTCCCTGACGCCCCGGATCGCTGCACTGCCCATACAGTCCTATGCGCCCTATGAGCAGGAATTCAACCCCAACCTGGTGACCGGGGATATGGATTTGTATGCAAAGCTCCCCGCCCAATTCAGGAAACATCCGGCGCGAATGATCGAATCTCTTCCCAACTATGGGCGGCCCAACCTGGTCACATGGCTGAAAGCCCACGGTTTGACCGAATCCTACACCCTCACCATAGGGGATCTGCTGGCCCTGGGTTTTGATCCCACCCGGTTGAAGGAGATCTCCCTGGATGGCGGGGAGTTCATCTTTGAACGGATTCAGACCAAACAATTGCCTCAATTGCGGCGGAAGAACGCCCTGTTGCAGGAGGTTGACGCCAAATTGCCCGGCGCGAGGGTCAAAAATGCCCCATTGAAGACCAACCCCCCCCTGTTGGTGATCCGGGACAGGGGCAATGCCTATGTGCTCAGGCAAAAGGTGGCCGGAATCCATTGGGAAGAAGCGGTGGAGCAGATCTGTGGTGCACCTCACCTGAAGAGACTGAACCAGGCGCTCAACCTGCGGGGGATGGTCCGGGCATCCGTGGGACGCGCCATGGAGGCGGTAAGCGAAGGTGTGGATGTCACAGGAGCAGATCCCGATGAACTCCTGGCCTGTTTTGTATCCTGGGACCTAAAAACAAACCGGCCCCTCCTCCAGGTCGATCCTTCGGGCGCCTTTCTACATACCGTCTGGCTGGCATAGACGTCATCTGAACCCCTGCCCTGATCTAATCATGATCCTCTCCATCTACGATGGGGCCCGCAATCGGCGTACCAGGAAGATCATCAGGAAGGTCTGAAGAGCGGAGAGGACTACGAAATACCCGAGCCAGAGCGGTATCTCTCACCAATCAACACCCCACACTCCCGGTCCCTACCGGTTCGCCTTTCGAATACCGAGCTGATCCAGGGCGATGATCCATTTGCAGATATTGGCGGATCCTTCCACCATATAGTAAGGGGGGGCATCGCGGTAGAACCGGGCCACCGGGTATTCCGTGGAATATCCGTAGGCCCCCATGATGCGCATGGCCATGCGGGTAGCCTTTTCAGCGATTTCTCCGGACAGGTACTTGGCATGGGCCACCTCCAGGGTGTTGCCCAGCTGCCCCTGATCCTTCTGCCAGGCGGCCTTGTATACAGTGAGGCGGGCCGCCTCAAGCTCCGCGGCCACCTGGGCGATCATATCCTGATTCATCTGGAACTGACCCACCGGTTTGCCGAACTGCTCGCGTTCCTGGCAGTAGGCGGTGACCGTATCCAGGCAGGCCTGGGCCAGCCCCACACCGCCGGCAGCAGCCGAAAGCCGGGACTGATTCAGGGAGCTGAAGACGATTTTGGCGCCGTCCCCCGGATTTCCCAGGATATTTTCCTTGGGAACTTTGGTGTCTTCCACATAGATCTCCCCTGTGGGCGTGGAGCGGGTCCCCAGTTTGTCCAGATCGCTGGTGGTGACACCGTTGAAATTCTTGGGCTCCAGTACAAAGGCGGAGAGCCCTTTTCCCCGGGCCTCCCGGTCTGTGTAGGCATAGAAAATGATGACATCCGCGGCACTGGCATTGGATATCCATGTCTTGGAGCCGTTCAGGAGCCAGTGATCCCCCTTGTCCTGGGCCGTGGATTTCATGGCCATGACATCGGAACCGGCATTGGGCTCGGTAATGCCGAACCCGCCCACATATTCGGCGCTCACCAGCTTGGGCACGTATTTTTCCTTTAAGGCGTCGGAGCCGTACCTGAATATGGTATAGGCGCAGCCCAGGGTCTGCATGTTGATCTGGACCCTTACCGAACTGGAGGCCCGGGCGATCTCCTCGGTGAGGATCATAGCCGCCAGCCAGCCCATTTCATTGCCGCCGTACTGTTCAGGGATGACCGTACCGAAAAAGCCCAGTTCTCCCATGGGCTTGATGACTTCCTCATAGGGGTAATAGTGGTTTTCATCCCATTCGTCTGCGTACGGTGCGATCTTTTCAGCCGCAAAATCGCGGGCCATGTCCCGCAGCATCTGCAGTTCTTCACTCAAACCGAAATCCATGTGTCTTCCTCCTTGTCCTTATCCTAAAAATCATACGGTTGACCATACAAGGTCTTCAAAATGTGCCGTATCTATAGCTTATGTGTGAAAAATTCGCAACCGCTTTGTGCACTGGGCCAGGGCAAATTTGTTCTAAGCAGAAAATGCCCTTGAAAATGCTCAGGGAGCGCATTCCCCGCTGCTTGCAGCGGGGTTAGCGAGCGAAATAAAAAATGGAAAAAACTCCTTACATTTGGGAGATTCCCTGTAGCTTGCTACAGGGTTCTTCAATAAAGCCATATCAGAGGTTTTGAATATATCGAGAGGTTTCAGTATTCAGGTGTCAGGAAAGGATGAAATGCTTTATCCTGAAACCTGCCCCCATGGGATAATGATCCGGACGCCCGATTTTACGGGAGGGCGTTCACTTTTCCGTATTTACTCATTGACTTTTGGATTTAAACCGCATAAACAGAGACAAAAAATGGTTCAAAACAGGTATCCAAGACAGATGGAGGAGGTTATTGAATGGAACCGTTGGTGATAAATCGTAAAGAGAGCAAACTGCGGGTTGCTCCGGAGTGGGCGGATGTCTGCTTCACCTGTGGCACCTGCGCCGGGGGCTGTCCGGTCACCGGAGTAGACGGCATGGATCCCAGAAAGGCGGTCCGTATGGCGGCCCTGGGGCTGGATCAGGAGTTGATTGATTCGCGCTTTCCGTGGGTCTGTACCCTGTGCGGCCGCTGTGAATATGCCTGCCCCCAGGGGGTGGAGATCCTGAAAATGATGCGGCGGGCCAGGACCCTGCGTGAACGGGACAAAGTCCCGGGACCGATCCACAAGGGCGTGGTAATGGACCTGGAGCGGGGGAACAATCTCGGCATCCCCAAGGATGACTTCCTGTTTCTCCTGGCGGATCTTTCCAAGGAAATGGACGAGGATGAGGGGTTTCCCGGATTTTACGCCCCGGTGGATAAGAAGGGCGCCAACCTTTTGGTAACCGTCAATTCCAAGGAGCCCTTTGGTGAGCCCGATGACATGAAGTTCTGGTGGAAAATCTTTTATGCGGCGAGAGAGGACTGGACCATCCCCTCCACACAGTGGGAAGGGGTCAACTGGGGCCTTTTCTCCGGTGATGATGAGTCCATGAAGACCCTTGTCGGCCGGATTGTGGAGCATATGGAGCGGCTTGAATGCAAGCGGCTGCTCCTACCCGAATGAGGCCACGCCTACTTTGCGACCAGGCTTGGTCTGCAGAACTGGTTCCCCGAGGCCTTTGAAAAATGGGACATTATCTCTGTCCACGATCTCATGAAGGAATACAT
>JAIPDZ010000277.1 GCA_021737425.1 Deltaproteobacteria bacterium
AGACCCGTCCCCCCGGAAGTGGAAGTGGATCCCGTAAACCGAGAGGCCCTGGTCCTCTACACGGGGGGGACCACCGGCGTGCCCAAAGGGGCGTGCCTGAGCCATGCCAACCTCCTTTCCAATGTCATGAGCACCGAACAATGGGCCCGCATTCCTCAGGGACCAAAAGGGGAACTAAATCCCATTGAAAAAGGGGGCGCCCATACCTATCTCGGGGTGTTGCCGTGGTACCACAGCTTCGGCCTTACCCTCTGCATGCTGACCAGTTGCATCAATGCCTCCCGGCTGGTGTGTATCCCGGATCCGCGGGCAGGCAATCCTCCGTTTACGGATGTCCTCAAGTCCATCGAAAAATACAGGATTACCATTGTGGTGGCGGTGCCCACCATTTATTCCGCTTTTGTAAACCATCCGCTGTTGGACAAGTTCGATTTATCCTCCATCATCGGATGCGGTTCCGGAGCGGCGCCGCTGCCGGTGGAGGTTATCAAACAATTTGAAGAGAAGACCGGGGCAATCATCTTCGAGGGATATGGTCTTACCGAGACATCGCCCGTGATCACCCTGAACCCCACCAACCGCGAGCAACGCAAAATCGGCTCGGTGGGGCTTCCCTATCTCAGTACGGATATTAAAATGGTGGATCTGGAAACCGGGCTTGCGGAGCTCCCCCAGGGCGAAGACGGCGAAATCGCGGTCTCAGGTCCCCAGGTCATGTTGGGGTATTGGAACAAGCCGGAAGCAAATAAGGAGGTTTTCAGGGAGATTGAGGGCAACCGGTATTTCCTGACCGGGGACATTGGTCATTTTGATGAGGAAGGGTTCGTGATCATCACGGATCGGAAAAAGGACATGATCATAGTGGGAGGGTTCAATGCCTATCCCAAGGAGATCGAAGAGGAGCTCTATACCCACCCCAAGGTGGCCCTGGCGGCGGTTATCGGCGTGTCCGACCCCAAAAGCGGAGAGGCGGTCAAGGCCTTTATCCAACTCAAACCCGGAGAAGAGGCCACCGAGGAAGAGTTCATGCAATTCTGTCATGAAAAACTACCCGGGTACAAACGGCCCAAGTATATCGAATTCAGGGAGTCCCTCCCCACCTCTGTGGTGGGCAAAGTGCTTCGAAGGGTATTAAGAGACGAGGAGCTCGAGAGGTCAAAAGAAAACGGGTGAGACGGGAATGACGCAACCTGAATGGGGATACGCTGGGAGCTCCGCATCAAATCGAATGGGGATAAGGCATCGGTCCGTAATGGATGCCTTCTTCGCCTGGTTGTGGATCCTTGGGGCCGCACTGATTTTAGGGACCTCAGGATGCGGTGGGTCTCAGCCCGAAATCACCCCCTCCAAATATGCAGCCCCTTCACCCGGCCGATTTTCCCCTATGGACGAAAAGACCGGACAGGCCGAAGCGCTTGCAGAAAAACGCCCCCCCGAGCCCCCCCAGCTCAAACCGGCCTCCGGGCCATACACTTTGGCCCAGCTTGTGGATATCGCCTTGGTCAATAATCCGTCCACCCGTGTCACCTGGGAGCGGGCAAGGGCGGCTGCCGCGCAATGGGGGGCTTCCCGCGGGGACTATTATCCCAGTGTCGGCGGCGAGGCCCGGGGAATGGGATTCGGAGGAGATTCGACCAGCGGGTATTACGGTAATGTGGGGATCAGTCTCAGTTATCTGCTTCTGGATTTTGGAGGGCGTGCGGCCGCTTCGGAGAGCGCCCGCCAGGCACTCCTGGCAGCCAACTGGAATCACAACCAGACCATTCAGGATGTACTCCGGGACGTCCCCCAGGCCTACTATAGGTACCTGGGAAACAAGGCCCGGCTTCGGGCCTCCCAATCCGATCTGAAAGAAGCCATAACCAGCCTCAAATCCACAGAACAGCGAAAAAAGGCCGGGGTCAGTACCATCGCGGACGTGCTTCAGGCACGCGCCAAGGTGGACCAGGTGCGATTGGACCTGGTCGCCGACCGGGGTGCAGTTAAGATTTCCCATGGAAATCTGGCAACGGCAGTGGGCTGGCCCGCCAATGCGGACTTTGAGGTGTCAGAGGCGCCCGAGGCCCTTCCCATAAAAGACATAACCCAAAACACCCAGGAGTTGATTGACCTGGCCTTAGGGGACAGGCCGGATCTGGCCGGTGCCCGGGCCGCGGTCCTGGAGAGTCAGGCAAATCTTAAAAAGGCTGAGTCCGATCTCTGGCCCAAGCTAACCGCCACCGGGAATGCGGGATGGTCCGGCATTGACGCCAACCTTGGCGACGGGGGCTTTTTCCCCGGGGGAGGAGATATCAGCAGTTCCGGCGTGAACTACTATGGGGGACTGTTGCTGCAGTTCCCGCTCTTTGAGGGGTTTTCACTGCGGAACCGGGTGCGGGCCGCCCAGGCGGAGGTGGAGGCGGATCGGGCAGCGCTCAGGCTTAAGGAGGAGGCGGCCATCGCTGACGTATGGTCCGCTTTTTACAACATGCAGACCGCGGGCCAACGACTGGAGTCCAGTAAAACCCTTCTCACGAGTTCCAAAGAATCTTACCAGGTTTCTCTGGCCCGGTACCGGGCAGGCGTAACTGACATTGTGGAGTTGCTCAATGCCCAGAGTACGCTGGCCTCGGCCAGGGCCCAGAGGGTGCAGGCCGAGACCGATCTTTTCACCTCTTATGCAGAGCTTCTGCACGCCATAGGCGCCGAACTGCCCACCGATCTCTCTAGGGACACGCCCGTGTCCCAGAGCCAAAGCGAGGCCTCTGCCCATGAGCACTGAGCACAGAACCCCAATGCTGAACGCCTTATTCATCCTGGTGTCCCTGTCGCTGCTGGCACCGGTTTGCCTTACCGGCTGCAAAAAGGAAAAGCAACAGCCCCGAAAAGCTTCCACCCCGGTAGTGACCGTGGAGCCGGTTGAGCTCAAAACCGTCCCGGTCTATCTCCACTATGTGGCCACCACCCAGGCCGTAAAAACCGTGACTCTCAAGGCGCGGGTCGAGGGCTTCTTGATGGAGCGGCGGTTCACGGAAGGGGCCGACGTAGAGAAAGGGGCCCTGGTCTTTGTCATTGAGCGTGCCCCCTATGAAGCCGCCCTGGAAAAGTACAAGGCCCAATTGGAAAAGGATAAGGCGGCCCTGGCATTTGCCCGGGAACAGGTGGATCGCTACAGACCCCTGGCCCAGGAGGACTTTGTCACCCGGGAGACCCTTGACAACTATGTGACCCGCATGAAGGAGGCGGCCGCGGCCGTGGAAGCGGACCGGGCCATGATCAAACAGGCCGAACTGGATCTCAGCTATTGCACCATGTACGCCCCCATCCAGGGCCGGATCGGGCGGACTTTAGTCAATGTGGGGAATCTGGTGGGCGCCGGCGGACAGGATACCCAGCTGGCCACCATTGTTCAACTGGATCCCATCTATGCCTACTTCAGCCCCAGTGAAAAGGACTTCAGGCAGATCCTGAAATACCGGAAATGCAAGGACATGCCCGTGGACATTATCCTGAGCGACGGTTCCACCCATCCCCATTCGGGAAAGGTGGACTTTATCGACAACACGGCCGATCCCCAGGCCAACACCATCAACATGCGGGCGGTGGTTCCCAATCCGGAAGAAACCCTGCTCCCCGGCATCTACGTGCAGGCCCGTGTGTACCTGTGTGATGTGTCCGACACCCCGGTGATTACGGAAAAGGCCATTGCCGAGGACCAGACCGGGAGTTATGTGTATGTGGTGGGCAAGGACAATAAGGTGGAAAAACGGTCCATACAGACCGGGTTTGTCTACAACCGCCAGAAAATCATCTGGAAGGGCCTGAAAAAGGGGGAACGGATCATTACCGAGGGTCTGCAGATGGTGAGACCCGGCATGACGGTGCAGCCGCAGGAACCGCCTGTGAAGGAACAGGGGAAGGCCCCGCAGCCCGCCGCTCATTCATCCGGCCCGCAAACGACTTCCGAAGATAAGCACGGCAAGTCCGCATCACAAAACACTGCTACAGCACAAGAACCCTGCAAACCTAACCCGTAAACGAGGCCTTTCAAGGAAACCCCATGTTTGTCGATTTCTTCATTGACCGGCCTATTTTTGCAGGGGTTATCTCCATTGTCATCTCCCTGGCCGGTGCGGTCTGCATCAGCCTGCTCCCTGTGGCCCAGTTTCCTCAAATCACCCCCCCCACCGTGCAGGTCAAGGCCACCTACACGGGCGCCAACGCCGAAGTGGTGGAAAAGACCGTTACCACCCCCATCGAGGAGCAGATCAACGGGGTGGAAGGAATGACCTACATGTCTTCCATCAGCTCCAATGACGGCTCCAGCACCATCACGGTGACCTTTGATGTGGGCTATGACCTGGATATTGCCGCGGTGGACGTCCAGAACCGGGTGACCATGGCCCAGCCCCAGGTGCCCGAGGACGTCCGCAAATACGGCATCACCACCCAGAAACAATCCCCTGATTTCGTGCTCATCATCTCGCTGTATTCGGCGGACAATACATTTGATGAACTCTTTCTGAGCAACTATGCGGCCATCAACATCGTGGACACCCTCAAACGGCTTCCCGGGGTGGGGGATGTTCAGATCTTCGGGGAAAAAAAATATGCCATGCGGTTGTGGCTCAATCCGGATAAACTCACCAGCATGGAGATGACCGCCACCGATGTCATCGCAGCGGTTCAGGAACAGAACGTCCAGGTGGCCGCAGGAAAGATCGGCGATCCCCCCAGCCCCCCCGGCCAGACCTTCACCTACTCCATCAACACCTTGGGCCGCCTTTCCACGGTGGAGGAGTTTGAGGACATCATCATCAGGACCCGCCCGGACGGTTCCGTGGTGCGGGTCAAGGATGTGGGCCGGGTGGAACTGGGGGCCGAAAACTACGGATGGTTCGCCCACTTAAACGGGGGCAAGGCCGCCTGCATCGGCGTGTTTCAACTCCCCGGGGCCAATGCCCTGGAGGTGGCCAAGCAGGTGTATGCCAACATGGAGCGGCTGTCCGAGCGGTTTCCCCACGGGCTCAAGTATGCGGTCAGCTACGACACCACCCTGTTTGTCAAGGAGTCCATCAAAGAGGTCCTCAAGACCCTGGGCGAGGCCATGTTGCTGGTATTCCTGGTGGTCTTTGTGTTCCTCCAAAACTGGCGGGCCACCCTGATTCCCGCCATCGCCATCCCTGTCTCCTTGGTGGGGACCTTTGCGGTGCTCAAGGCCTTCGGTTTTTCCATCAATACCCTGACCCTGTTCGGGCTGGTGCTGGCCATCGGGATCGTGGTGGACGATGCCATCGTGGTGGTGGAAAACGCCTCCCGCTGCATCGATGAGAAAGGCATGGCCCCCAAGGAGGCTACCAAGGAGGCCATGCGGGAGGTCACCGGCCCGGTGATCGCCACCACCCTGGTGCTCATGTCGGTCTTTGTGCCGGTGGCGTTCATGCCCGGCATCACCGGCCAGCTCTACCGCCAGTTCGCCCTCACCATCGCCTTTTCCGTAGGTATCTCCTCCATTAACGCCCTCACCCTCAGCCCGGCCCTGTGCGCAGCCCTGTTGCGGCCCACTCCCAAACGGCAGATCTGGTTCTTCCGCAAGTTCAACCAGGCCTTTGAATGGTCCAGAAATAAATACCTGAAGGGGGTGCGATGGTTCATACGGGCCTGGATAGTAGTCCTCTTGGTATTTGCAGGCCTTTTTCTCGCCACCTATATGATGTTCAAAATGGTCCCCACCGGATTCGTACCGGCTGAAGACGAGGGGTATTTCATGGTCATGCTGCAGGCCCCGGAAGGGGCCTCCCTGGATCGAACCGGCCAGGTGTGCGCCGCGGTTGAAGACATGCTCAAAAAGACGCCGGGCGTGGCGGATGTGGTTATGATCGGCGGGTACAATCTGCTCA
>JAIPDZ010000278.1 GCA_021737425.1 Deltaproteobacteria bacterium
CAACATGGGGGTGTTGCCCACGGACAAGGTCATGCTGGTGATGCCCATGTGCCATGTCAATTCCATCTTCTACTCCTTCCCCTACACGCTGGTTTCAGGCGCTGTCTTTATCTACAACATGATCAGCTTTGACCCCGAAGACCTGCTCAGGACTATTGACCAGTACAATATTACGTTCACCTCCCTGGTCCCCACCCATTACATCATGATGCTGGCCCTCCCGGATGAGGTGAAGAAGAGCATTGATGTGTCCTCTATCCGGCAGCTGCTCATCTCTTCCGCCCCGGCCCGGAAGGATCTCAAGGCGGCCATCATGGAATACTTTGAAAATGCCGAGTTGTGGGAGGCCTACGGCAGTACCGAGGGGGGGCTGGTGACCCTGCTTCGGCCCGAGGACCAGTTCAAGAAACTGGGCTCCATCGGCAAGGAGATATTCGGGACCGACAGGATCCGCATCCTGGATGAAAACCGAAACGAGGTCCCGGACGGGGAAGTGGGAGAGCTCTTCTACCGCACCCCCATGCTGTTCAAGGAGTATCTCAAAGAACCGGAAAAGACCCAGGAGGCCTTTGAGGGGGAATGGTCTTCGGCCGGGGACATGGTCAAACGGGATGAAGACGGCTATTACACCCTGGTGGACCGGAAGGCCAACATGATCATTACCGGTGGAGAAAACGTGTACCCGTCAGAGGTGGAAAGCGCGGTAGGCGCCCATGAAGCGGTCCGGGATATAGCGGTGATCGGGATCCCGGATGACAAATGGGGGGAGGCCATCAAGGCGGTGGTGGTGCTCAATGACGGGTATGAAGCCGGCGATGAACTGGCCAAGGACATCCTGGACTTTACCCGGGGAAAGATTGCCGGATTCAAGCGGCCCAAGAGCGTCGATTTTGTGCAGGACGAAGATATGCCCCGCACCCCCACGGGCAAGATTCTGCACCGGGTGTTAAGAGAAAAATTCGGCAAATGGAGCGATGCATAATCACTGCCGCACCGTAAGGAAGCGGCAGCGGTACGGAAGTGATCCAGGCGATGGACCTAACTAACCCAACCTAAATAAATCGGAGGAATTTCAATTATGTTGACAAAAGCATTTATCCCTTACAAAGGCTACTTCTCCACCCCGTTTTCCCGCTGGCAGGGGAGCATGGCCAATGAGAATTCCATTTTGCTGGCGGGGAATACCGCCAAGAGATGGCTCCATGAAAAAAGCTGGGATCCCGGCATGTTCGACTATCTGGTTTTCGGGAACACCATCGGCCAGCTCCATCAGTTTTATGCCAGCCCCTGGGCCGCGGCCCTGATGGGGGCCGGAGATATCGCGGCCGTGGCCGTCAGTCAGGCCTGTACCACCTCCACCACCTGTATCTATCAGGCGGCCGCCGGGGTGGAGACCGGGGTTTACCAAAACTGCTGTACCCTCATGACCGACCGGTGCTCCAACGGGCCCCATACGGTGTGGCCCAATCCCATGGGACCGGGCGGAGAGGTGATCTCCGAGAACTGGTTGATGGACAACTTCAACAGCGATCCCAATGTGGGACTGAGGATGATCGAGACCGCGGAAAACGTGGCCAAAGAGGCCAATTTTACCAAAGAGCAGTGTGATGAACTATCCCTGAGACGCTATGAGCAGTACCTGGACGCACTCAAGGACGACCGGGCCTTTCAGAAACAATACATGTTCCCGGCGGAGGTCAAGATTTCCCGGAAAAAAACCAAGCTGGTGGAAGAAGACGAGGGGATCATGCCCACCACCCAAGAGGGGCTGGCAGGTCTCAAGCCGGTGATCCCCGGCGGGGTCCTCTCTTTCGGGGCCCAGACCCATCCGGCCGACGGGAACTGTCTCGTGGTGGTGACCACCGAGGAAAAGGCCAAGGAATTGAGCGCCGATCCCACCATTCCCATCCAGATCGTCTCGTATGGATTCTCCAGGACCAAACCCGGGTATATGGCGGCCGCCCCGGTGCCCGCCACCCAAATGGCTCTGGAAAACGCAGGGCTGACCATTCAGGACATCAAGACCATCAAGACCCATAATCCCTTTGTGGTCAACGATCTCAACTTTGCCCTGAAGATGGGGATCGATCCCATGGGCACTGAAAGCCAGGGCTTCAACAACTACGGGTCTTCCATGATATACGGCCATCCCCAGGGCCCCACGGCCGGGCGGCTGATCATCGAGGGCCTCGAGGAGATCGCCATGAAGGGCGGCGGGTACTTCCTGTGGACCGGATGTGCGGCCGGGGATACCGGTGGCGCCATGATCTTTAAGGTGGGGTAAGCAAGAACCCTTTGATCATTTTTACCCGCCCGGCGCGGGCGGGAAATTGTATTGACCCTGATGCGCACAGTTGGTAATAAAAGGCCACTTTCTAATTGCAGGAAGTGGCCTTTTATCGTGGCCCGGAAATCGGAGACAGCTGGCAGGCGTTTTTCATGCAAACGGTTCTATTTCAATCCTTAGGGGGCCTGGGTCTTTTTCTCTTCGGCATGAAGATCATGTCCGAGGGGCTTCAACGGGTGGCCGGCAACAAGCTGCGCCAGATCCTGGGCATGGTCTCCAATAACCGGCTGGTGGGGTGCGGTGTGGGCGCCCTCATGACCAGTATTATCCAGAGTTCCAGCGCCACCACGGTCATGCTGGTCAGTTTTGTGGACGCCGGTCTCATGACCTTTGTCCAGGCCATCGGCGTCATCCTGGGGGCCAATATCGGGACCACGGTGACGGCCCAGCTCATCGCCTTTAAGATCACCGCCTATGCCCTCCCCGCCATCGCCGCGGGCGTGGTCCTCAAGTTTTTCCTGGGGCGTCGAAAATGGATCTATGTGGGAGACGTGCTCCTGGGGTTCGGCCTGGTCTTTTTCGGGCTGGCCACCATGAAGGCCGGTTTTGCCCCCCTCAAGGATCACCCCGCCTTTATTTCGCTTTTTACCCGGTTCAATGCCGATGATCTGACAGGCATCCTGCTGTGCATCATGGTGGGATCGGCCCTGACCATGATCCTTCAGAGTTCCAGCGCCACGGTGGGCATTACCATGGCCCTGGCCAGCCAGGGGCTGTTGAACTTTGAGGCCTGCGTGGCCCTGATCCTGGGGGACAATATCGGGACCACCATCACCGCGGAACTGGCCAGTATCGGAGGGGGGATCAACGCTCACCGAACGGCCCGGGCCCATACCCTGTTCAATGTGATCGGGGTGGCCAATATTATTATCTTTTTTCCTTTTTTTGTGCAGCTGGTGGTCTGGGTGACCCACACCTTCATGGATATCGGGCTCCCGGATATGGTGGTGAACGGCGAACATCCCAATATCTCCAGATATATAGCCAATGCCCACACCGGCTTTAATGTGGTCAACGCCGCGTTTTTTCTCATGGTCCTGCCCTACTTGGTCAAGGTGGCTACATGGTTGACCCCCCATAAAAAGGAGGAGGCGGACTTAGAAGAGCTTCACAAGATCAAGTACCTGGATTCCAGGTACATTGACACCCCCTCCGTGGCCATCGGCCAGGCCCGGGCCGAAATCGTGCGCATGGGCGAAGCGGTGCAGCTCATGTACAGGGACGTGGTGGGGAGCCTCAAGGAACGGAAACTGTCCGAGCTTTCCAAGTGGAAAAAGCGGGAGGACCTGGTGGATATGCTCCAGCGGGAGATCACCCAGTTTCTGGTGGACGTGGTCCGCTATGATATCAGCCAGGAAGAATCCAAAGAGGTGGCCTCCCTCATGCGCATGGCCAACAACCTGGAGCGGGCCGGCGACGGCATTGAAAACATCGCAGAGTTGATCGAGGAGCTCATCGAAGGGAACCTGCACCTCTCAGAAGGGGGATCCCGCGATTATGAGACCATCTCGGCGGTGGTGGAGGAATTCCTGAGTACGGTGGTGGAAGGGATTCGAAACGAAGACAAAAGCATCATGCCCCACGCCCAGGAACTGGAGGATGAGATCGACCGGATGCGGGAAGAGATGCGCGGCAACTACATCATGCGGCTTCAGAGCGGGGCCTGTGTGGTGGACCCCGGGCTCATCTTCGTGGACATGCTCACCGCCTTTGAGAAGATCGGAGACTTCTGCTATAACGTGGCCCAGGCCGTGGCCGGGCTCAAATAGGGGGTTACAGGTTTCAGTGTTCAGGGTTCAGCCCCTGGGCTCGCAACGGACAGTTTGACCGATCAAAAGAGCGCTATAGTTATTTTACCTTGTTGAAGAACCGCCATACCCACCTGGAATCTTGTTCCATTGACACCTTCCCATTAATGATATATTGTATATATAGTATAGCAAAATCAAAGGAGGTGGGCCATGACGACCCAAATGATTGTCAGACTCGATCCTGAGCTCAAGGCCAGAGTCAATCATTTTGCCAAGGTGGAAGGGAAGAACGTGAGTGAGGTTGTCAGGGATCTGCTGGAAGACTATGTGAAGACCCGCGATATTGGTGCTTATATTGATACCCTCTGGGACCGTATCGGCGCCAAGGCCACGTCAGCCGGTAGTGACGCTAAGGATGTCCAGCGCATTATCCGGGAGGTGAGGGCCCAACCTTGACCCGGGTGGTCCTGGACACGAATGTCTTCATATCCTCGTTCTTTGGGGGGAACCCTCGAAAGATCATTGATTTGTGGAAATCCGGCCGGATTGTATTGTGCCTTTCACCGCCCATCATAGAAGAATATGTGAAGGTGCTGGAGCGTATGGGACTCCAAAATGAGCATGAGCTCGATGAGTTGCTGGGTCTCTTTGCACAAGGTCGTCAGGTCCTGTTCACGGCCAAGACGCCGCACCTGCATGTTGTTGAAAAAGACCCTGATGATGACAAGTTCATTGAGTGCGCAGTGGCATTACAGGCCGGGTTTATTATTTCAGGGGACAAGGCCTTACAGGATATCGCAGATTACATGGGCATTTACATCCAAAGCCCCAGGCAATTTCTCGAGGCACATCCCATTGAGTGACCCCATATGACATCAGCGGAACAACAGCACCAGACCTATTGCGTCCGATGCGGGGAGTGTTGCCAGGCCTCCAGCCCCACCCTGCAGAGGGAGGATGTGCCCAAGGTGACGGCGGGCGTCATCCCCTGGAGGGATCTCTATACCCTCCGGCCCGGGGAACCGGTCAGGGACAATGTCCGGGGCGGACTCAAACCCCTGGATCAGGAACTCATCAAGCTGAGGGAAACCGGCCAGGGGGCGTGTATCTATTATGATGAGGAAGACAGGGCCTGCCGCATTTATGAACACCGGCCCGTTCAGTGTGCGGCCCAGAAATGCTGGGATGATACCGATTTTATGAAGGTCCATGCCCGGCCCAAGGCCACCCGAAAAGATCTCCTTCAAGACCCCGGTCTGTTGCGCCTCATCCAGGCCCATGAGGAAAGATGTTCAATTATTGAACTGGAAAGCCAGATCAAAGCGATCCAGTCCCAAGGCGAAAGCGCAGTCACCCATGTCCTGGGGATGCTCAAATTCGATCATGACCTGAGAGAGATGATCCCGGAAAGGCTGGAAATCGCTTCTGAGGAGACGGACCTGATTCTGGGCCGTCCCCTGGTCCGGATCATCGAACGGTTCGGATTGAAAGTGGCAAAGGAAGCGGACGGGTCGTTTCTGCTGACCGTTTTGGAACCCTCTGAGGGCTGAAAAAGGCGGCCTTGCCTGAACATCCGTTTCACCGCTTATTTATATCGGATTTCCAGGGTATCGGCCTCAACACCGGTGATTGCGAGGGCGTTTTCGCCTTGGCGGCTGATCTGGTCCGCCAACTCCATCCCCGTGCCCTGGTATTTCAGCGTAAGCATGGCATATCGGGAGGCAAAAGAATTGATTTCCACCTGATCCACACCCGGTATCTTTTTGAGATCG
>JAIPDZ010000012.1 GCA_021737425.1 Deltaproteobacteria bacterium
AGGCCCTGAATGCCTGGCCTGCCATCCGGTTCACGGCGAAGGGGAAGATCTGCATGCCCCTCATTTGAGAGTGGCCTGCCAGGCCTGTCACAGTGTGTACAAGACGGTGAAGCTGGATCAAAAATCCGATCAGGTGCGTCTGGCCCATGTGAATGACCAGGGGATCCCCATCGGCCTCACCGATCATGCGCTTCAGAATGTCGAAGACCCCGAGTTTTGTGAACGGTGTCATCATACCAAAAACAAGGTGGGGGCACCCGCGGCCGTACTTCCCTCCAAGGGGTTTATCTGCATCCTCTGTCACCATGCCCCCCTGCGCATGGGGAACCCCATTTTCTGGATCGCACTGGCCCTGTTCGTCCTGGGCGTCTTTTTGACGGTGAGGTTCTGGTTCCGGGGGAGTGTCCAGGGCGAGAGCCAATCTCTGCATCGGAAAATCGCGCTCAGCTCCGAATCAATATGGGGGGTGATCTTTTCAAGGGAGTTTTTCCAGATCATCAAGGCCGTTATTTTCGATGTGATCTTACAAAGACGCCTCTTGCAGGAAAGCGTCAGACGATGGGCCATTCATTCCCTCATTTTTCTGCCCATCTTGTTCCGCTTGTCCCTAAGCGTTTTCACCTTTTTTGCCTATCACATCAGTCCGGAGAGTGCGCTCGCCACGGCCCTCATCGACAAAAACAACGGCTTTGTGGCCTTTGTAAATGACCTGACCGGTCTGTTGATCCTGGTGGGGATTGTCTGGGCCCTGATCCAGCGGGTCATCATCAAGCCCCCCCACATCCTCTCTGAGACAAGGGACAATCTGGCCCTCGCCATCATCGGGGTCCTGGTGATCCTGGGGTTTATCCTGGAAGGCGCCAGAATCTTAATGACCGGCGTTCCGGACCATGTGTCCCTGTATGCGTTTATGGGATACCCCGTATCCAGACTCCTGGCCCTATGGGATATGGACTGGACGAACGGTTATGTGTACCTGTGGTACGGCCATGCCGTGGTCGGCGCACTCCTGGTGGCCTACCTGCCTTTTGGCAAGATGCGCCACATATTTAACACCCCCTTGAATCTGGTGTTGAACTACAAGATGAAATAGACCCAACACCTTTTAGATCAGGTAAAAAAATGACCAAGGATGAACACACCGAGCCTTTGAACCGTGTAGAATCCACTGAACCCGCCGTGGAGACCGAAACAACGGAACCGGCCCTACCCGCCCCGGATGCGCCTGAGACCACGGGCGCCGAGCGGGTAAAAGATCTTCTGGTATCCGATCTAAACATGCGCCGGTTGATCGAACTGGACGCCTGCACCCGATGCGGTGAATGCCTCACCTGGTGTCCGGTATATGATCAGGACCAGAACGAACAGATCATCCCCCGGGCCAAGGTGACCGATTTTCTCAAGATCATTCGATCCCAGCAAGGGCTGATGGGGAGCATTATGCGAAGCCACAAGGCGCCCCAGGCCCTGAAGGATTTGCTCAAAACCGTGTTTCAATACAGGGAGCCCACCGATGCCCAGGTGCAGGAATTCGTTAAAAACCTCTACGAGTGCTCCACCTGCGGTCAATGCCATGTGGTCTGTCCGGCCCACATCGATACCGTAAACCTGTGGGAGGATATAAGGCGCATTATTGTCAAGGCCGATTACGGCCCCTTAGAGCAGCAGAAGGCCCTGGTCAAGAGCGTCAAATCCTACGACAATCCCTGGCAGCAACCCAGGGCCGGCCGCACCAAGTGGGCGCGCCGGGCCAAAAAGGACAACCTCATCGCAGATCTCCCCAGGGAGATCAAAAAGACCCAAGGCAAAGTCCTCCTGTTTCTGGGGTGTACGGCGGCCTATGATATCAATGTCAAACAGGTGGCCGTGAGCACCATCAACATCCTGGAGGCCCTGGATGTGGATTACGGGGTATTTGGAAAGGACGAAAAGTGCTGCGGAAGCGTGATGCTCCGAATGGGCGATCCCGAGTTTGAACGCATTGCGGCCGACAACATCCAGATGTTTCACGAGGGCGGGTTTGAGACCCTCATTACCTCCTGTGCCGGATGTTTCAAGACCATCAAGCAGGATTATCCCAAAATCGGCAAGCTCAACTTTGAAGTCCTCCACACCGTGGAATTCCTTCGGCGGCTGTATGAGGCCGGAAGGCTCAAATTCAAGAACCCGGTGGAGAAAAAAGTCACCTACCATGACCCCTGCCATCTCGGTCGCGCCACCGGGGTGTTCGACGACCCCCGGTTCATCATGGACGTCCTTCCAGGGATTGAACTCATTGAAATGCCCAGGACCCGCGAGTACTCCAGGTGCTGCGGTGCCGGGGGGGGACTCAAATCAGGCTATCCAGATATCCAGAACAAAATGGCCCAGAGACGGGTCAGGGAGGCCGAGGAAACCGGAGCGGAAGAACTTGTCTCTGCCTGTCCTTTCTGCTATCAGGGACTGCAGATCGGGATCTCCGCCATCAACTCCCCGCTTATCATGCGCGATATCAGTTATCTCGTGGAGGCGGCCCTGATCGATCCGGCTGAAAAGCAAAAACCGGAAAAAAAGGCCAGGCGGGTCAGAAAGACCCGGGATAAGTCCCCGGAAAAAACTGAAGCAGACAAAAAGGAAGATGAGGCGGAATCCACTGCCGATGCTTCCTGAAAGGAGGCGCTCCATGAAACAGTGGGTATGGATCCTATTTGCGGTGGTCCTTCTCTCTCCCCTAACCGGGCCCGGGCCTGCGGATGCCGGTCCCCCCATCCGGATTGCCTATCTTCAGAGCGATATCCATCAACTGGCCTGCTGGGTGGCCCTGGACCAGGGCTATTACCAAGCGGCCGGCCTGGACGTAGAGGTGGCCGGGATCTTCAAGGCAGGCCCGGAAGAGATGAGTGCATTTGCCGCGGGCGAACTGGATATGGGATATGTGGGGGAGGCCCCGGCCACCACGGCCGTGGCCAACGGGGTGGCCAGGGTGACGGTGCTGGCCCAGGTCAATACAGAGGGCTCCGCCATCATGGTCCGAAAAGACGCCCCGGTTAAGACCCTGAAGGATCTGGTGAACAAGCGGATCGCCATCCCCGGTCATTCCACGGTCCAGGACTTTTTGCTGAGAAAGGCCCTGACCAAATTCAAGGTGCCGCAATCCCAAGTGCAGATTACCGTGCTCAAACCGCCGGAGATGATCGGGGCCCTGTCCGGCCGGCAGATCAACGCCTTTATCGCCTGGGAGCCCTACCCGGCCAAGGCCCAGATTGCGGGGATCGGAAAGGTGCTGCTCACCTCGGCCCAGATCTGGCGAAATCATCCCTGCTGTGTCCTGGTGGCGGACAACCGCTTTTTAAAGGAGCGGCCCCAGGAGGCCCGATCCCTGGTCAAGGCCCATGTCCGGGCCACCGACTATATCGACACCCATCCGGAGGATGCCGTCCGCATCGGGGTCAAGTACACGGGCATGGATACAGAGACCGTACGTCTCGCCATTAAAAATGTAAATTACACCTATCAATTGAGCGTGGAGGGCGAAACGGAATACGTGAATTTTCTGACCCGGTTGAAGTATATCCGGGTGCCTGACGTGACCGCCTTTGTGGATCGGTTCATCGATCAGGCGATCTTAGCGGAAATCCTTTCCCCATGAACTGGGCCCGGTACCTTCTGCCGCTCCTCCTGCTGGCGCTCTGGCAGGTCCTCTCCTCTCTCAAGGCCATACCGGTCCATCTGCTTCCCTCGCCTTTTGCCATTCTTCTTGGGTTTCGGGATCTGATGCTCACCGGCATGCCCCCCGGGTACCGGTTGCCCTACCATGCGCTCTACAGTCTCTACCGGGTGGCCTGGGGATTTTTGGCCGCCGCCCTGCTGGGGATCCCCCTGGGTCTCCTGATGGGGTGGTCCGACCGCCTTCGAGACCTCACCACCCCCATCATTGAACTGATCCGGCCCATTCCGCCCCTGGCCTGGATCCCCATTGCCATTTTATGGTTCGGGATCGGCATGAAATCTGCGGCCTTTATCATTTTTCTGGGGGCGTTTTTCCCCATACTGCTCAACACCATTTCCGGGGTGTTGTCCATCAATCCCCTGTTTTTTGAGGTGGCCCAGACCCTCAACGCCAAAAAGAGGGATGTGTTTTTCAAGGTGCTGATTCCCGGTTCTCTGCCGTCCATATTCGTGGGCATGCGCATCGGCGTGGGGATCGGGTGGATGACCTTGGTGGCGGCCGAATTCACCGGGGTGAAGACCGGTTACGGCCTGGGATATATGATTATGACGGCCAGGGACATTCAGCGGCCGGACGAAATACTGGCGGGCATGCTGGTCATCGGACTGATCGGCATTCTGATCAATACGGCGCTCAAGGCCTGCGAATCGCGCATTATTCGATGGAATGCATGAATCTGCGTGGTAAAAAAGAGCCCTTTGGGGCAGCCACCATTTCGAGGAACCTGAACAGTTATGACTGTTACCGTGGAAACAACCCAAAAGCCCGCATGAGCCCTTGTTATGACCCTTGACGTTTCAGGACTGACCAAACATTTTTCCCAGGAAAAGGACGGCTCCCCTTTATCGGTACTGGACTCTATTCATTTCCGGGTACAAGAAGGCCAGTTTGTCTCCATTGTGGGCCCCAGCGGGTGTGGCAAGACCACCCTGCTCCGGATCATTGCCGGTCTGGAAAACCCCTCTGCCGGACAGGTGCTTCTGGATGGCCGGGAGATCTCCCCTGATCGGGGCCAGATCGGCCTGGTGTTTCAGGACTACGCCCTCTTCCCCTGGCGCACCACCCTGCAGAACATCGAGATAGGCCTGGAGATGATGAAGGTCCCCAAAAAAAGGCGGCGGTCCGCGGCCATGGACTATGTGCGTTCCTTCGGCCTCACCGGTTTTGAACACGCCTATCCCAAGGCCCTGTCCGGAGGGATGAAACAGCGGGTCGCCATTGCCCGGACCTTGATTACCAATCCCAAAGTGGTGCTCATGGATGAACCCTTCGGGTCCTTAGACAGCCAGACCCGAAACGAATTACAACAATTTCTCCTGAACCTGTGGGAGGAACACCGAAAGACCATCCTCTTTGTCACCCATAATGTGGATGAAGCGGTTTTCCTGAGCGATCACATTGTGGTATTATCCAAACGGCCCGCCAGGATCCTGAAGACGGCACCGGTCACCTGTGCCCGGCCCCGGGATCGGACCAGTTCGGAATGCAACGCAGTCCGGCGGGAGGTCCTCAACACCCTGAAACACGCCAGGCTGGCGTAACCTATCAAACTCAAATGGAGGAACAATGGTATGAAAATCTTGGGAATCTGTTGCAGTCCCCGTAAGGAGAAGACCACATATTATGCCCTGAAAACCAGCCTTACGGCCATCCCGGATGCCTACGGCCAGGTAAACACCCATCTCATTGATTTATCGGAAAAAGAGATCAACGGATGCAAGGCGTGCGGGGCCTGTATGAAAAAACTAAAATGCAGCCAGGACGACGATTTCAACGCCCTGGTGCCCATTCTCTCCGATCCGGAGGTGGGGGGCATAATCGTGGCCACCCCCGTATACATGGGATCCATGAGTTCCCAGTGTAAGGCCTTTCTGGATCGATGTGTCATGTTCAGACGAAACGGTTTCCTGTTCCGGGACAAGGTGGGCGGCGTGATTACGGTGGGCGGCGTCAGAAACGGCGGGCAGAGCGCAACCATCCAGCATATTCATGCGGTGATGCTGGTCCAGGATATGATCCTGGTGGGGGACGGCCAGCCCGGGGCCCACTTCGGCGGGACCATGTGGAGCGGTCATCCGGACGGCATAGAAAGGGATGAAGTGGGCATGGCCACGGTGCAAAGCCTGGGGAAAAGGGTGGCGGAAGTGGCCCTAACCGTAAACCGGTAGGAGGAAAGGGTGGTCCAGGTCCCGGAAATCATCGCCGAGGTCCAAAGCCTGGGAATCAGGCTGCCCCCAGGGGGGGTACAGCGAAAAGGGGGCGCAGGCCCGGCCGAGTCCGGATCCCTCCTGATTGCCGGGTATCCGGTCAGTGTGCCTTTCAGCAGCCCCTTTGTCTCCCGATCGCCCTACCGGTTACATTCAGAAGCAGGGGGGTTCGTTTTGTGCAAAGACCATCATGCCTTACTCCCCGTCTCATTGGTACCGCGACCCGCCTTTTATGAGGAGTCCACCCGGGATGGCATTCCGCTTTCCAAGATCGCGCTTTTGCACGGAAAAGACTGCCTGGCCTCGTCCGTGCTGCAGACCTGTATCCACTGGGACCCGAGGACGCGCTGCCGCTTTTGCGGCATCCAGCTTTCCCTTAAAGACAGACAGACCGTTTCCCTCAAATCCCCGGCCCAGCTGGCCGAGACCGCGCAAAAGGCCCGGACCCTGGATGCGGTCCGCCATGTGGTGCTCACCACCGGCACGGCCCATCCTCCGGGACATGAAACCACCCTTCTTTGTGAGGCCGCGGCTGCCGTTAAACAGGCCTCCGGCCTGCCGGTACATGCCCAGTTCCTCCCGCCTGCGGACATGAACCAGCTGGAGGCCCTGAAGGCATCCGGGGTGGACACTGTGGGGATCCATATTGAAAGCCTGGATCCGGACGTTCTCCAAAAGATGGCGCCCGTCAAGGCCGCCATGGGCCTGGACCGATATGAAACCGCCTGGAAAGCGGCGGTGGAGGTATTCGGACCCAATCAGGTGAGCAGCTTTCTGATTGCGGGCCTGGGTGAAGCCCCCAACTCCATCATTCAAGGGAGCCAGTCTTTGGCGGATACGGGGGTGTATCCCTTTGTGGTTCCCCTGCGGCCCATCCCCGGTTCCCTGATGGCGGATCACCTTCCGCCCCATCCGGACACCATGAAAGCGATCTATGAAAAGGTGGCCCGTATCCTCGCCCAAAAGGGGCTTGCCGCATCCCATAGTCGGGCCGGGTGTGTGCGGTGCGGGGCCTGCTCCGCGCTGTCTGCCTACGAAAACCCCATGGATTCCCTGGTCTGTCATCCGGCTCGAACCACGGCCGAACTGGCTGCGGCCCTTGCCATCCGGGAGTCGGTCTTTGTCCGGGAACAACAACTCTTCGAGGGCTCCGACCAAGACCCCAGGGACGGCGACAGTATCCATCTGGTGGTCAAACAGCACCATCGGGTGATCGGCACGGTGCGGGTGTATCCTGCCGGAAACGGCAATGGGCATTGGATCGGCGGCCGACTGGCGGTCCAAAAGGGGTTCAGGTCCTCCGGGGCCGGGGAATTGCTGGTCAAAAACGCCGTCACCTGCGTCAGGCAGAGGGGCTGCACCTGTTTTACCGCCCAGATTCAAGAGAAGAACATTCCCTTCTTCCAATACCTGGGCTGGCAGGGGATTGGCCCGGTAAAGCCCCACTGCGGCAAACCCCACCAAGAGATGGCGGCCGACCTGGCCCGGGGCGGTATCGAGGATAAGGGATAGATGGACACTGCGCTGGAACCACTGATTCATAACACCCGAAATTATCTGGGCCTGCTTCGCAAAAGGCCCATCCAGGAGATCTATGACACCCTTCACCGCTACGGTGTCCCCGGACCCCACCTCCCCAATTACGGCGACGATGCGGCCGTCATCCCCTTTAAGGATGAGTACCTCCTGTTTGCGGCAGACGGCATGATGACCCGGCTTCTACTCAACGAACCCTATGCCGCGGGCAAGGCCTCGGTCATGGTGACCGTGAACGACATCTATTCCATGGGCGGGACCCCCCTGGCCATGGTCAATGTACTGGCCAGCGGTGACGATCTGCATCGGCGCCGGGTGATTGAAGGCATCCAAAAGGGATGTGAGAAGTTACATGTGCCCATGGTCGGGGGGCACCTCCACCCGGATACTCCGTCCGACGCCCCCTCCCTGTCCGTGGCCATTTTGGGACACGCCCGCCACCTCCTCAGGAGCCACCTGGCAGGCCCGGGGGACGATCTCCTCTTTGCGGCCGATCTGAAGGGCCGGGCCGGCTGCACCTCAGTGGTGAGTTGGGATGCCAACTCGGGCAAGACCACCCAGGAACTCCTTTATCGGCTGGAAACCCTCCCGCTCATTTCGGAGAGGCAATGGGCCCATGCCTGCAAGGACGTGAGCAATGCGGGCCTGTTGGGGACCGCATCCATCATGATGGAAAACTCAGGCAAAGGGGCCCGCATCGTGCTGGATGCCGTTCCCCACCCCCCCCAACTGGATCTTTCAGACTGGTTCACGGCCTTTCAAAGCTTCGGGTTTATTCTTTCCGTCCCCCCTGAGCATTCCAAAGGGGTCATCGACCTGTTTCAAGAACGGGCCATTGATGCCGCCGTCATTGGGCAGGTGACCGAGGAAAGGAAGATTTTTTTACAGTCCGGGTCGCAGAGCCGATGCCTGTTTGACCTTGAAAAGGAAAAAATTACCGGGATTACTGCGCCCATTTGAAATGGATAACGGAACCTGGTATCCTGGAATACAGAGCCTTTTCCATTACACACAAACACGTCCAAATTGGGAGGAAAAAATGAAACCAATACAATCGGGTATATGGATGTTGGGTATGGTGCTATTGCTGGTGGGCGCCCTTGGACTGAATGTGGGACACGCAGGGGGCATGGAGTTGGTCTCCATGCTGGTGGACAAACTGGGTGTTTCCCAGGAACAGGCCACGGGCGGAGCCGGGGCCCTGTTTCAGAACGCCAAAGAGAACCTGAGCACAGCGGCCTTTCAGAAAGTGGCCGATGCGGTGCCGGGAATGGACAAGTACCTGGCTGCTGCACCCGCCAAGAGTGAGGCCGGCAGCGCCCTGGGCAGCCTCTCCTCACTGGGAAAGGGTGCGGGGAAACTGGGGTCTATGGCCGGCCTGGCCGATTCCTTCAAGAGCCTGGGAATGGATTCGGGCATGGTTTCCAAATTCGCCCCGGTGGTCATGGAGTATGTCCAATCCAAGGGCGGGGATTCGGTGGCCGGATTGTTAAAAGGGCTGTGGAAGTAGAAAATTAAAGCCGGCCCAGGGCGATCACCCCTCCCCTTTCTCGGCCAGTTTTTTCTCCACCACGCACTGGATCCCCTCCCCTGCCAGGGCCGGGCCGAAACACTGGTTATCCGAAAGGCACGTGGCCGGCCTCAAATCGCCGGCGGCCCACCGGTTGATGAGTCCGGGTTCGCGGATAAACGGACGGCTCATGGAAATATAGTCGGCATATCCCTCATCAATGAGGCGCTCTGCCACCTCATGGGAACGGTTCCCCCCCACCAGGATCAGGGGGATATGAACGTGTTTCTTGAACTCCCGGGCGGCCTCTTTAAAATAGGCCTCCCGGTCACTGGAGGTGATGCCGGCCCTGCTGGGACTCAACTCCCCCGAAACAAGGGTTCCCCCGCTCAACTCAATGGCGTCCAGCCCCCTTTCCTGGAGCATCACCCCCACCTGCACCGATTCGGCCAGGGTGAGACCCGAATCCAGAAAGTCCTCTGAATTCATCTTCACCAAAACCGGATAATCCGGACCCACCGCCTCGCGGGTCCTTTCCAGGACCTCCAATAAGAAACGGGCCCGGTTTTTGAGAGATCCCCCATAGGCATCGGTACGCCGGTTGAACTGGGGGGAGAGGGCCTGGCTTAAGAGATAACCGTGGGCCGCATGGATCTGCACCCCGTCAAACCCGGCCGCCTTGGCCCGGCGGGCCGCCTGTCCAAAGGCCTCGGTCACCTGTTGAAAATCCTCGGGGGTCATCACCTTTTGAGGCGACTTGGCCTTTCCCTTGGAGGCGGCCAGGGCCAGGGCCGGCTTTCCGGTGATGTGGGTAAGGGCGAACCGGCCGGCATGGGCGAGCTGGAGCACCATCCGGCCCCCCCTGGCATGCACGCTGTCGGTCATCTCGGTGAGACCGTCTATGAGGTCGTCATGGTATATGCCTGTCTGCCAGGGACTGGCCTGTCCCTCGGGCTGCACATAGGCATGGCCGGGGATGATCATCCCCACACCGCCGTCCGCCAGATCGGTCATGAGCTTCACCAGTGCGGGGGTGCAGGCGCCCTCCTCGGTGGCCAGCCCTTCCCAGGTGGCCGAACGGACAAACCGGTTTTTAAGAGACATTTTGTTGATTTGGGTCGTTTCAAATAAAGATGACATATAACGCTCCTTTTGCGCTTACAGGTTGGGACACGCCACGCCAATGCCTACGGGGCTGATAAGACAAACCTCTCAATCAACCGGGCGGTCTTTTCCGGGTGCTCTTCCTGGGGGATGTGCCCACACTCCTGTATCACCACCAATCGGGACCTGGGGATCTCCCTATTAAAGCGATACCCTACCTTGTCGAGGGGGATCCACTCATCCTCCCGGCCCCAGATCAGCAACGTTTCCTGGGGGATGGAAGGGATTTTTTGAATGTATGCTTCCAGGTCTTCAGGATCCAGGGCCCGGGCCACGACCACCTGGGCATCCAACCCGTTATGGGCCCGCAGGCGGTCCAAATAGGCGTTCACCTGGGCCTCTGTCACCCAGTCCTTATGATAATACACCTTTTTAAGCCCCCATCTCACCCAGGCCCTGGAGAAAAAAAGCTTTATCACCGGACCTGCCAGGGGGAAGGCGGCCAGGTTTATGGGAAACGGTTTTTGAATGGGGTATCCGGCCGCGTCCACCAGGATGAGGCGCCCCACCTTGTCCGGATGCTCCAGGGCCATCAACCAACCGATGGCCCCTCCCAGGGAGTTGCCCACAAAGACCACCTTTCTGAGACCCACCGCCTCCATCCATTGATTCACCTCTTCCATAAGGGTCAGGGGATCATACGCGGCATGTTGGGGCTTATCCGACCAACCGAATCCCTTCATGTCCAAGGCCCACACAGGGTGTCCCGCCTCAGTGAGGTGAGGGATCACCCCTTCCCAGGTGTAGGTGGAGGAGGCAAATCCATGGAGGAGGAAGACCGGATCCCCTTTCCCCGGGTACTCAAGATAGTGGAACCGGACACCCTGGATTTCGATGAAGTGGTCCCGGGGGCCATGGGTGAGGAGCTCCTCCTCCGGAAGCGGCCTTACAGACAACCCGCAACCCATCATCCCTGATAACCCCGCACCCATGAGAACCAGCGGGAACCATGTCTTGTAGGGCAGCATATATACCTTCACCTTACGCTTCATTCCCTCTCATATGGTTAAAACCCGTGTCAGGATAGCAGAATTCCGGTAAGGCTGTAAAGCCCAGGGTGGCGTCTTTGATTGGTTGGCCAACGCCTCTCAGGCCTTCATGGGGATTTCCTGCGATAGGCTTTGAAGAAATCCGCCAGCCTGTCCCGGTATTTGGGGGATAACGGCCAGTCAATGAACAGCTTCACATGTTCGCAGCCTTGAACAGACCACAGATATTTGGGGGCCTCTGCCTGTTGGAAAAGGGCTTCAGCCTGCTTATGGGGAACAGCCGTATCGGATTTGCAGTGAATGATCAGAAGCGGAACAGGGGAGACCCGGTCCACCAGATCAATGGGGCTGTAGGCGTCGCTGACCCCCACCAATGTGAGCGGTTCAATGGGCCAGGTCAGGCAGGAGGCCTGACCGATCGTCTGCCGGCTCTTATGCAACATCATGTAGCGGGCTTCCGCTCTGAAGGAGGCAAAGGTACCTTCTACCGCCACAGCGCGAATCCCGGGGAAACGGTTTTGGGCCACGGCGGCGATGGCGAAAACACCGCCGAGACTTTGACCATAGACAAAGAGGTTGTTTCGGTCAATGTCGGACCGGGTCTGCACATATTGGATGGCCGCCACGGAATCCAGGTATATACCGGATCGATCCGGTTTCCCGTCGGAGTCCCCGTATCCTCGATAATCAAAGGTGAAGACATTGAACCCCTTTGGAGGCAACCAGTGAATGTGTTTCAGGTAGTAGGTCCGGTTGGCAAAATCGCCGTAAAAATAAATGACCGTCCCCATGGGCTCCCCGGTGGCGGGAATAAACCATCCATTCAGCCGGGTGTGGTCCCGGCTCCTAAACGAGACCGTTTCATAGGTCAGACCGTAGTCGGCCGGGGTCTTATAGATCTTGTCATTGGGATAATAGAAACTGGCGTTAAAACACCCCGGAAGGCAAGACCATAGGAAAAGACCTATGATGAAACAGGGCAGCTTCCACCTGATGGGATAATCCACCTCTACACTTCCATCCCTTAAACCTTTCTTTCCGGTCATGAAAAGCGTGAAAGATCATCCGGGAAATGGACCGAAAATTCACTTCCCCCGGATGAAAGACACCCTTCCCGATCCGTGATGAACCGGCATTTGGATATCCTTCCCGGGCACACATCCGTATCCTCCGGTATAAAAACACAGCGCCGGCTCTCAAAATCCACGGAAAAACCGAATCGTTCCGAAAACACCTGGGTCCTCAACAGATCGGCGCCGGCCCCCCCTGCATTGAAGGCATAGGGCCTCTTGGAGGAATACAGGTCCGTATCCATGGTGTGAAAAAAACCGCTGAAGATGAATGCCTTGTTTGCCGGGGTGATGCCCACTCCGTGGTCCCGGACCCACACCCGGATCCCGTCCGAAGCCTTATTCGAACCGATCACAATTCTTCCCTCATCAGGGGTGTGTTCAATGGCGTTTCGGATGATGCCGCCCATGACCTTTTCCACAATTTGCCGGTCCATATGGATTTGGCCGGGCGCTTCCGTATTCAACATGAACTCAAGCTCCCGTGCCCCCATGGCCGAACGGGCGGCCTGAAGGAGATCCTCCAAAAGGGGCGCCAGCGGGAGCCACTCCGGCTGAATGGGATCTTTGCTGAACAAAGCCGCGATACGATCCGCAATGCCCTTCATAATCTCGGCCTGGTTCGCAGGCCCCTGATCTGTAAAGCCCTCCACCAGATCGGCGCTGTTTTGGATGATATCCAGGATCCTTTGCTGTTCCACAACCGGCCTTTGATTCAGAATATCGTCGATCTTGTTCTGAAGATCAAACAGGCGCTGCAGTTGGCGGGTGCCCCGCTTCAGGGTCTCTTCCAGGTGGAGACCGGGGACTGTTCGGGTTTCCCGGGTCACCTTCTCCAGGACACCGGAGGCGATGGCCAGGGGGGTTTTGAGCTCATGTGCGAGATGATTGATCACCCGTTCCTTGGCCTTGTCTAAGAGTTTCAGGTCCTCGTAAAGTTTGGCATTTTCAAGGGCAATGGTCACATAATTGGCAACGGATTTGAGCTGTTCTTGATCCTCAACATCAAATGATCCGGATTTTTTGTTCAAGATCTGAAAGGTTCCGATGCATTTTTTATGGCGATTGATCAAGGGGACACAAAGGATGTTGCGGGTGGCAAAACCGGTCTTGCGATCCACTTCCGGATAGAACCGGGGGTCTGCATGGACGTCGTTGATCAACAGGGGCTGTCCGTGTTGAAACACCCATCCGGTGATGCCGTGGTCTGCCGGAAAACGGATCTCGTCCTTTTTCAGGTCTGTGGAGACCCGGGACCAAAGCTGGTCCTTCTCCTCATCGAACAGAAAGACTGAACACCCTTGCGTATCCATAAAACGCCTTGTCTGCTCCGCGATCACCTCGAACAGGGTATCCATCTTAATTTCCGAGACAATGAGCTGTCCCAGTTCCACCAGCATCTGATATTGCCGGAGTCTTTTGGGGGATACCTCGTCGGTTTGAATCAGGGGAGTATTCTCATCCCTATCCGGTTCATGAAAACCCATGACCGTTCTCCTGTGGTCGCCATCATCTTATGGCCGGGGGCACAGCCTCACTTCCTCTCCACAGCCGCTCTATTCTTGGGAGGCCGACTGCCAGGCCTCATCCAAACGGGCCTCCACGTATCGGACGAGCTTGTCATCCCATGTTTCAATATCAAAGCAGACCGCATCCTCCCCCAGGAGGCCTTCAGGAACAAAATCGCCCTCTTCTTCAGGATCGGTGATCATTTCCCCGTAAAAGCATACGGAAAGCCACCGAGGAGTATCTTCGATCACATCCACCATGACAAAGAGATTCCTCTTTTTCTGGTCCGCATGAGCGGCCCTGAGCGAATAGGTGACCTCGGGCCGGGGGATGAATTCAAGGGTGACCCCCTCCTTTTGGCCGAGATATTCCTTACAATGGAGAAACATCTCCTTGTTTCTTTCCGGGGTTTCTTCCCATCCTTCAATAAAGGCCTTCAGTTTTGAATCGGTCTCTGTTCCCATTTTCCAACTTCTTGGCGGATTGTCTTTATCCCCCATTGCGGGGAGAGGGGAATCATCCACCCCGTCCCCTGGAACCCTCCTTACCGATACCGCATAACACACCCCCATCAGCGAATCAAGGTCCCCTTCTTAGACCTCGTCCAGGATGATTGCACCTGTCAGGGGGAAAAAGGGCATTCATGATGCCATCCATGGCGAGTCCCATGGACCTGAATCCGTCATCAGCCCCGTTTCCGCAACAGGCATCTCCAGGCCCTGGGCGGATGGGGATGATTGGAGTCGAAATGGCTGGAGATCAGTGAAAGCACTTCAAAATGGGGTTCCACCGCCAGGACGATTTCTCCTGCAGTGCTTTGAGGGGGCCCCGGGCCCTGCCGATGCTCATCCGCGTTGCCTGCGATGGTGAGCCATAGACCCGCCCCCTCCAAATGGGCAGCCACATTCCGGGCAAATCTGCTTCGGTCCTGTTGGGAGCGGAACGAGTGAAAGCAGCCCCTGTCAAATACAAAACCAAAAGGCGCCCCGGGAATCCTGTTGGCCAGAAAATCAATCCGCACAAAATCACACTCCACCTTGGCCTCAGACGCCTTTTCGACTCCCTTTTGGATGGCGATTTCCGAGGTATCCGTGCCGGTTACCTGAAAACCGTGTCCGGCCAGCCAGATGGAATTATCAGCGGTTCCGCACCCGATATCCAAGGCCTTGCAGCCTGGGATGGGTCTTTGGGTCACCACTTCCGTAAGATTGAAATCCGGCCTTCCCACATCCCAGGGAATGTCCCCTGATCGGTATCTCTTTCGGTACCCCTCTTCCACCGTCATCCGACTTCACCTGGTGTGAAACTTCATAATTTCCATACTTGTCACTCCCTGAAAGGCGTTTCTTCCGAGAGACAAAATAGACCGATTTTCCTGATAGATCAAGCCGGCCCTTCTCACCCTAAAAATACAACTGTACGCCCACCTGAAGGGCATGGGTGAGGATGGCGCCTCCCCATCCTCATGACACCTTGTCTCACCCAATCAACCCGTGGGCCGAGAGTCTGCGGACAATGGGTGGGACCATGATAGACCCCACAGTTCCGAATATGACCCCGCTGGCAGAAGAGATCAGCGCGTGTTGAAGCATGATGTCCCAGTCCACTCCCACCATCCATTCCACCGCAATAATGGATAAAAACCGGCTCGCGGATCCCAAGGCGCCCGTAACGGCACAGAGCAGGTAGCTTTTGGCCAGCTTGGGAAAGAAAAGCCCCGTCAGATCAACCACGAGACTGGGAAGCAGAAACTTCAGAATGATCAATGGACCGCCCTTTCCCATCCCCAACAGGGTGGTGAGAAGTCCCGCAACCAGTCCCATTAAGGTAGCGGCACCGAGTCGTGGGACACACCCCCTTCCCAGGATCATGAAAAACATGGTGAAAAACATGGCATGTCCAGGTATGTTCAAATGGAGCCGGAAGGCCCCCCGGGTGATGACAATGAAACAGGCGCAGAAGGCCAGGCAAAGCGCGTCCTGAAGGGGAAATTTTCTCATGAGCGCGGCTGTTCCTCAAACCCCCTGGCCTCGGCGGATCGCGCCGCTGCCCGAGCGGTTTTGAGCGCCCTCACCATGATGGGGATCATCAAGCACTGAAACAGGTCTTTCCAATGCATCGGATTCCATGCACGACGTATTCCCACCGGTGCGCCGCGGAGCTGCTGGGCCATGGTAATTTCGCGAATTTCCCGGATAAAAAAGGGAACAAAGCGTAGGCTGGTAAACAAGAGAAAGGACAATCGCCGGGGCATCACCCATTTCAAACCTTCCATCATCTGAGACCCCTGGGTGGTTCGAAGCAGTACGATTGAGGGGAGAAAGAGCAGCAAAATCTGAGAACCGGTCCGCAGTCCCGGCCAGAAGCCTTCCGCAGGACCGTATTTCAGCATATAGAGCAGCAGGATAACACTTAGTTGGACCAGAAAGATGCGGATATCGCGCCAGAAATTGGCCAAGCCCAGACGCGCGGAAAAATAGCATGCGAGATTGAGGGCCAACAAGATCATCAGCGTCCACCATTCCCGTGCGGCAACCGCCGCAGCCGACAAGACCAAGGCCACAATGATTTTCCATCCCCCTCCCAGCCGGTGGATGGGGGAATTTGCAGCACAATACTGAAAGGCGCTTTTTCTGAAACCAGCCCTTTCAGTGGGCGAATATTTCTTCAATCCGTCCCTCCTTGAGTAAGAGCGTCCTATGGGCCCACTCATTGTCCGGCAGGAATTCATGGGACGCGATCACCACCGTTGTTTTCCACTGCCTCCGCAACCGGGACAGGTTCCTCAATATGCGCTTCCTACGGAAAAAATCGAGGCCTGAAAACGGTTCATCCAGCATGAGTATATCCGGTTGAGGCGCAACTATGGACGCCAGGGCTACCCGGTGCTGTTCCCCGAAACTGAGCGTCAGAGGGGATTGCCCTTTCAAGTGAGCCACCTCAAACGTATCCAGCGCATCCGTTACACGGGCCTGGATCTCGTCAGTGGACAACCCCATCCGTTTCAGCGAAAACCCCACTTCATCCCACACCGTATCTTCAAACAGCTGACGCTCGGGATTCTGGAAAAGCAATCCCATCTTTCCCAAAACCCGATCGGGTCTCGGACGGCCCACACCGTCCATCTCAATGTGCCCGGCTTGAGGCCGAATAAGGCCTGCCATGCATTTCAACAGTGTGGATTTTCCCGCACCGTTTCGACCGTATATAAGGATCTGCTGACCCGGAAAAAATCTCAGCGCCAGATCGTTGAACACCCGCTCTTTTTGCTCATTTAAAAGAAGAAGGCGCTCTATCTCCAACAGCGGCTGTGCCAATCCGTCTACCGACCCGGGCACCTTATGGAAAAGCGTTGACGGCCCAAGGGTGAACCCGGTTGGAAGGGTACGGTGTATTTTCTGAATACGGCCCTGATCCATGAGCACGAAACGGTCTGCCAGCGATTCAAATGGGCCCAATTCATGATCGGCAATGAGCAATGTATGGCCTGCCGCCTTCAATCGGGCCAACAGGACCGCCAATGCCGCCTTTCCCTCGGCATCCAGTTGGGCAGTGGGTTCATCCAGGAGCAGAATTGCCGGGGATGTGGACAGCACCGAGGCAATGCCGAGGCGTTCCGCCTGCCCGGCGGACAGGGTCTCCACATTTCGCCTTTCAAGTCCGCTCAGGGAGACCGCTTCCAGGCTTTTCCTGACCGTCTCGGTCCTTTGTTGAGGGGTGAACCCCCGGTTCCGGGGGCCGAAGGCCGCTTCATCCGCCACCGTAGTGCAAATAAGGTGGCTTTCCGCGTTCTGAAACACCAGGCCCGTAGATCCAGAACCGTTCCCTGTGGTAAGCAGCCGGATAGAGCCGTTTTCCTGTCCATCCCTTAGAAGACCCTTCAGCGCGAGAAACAAGGTACTCTTTCCACACCCAGAGGGTCCAGTGAAACAGATGCATTCCCCTTTTTGTATGGACAGGGATATATCGGAGATAGCCCACTCGGTTCGGCCCGGATACTGGTAGGAATACGCACTGATGGCCACAGCAGGCTTCATAAGACCCCAGCCGAGTCCCATGGGAAATATGGGGGATTAGTCCTTTTTTCGCTTTTCATCCAGGGATTCCCATGTGCCTTCCCCTGTTTTATGTACGGCAAGCACGGCCCTGTTCCCCCAGAGCCTGGGCCGCAGCCAGTTCTTGGTATATACCCGATCCTGGGGAGCCGGGGCCTGCGCATCCCGATCCAGCGATACCACCCGAATATGGGCCTGGTTCAATTCAGACACCCTCACCGTCTCGGGAAAATCGCGGAGGCCATTGAATTCAATAAATCGGCCGCTCCAACCCGAGGCCGTCAATCCCACGGCCGCCGCAGCACCGATGATGCCGTCATTCGTTCCCCCATGGCCCGAAAGGTGAAATCCGGAAGCCGCCCTGAGGGCCGCTTTCTGTTCAACCACTTCCCGGGTGCAGAGAAGACCGAAATGGACCAGGACCGACAGGTCCCTTACGCCGTTCGAGGCCACGCATATACCCGGGTCGCTTCCCGGGAGAGAATGCTGCGTCAGGTGTGTCACAGCCCGATGGGTTAATTCCGGCAGCAGGGACAGGTCCTTCATGTCCACCACCACGCATGCAGCACTGTTGTGGGAGGTATAGGGGATGTGGTCATGCAACAGCAGTTGCTGCCGAACCACTCCCCACATGCGGCACCCTTTTGGCAGCTCCTTTTCAAACCACCGGGCCAGCTTTCCGGTCCCGCGGTCGGCATATTTATTGTCGGTATCATCAAGACCGATATAGATACGCATGGGGTTTCTCCGGGTTCCTAAAAATGGACTGCCAGACCGCCGTAAATGGTGCGCCCGGCCGCTGGAAATCCGTAACTCTCTTCATAATATTTATCAAACAGATTATCTGCGCCCACATAGAGATCCAATAACCCGTTGAATAGGGTTTGGTCGAATTTTACGTTGACCACGGCGAAGTTATCCAAATCCCGCTTCTGGAGCGGTTCGGACCGGGAGTAATAAACCTGATCTGCATTATAAATGATATTGGCGTAGGCGGAAAAACCGAAGTAAAAGGTATATTTTCCCTCCAGGGTCAGTTTGTGTCGGGGCCGGTATTGAAGCTCCTCTTTCTGACTGCCGGGCGACTTGTCCTTCGTATCCATGAAGGTGTATCCCAGGCGCAGCATGAGGGATTCAATAAATCGGGTCTCAGCAGTCAATTCGATACCCTGGAACCGATACTTGTCGTAATTCTGGAAATAGTCATCGTCAGGCGGTTTCTCAATGTAGTTGTCCACATCACACAAAAATCCGGTCAGCGCCACCCGGCTGTTAAGGGGAAGCATCTGCTCCACCCCCAGTTCATAGTTGTAGGCGGTTTCCGGCACCAGATCCGGATTGCCCTCGTTGATCTGGTAGAGCTGCCGAATGGAGGGGAATCGTATCTTCTTGGCAAACGCCCCTCGAACCCGAGTGCCTTGCACAATGTCGTAATATACGCCTGCCATGTAACTTCCCTTGTTTTCATTGGGTCCTGATTTCTTATCCTGCCAGTAGTGGCCGTACCCCAATACCACGCCCAGACGGTCAACCGGCTTGACTTCGTATTCCAGAGAGGCGCTGTAGATCCACATGCTCCAGTAGTTGTCAAAGTTTCTCAATTCATAATCACTCCCCGTTTTCACATCCCTGATCTTGCCTCTGGAATCATATTCCTGTTTCTGGGCGTCAAGGGCCAGGGTGAAGTCCCCTAAGGATGTCAGGTCCATGGCGGTCTGAAGGGTGCCGCCCCAGGTTTTGGATGTGCCGTCTTCAAAGTAGGTGTTTTTTGCGGTCATGGAATTGTAGTTGTCGTCATCATAACGGGTCCGCAGCTCGTCATACTGATTGAAATAGGCCCAGCCCCGAATCTCAAGAGGCCCTGGCAGGTCATAGCGGGTCGAAAACTGGGTATTGAAGCCCTCGAAATTATTGACCCGTTCATATTTCGGATTGTTGGCAAAGGGGTCGGGGTCGGTTTTGGTACTCTGCTCGGTGCTGGGGGGGATACCAAAATGCCCGTTTACAAAACTGGCCACCAGTCCAAGGTCCCAATCTTCTGTAGGCGAATACCCGATATTACCGAAGAGGTTATTCCGCCGGTTGTCGCTGTTCTCCCTTGATCTGTCGCTCTGAAGCGGTGTGGGCGTAAAATCGTCGGCCAAAGGGAAGTCCCTCCGGGCCGCCATGCTGCCGCTGGCAAAAAAATCCATATTCTTTTGAGCGCCGCCTACGTTGAACCGGCCCACACGTTGTGTGCCTTCGCCGATCTCTCCGGAGGCCATCCCCTGAAGGCCCTTTTTTCCTTTTTTGGTGATAATGTTAATCACTCCCCCCATTCCCCCCTGGCCATAAAGCACGGAATTGGCGCCATAGCTCACCTTTATTCTGGCTATGTTTTCGGTGGGAATGATGGAGGGATCGAATTGTCCGTCATAGGTGGAGTTGAGCGGCGCGCCGTCGAGCAGGAGCAGAACATGGCGCGACCTGAACCCATGGAGATCCACCCTTGGAATGCCTTGAGCACCGATCCTGATCTCCACCCCAGGCAGCAATTCCAGGGCCTGGTCCAGGGTCCTGGCGTCCTTGTTTTGAATGTCTTCGGCCGTGATCTCTCGAACGGTCCCGGCGCCTTCCACCACCTCCCGGCTGGCCGACACCACCACCTCGCCCAGGGTGTAAACGCCTTCCTCCTTCTTGTCCGGCTCAGCCGCACTCAGGGCGGGCACAGCCCAGATCGACGCCATAATAACCAAAAATGACATAAATAAACCCGAGAAAACTTTCTTCGGCATGTGCATGGACACCCTCCTCTCTTTTTTAGGTGGAATTGCAGCCCACTTTTTCTTGGCTCATCACAGAATATACTCAAATGCTATCTTTTTGACCCTTCTGATGTCAATTTAAATCCTACTACTCTTTCTTAAACGAATTTACAGACCTAAAAAGCCCTTTGCTAACTCGCGAGACTGACCGGTTTGAGAGAGTTCCCTTTCACCGGCCGGACAGGGAGGGAAAAGAGGGAAAATGCCAGGCGTGTTTTCTCGTTCAGGGTGGCGAAATGGATGGCATCAGGTGAACAGCGTATGCCTCCCCTTAAACGTAACAGGGGTTTGCGGCAAGACTTCTCGGCGTTTTTACGGCATAACCCGGTTGACATTGGGAAATATTTGGCTTATGAACCCGCAAATCTTTACAAATTTAATCGACCGGGAGAGAATTGAAATGAGAACATTGATGTTGATGATGATGGCAAGTGTATTGTTTTTAACCCATACCCCCACGGCCCTGGCCGTGGACCTTCAGCGGGTCAAACAGGCCCTTTCAGCCTCCAGTGCCCAGTGGGAGGCCGTGGATCAAATCGACCCTGACAATCCCATGCGACTGGGCCTTCTAAGCAGGGAGCATCCTTATCCCCAAAAACGCAGGCCTTCCATGCCCCAATTTCCCTTTTCCCTGCCCGGCTATTTTGACTGGCGGGACGTGAGCGGCAAAAACTTTGTGACGCCGGTCCGGGATCAGGGATACTGCGGCTCCTGTTGGGCCTTTGCCTCCACAGCGGCACTTGAAGCGGCGACCCTGATCGGCCTCAACACCCCCAACGTGGATCTGGACCTGTCTGAACAGGCCCTGGTCTCCTGCGCCCCCTATAGCAGCTGCGACGGCGGCTATATATCCTTGGCCTCGGAGCACGTCATGAAACAGGGAATTCCTGTGGAAACCTGCTATCCTTATCTCCAGCACAACGCCCCGTGCGGCGCCATGTGTGACGCCAGCCTGGCATTTACCCATGCCTACGGCATTCGAGACTGGACTGAAATCAGCGATGGGAAGGTGATCAATATCGACATACTCAAAAGCATGCTGGTCACCTGCGGCCCCCTCCCCGTCAGCTTTAATGTTTTCGAAGATTTTCGCGCCTATAAAAGCGGCGTATATTCATACACTTATGGGAAAAACGAAGGGGGTCACGCCGTTTTGCTGGTGGGATATGACGATCAACTCCAGTGTTTTATGGTCAAGAACTCCTGGGGGCCTTCCTGGGGGGAAAACGGCTATTTCCGCATCGCCTATGACCAGACAGAAAATCAGGTGCAATTCGCCACCAGGGGGGCGTTCGCCTATCTCGGGGCGGCAGTGCCTGAAAACCGATTGGTCCCCAAAATCACCGCCAACGGGAAAGAAACCCTGACCATCACCCCGGGTCAGCCCATTGAAATCCAGGTGAGCCTGAATCCGGTCAATCAGAAGGGCGGCTCCGAGAAGGATTGGTGGGTCTGGTACGAGGGGCCCTCAGGGGAGCTGGGGTTTGATATCACCCATGATCAGTGGACATCAGGCTTCCACAGAATCGGGTATCCTCCGGTGTATCTGAATGAATATTCCATCTACACCTTTAACACCACCGATCCGAATACCCTGCTGGGACCAGGCGAATATACCTTCCACATAGACATCGACGACAACGGGGACGGTATTTATGACGGCACCTGGCAGGCCACAGCCACTGTCGCCATTCGGTAGGAGACCCTTTTATCCATTACCCGGGGCTGTTCGGCTATTGGCCCACGCTGCGCACGCCCCCGGTAAAGATAGCGATAATGATCTCGGATAATCGCTCCGGACCAATGGGGCCTGTGGGATCATACCAGGAGTAAATCCAGTTGCACATCCCCAGCAAGGAAAAGGTCACCGCGGTGAGGACGCCCCGGTCCGGCGCTTGGCTGAGAAACGGGGTGATGACCCCGGCCACCGCAGCATAATAGCGCTCCTCTTTTGAGGTCAGCTGCCCCAATTGGTCGGAAGGGAGGTTGGTGGCATGCTTCAGCAATACCCGGGCCGCATGCATGTGACGGATGTAGATCTCCACGTGCCGGCGGACCAGAAGGGAAAGCCGCTCCTCAGCATTGTCCAAACCGGCCAGTTGCGCTTCTATGTCTTCGAGGACCTTGTCCATGAAATCGGACACAATGGCGTAAAGGATCTCGGTCTTACTCCCGAAGTAATGGTAGACGCCCCCCTTGCTCATCCGGGCGCCCTGGGCGATCTCCTCCATGCTGGTCTCCATGAATCCCCGGGTGCTGAAAAGCCGTGCCGCGGCCTCGGTCACGGCCCGGACCCGCTGATCCAAGACCAATCCTTTTTGTCTCATGGATTTCCTTTCCGGCATTCCGGAACCCAGGCAATCTGAGAGGTTCCTAAATCTCCCCTAATCCCACCACATCGCTTTCCCTGAAACGATAATACCCCTTTTCCGTCATGCGAATAAAGGGGATGGCCGGCGTGGTGAGCACACTCAGGGTCAGATGGGCGAAATCCAACCGAACGCCCAGGGAGGCCATGATCTTCTGGAAGCGGGTCAACCGCCCTGTCAGTTCCGCCATGTTCAGGTGTGAGACATAGCCCCCTACGCTCAGGGGAATCTCCAATATCAGCTCTCCGTCCACAAACACCGCAGTCCCCCCCTGGATGTGTATGAGGCGGTTAACGGCGGCAGTTAGATCCCGATCGTTTTCACCAATCCCCATAATGCCTCCGGCATCCCAGCAGAGGGTAGTGGCCACGGCCCCTTGTTTCTGGCCCCATCCCCGTACAAACCCTGTAAAGGAATCCCCCCGACCGCTGAGGCGCTCCATGAAGAAGATCTTGAGCAGGTCGTTTTCCGGATCGGCTGCCAAGTCTCCGGAGACGACCCTGGGGCGGGCCCTTCCCTCCCGCGCCACCAGGCCGCCCGGCTGGATATCCAGGGTGCGCACCATCCCGTCCGCGTCGGCCAGGGATTGTGACATGCCAAGATCACCGGACGAAACCGGATCGACCCTGACCGTGTTCATGAGCAATTCAGGGTACGGTGCTGCCGGGAAGGTGACTGTGGCCTGTCCATCCCGGGCCACCACCTTTCCCTTTGCAATCACCCATTGGGGCTTCATGGTGCGGGCGTCCGGCAGGATCAGCAGGTCCCCGTGACGACCGGGGGCAATGCCGCCCGTGAGGGTGTCTAAGCGTAGATGTTCGGCCGGATTCAGGGTCACCATGCGGATTGCATCCATGGGCTCGACCCCCAGGTCGATCGCCTTCTGAACCACATCCCGCAGGTAGCCGTTTTGCATCAATAGCCCGGGGTTGGTGCCGTCGGTCACCAGAATGACCCGGCGAAGATCGATCTTGTCTTTGAGGGGAAGGATGATTTCCAGGTCCCGCCGGATGTCCCCTTCCCGGATCATGGCATACAGTCCCATTTCCAGCCGGTTGAGCACGTCCTGGGTGGAAATGGCCTCATGACACGACTCCACCCCCATGGCCGCATAAGCGGCCAGTTTTTGGTCAAAGGCCCCTGCAGCATGGCCCTGGACCGATTTTCCACACCGCTGGGTCTCAGCAATGAGGTCCAGCACCCGATCATCCGGGGTCAGGATGGTCCCCTGCCAGAATGACTCCCCCAACCCCATGACCCTGGTATCTTCAAAGAGCCCGGCCAACTGCTCCGGCCTGATCATGAGCGGTCTCACAGCCGGACTGAGGGAGATCATGGGCGGAACCAGGGCATAAATCTTGATGGGAGAGGATTCTATCTGATTTAAAAAGATTCTCACTCCCTCCGCCCCTAAAATAAACCCGTAGCATTCCAGTTCCGTAACCAGCGTGGTCACGCCCGAGGGGATGGCATAGGAGAGAAATTCGGGCATATTGAAGTAATTGATGAGGTGGGTATGGGCGTCCATGAACCCCGGACACACCACCCGTCCTCCGGCATCGATCACCCGGGTGTCAGGCCCTACGGTGTGCCCGGCGTCGGATCCCACATAGGCGATCCATTCGTCTGTTATGGCAATGGACCGACCCGGCAGCATCCGCCCCGTATACACATCCATGAGGTCCCCGTTTTGGACCACCAGATCCGCAGGCCGCCTTCCCAGGGCCGTGTCCACAAGTCTACGCATGTCTCTGCCCGATTCCATGAAATCCTTCCTCTCAAAGGGGATCGCCTGTTGGTTATCCCCCACTTATCGTGGTATCTCTCAGATTAAGGGGCCGCCCCGTCTCTGTCCTCAGGCCAATTGCCCTGCCGAGGAAGCCCTGTGTTTGAAAAAAGACCCCCATGCACCCCATACAGCATTCCCTACATGTAACCTCGCGCTCCCCGTTATAGATACTTGTCCTCCAGGTCCCTCACCAGATGGGTCATCACCGAATAACAGGGGGTGGGCACCCCGGTTTCCCGCCCGTATTCCACGACCTTTCCTCCCAGAAAATCAATCTCGGTGCGGGATTGATTGGCCACATCAAAGCACATGGAATCCTTATGGATCCCCACTTTTTCCAGGTAGGCCAAGGCCTCTTTCAGGTAATCCGCTCCCAGATCATATCCCTTGGCCTTGGCCACGGCCATTGCCTCCTGAAAACAGCAATCGGCGATCTCCCGGGTGGGCGGAAAGCCCAGGGCGTCCTTGATGGTCCGGTCGGTGACCGCGCAGATAGAGGCCATGGTGCACTTCATGATCATTTTTTTCCACACATACGCCTTGATGTCATCCACATAGGCGGTATCCAGGCCGGCGGCGGTCAGGGCATCGCTGAGCCACAGGCCGGTTTCCCGGCTTTCAGGGACCAGGCCGCCCAGGTGATTGGGCCGATTGAAAAAAGCGGTCTCCACCTGGCCAGGCCCTTTGAGAGAAACACCGTAATTCAAAGACATGCGCAGGGCACTCTCCGCCCCGAACTTGTCGGCGATCACATCTTCGGTGCCCAGGCCGTTATGGGTGCTGACGATCTTCATCCCGGGGTGAAACACCGCTTCCAGGTCCTCCAGGACCCGAGGCAGATGAAAGGTCTTGGTGGCCGCAAAGACCACATCGGGCCGACGATCCTTCAATTCCTCAATTCCAGAGAAGACCTGTTTCACCGGAACCTGATACGCAATCTCCCCCGAAACCCTAAGCCCGTTCCGGGCCAGCGTTTCCGCCAGACCGGGCTGAGGGTCCACTACCAGCACGTCCGGATCCCTGTTCAGCAGGGCGGCGGCCAGAACCACGCCCGTAGCACCGATTCCGGCTACGGCCAAGACTGGTTTTTCCATCTCACACCTCCGTTTCCCCTATCGCGCTCCGGTGGAGCACGGGAGATATTCTATACACTTCTTTCCATCCCCTTCCAGTATTCCTCACGAATGGCCCGTTTCAGCAGCTTTCCGGTGGGGCTTTTGGGAAGTTGGGAGCGGAACTCCACCGACTTGGGCTTTTTGTAGCTGGCCAGGGTATCCTTGCACAGGGCGATGATCTCCTCCTCAGTGGCCTTCTTGCCAGGCTTCAGAACCACCAGGGCCTTGACCGATTCCCCCCAGTACTCGTCCGGCACGCCGATAACCGCGGTCTCCGAGACTGCGGGGTGGGTGTAGATCACCTCTTCGATCTCCCGCGGGTAGATATTCTTCCCGCCGCTGATGATCATATCATTCTTGCGGTCCACGATAAACACGTAACGCTCTGCGTCCATTCTCCCGAAATCCCCGGTATGGAGCCATCCGCCCCGGAGGATCCGAGCGGTTTCTTGGGGCAGATCCCAGTACCCTGTGGTCATGGCCTCGCTGCGGACGGCGATTTCCCCCACCTGGCCCATGGGCACATCCCGGCCGTCTTCATCCACCAATCGAATTTCATAATCCAAAAGGGCCCGGCCGGCCGATGCCAAACGGGCCATTTGGTCCCTGGAACCCTCCAGGACATGGTCTTCCGGCCGCAGGGCCGTGGTGGCAGGGCCGGTTTCCGTCTGACCGTACATCTGCATGAACTGACAGTCGAGCTGCTGCATGGCCTTCTTCAGCAACTCCACCGGCATGGGGGAGGCGGCATAGATAAGGCGCCGAAATCGGCGCAAATCGTAAGTCTCCAAATCCTCCACCTGCAACAGGGCATTGATCATGGTGGGGACGAACTGGCACATGGTGATCCCTTCCCCGGACAGGAGGTCCAGGACGTCGTGGGGATCAAATTTTCCCTCCCGCCGGATCACCGCGGTATTGCCCATGAGGAGATGGCGCATATTATCCACAAAGGTGACATGGTAAAAGGGAAAGACCAGCAATGTCCGGTCATCCCGTTGGACCCCCATTTCCAGGGCGCAACTCATCATATTGACCCAGTCATGCCGATGGGTCCGCATCACCCCCTTGGGCCGTCCGGTGGTCCCGGAGGTCAGGAAAATGCTGATGAGGTCGTCGTCTGACAAGGCGATTTGCGGTTCTTTGTCACTCCCTCCTTGCGTCAGCGTATGATAGGATGGAAACTCTGCGCACACCTCTCCGAGACAAACGGCAAATTGGATAAAACCCAACCCAGGGAGAACGGATTGAATCAATTCAGTGAAATCGTGATCAAAGACCAGGGCCCGCGGCCTGATGTATTCCAGAATCTGGACCACTTCCCTCGCCTTTAACAGGTTGTTGAGGGGCACAAAGACCAGGCCGGACTTGGCGCAGGCGAAATACAGCTCAATGAACTCCACGGAGTTGTGCAGCAACACGGCCAGCCGATCCCCCTTTTGAAGTCCCATGTGGAGCAAATGATTTGCTGCCCGGTTGACCGTTTGATTCAATTCGCCGTAACTGACCCGCCGACCCTCGAAAACCAATGCGGTTTTATCCCCAAAATTAAAGGCGTTCCGTCTGAGAATACCCCCAACGGACATGGTGAATCCTCCTCCTGCTTTTTACCTCGAAAACATGCCCCGAGCGCACCTGTCCGCCCCCCTTTACCCACTGGCCCAAATCCTCTTTTCCGATGCATCCGGCCCCGGGCGGTAAAAGATGGGCGTCCAACAAGGGGGCGGCGGAGAGACTCGATCCCGGGGCTGAAGAGAGACGGCTACCCGCAGGAACCCAATTAGGTGGTCCCGAAACTGCATGGCATTGTCTTCCATTCAGGCCCCCCACCGCACGGGCAAGGGGGATGAATGGCTATTCCGGGGATAGATGATGGACAGACAAAAAGGAAAAAATGCCCTACGCCGTCATTCCCGCGGGGCCGTTACCCCAACGGTCCCGCGGGGCGACAGGAAGCCTCCACGCTCCTTCCATGAAAGGCCTTACACCAAATCCACTATTTATATTCCTTGCTGTATTTTTCAACCATCTCCTGTACCGCGTTGAACACTTTCTCTCCGTCAACCCCCTGGGCATTGGCCTTCTTGATATATTCGGCAAAGACCGGCGTCATGGCCTCTTTGAATTTCGCAGACTGCTCATCCGAGAGGGTGATGAACTCATGGCCCAGCTTCAGGGCGAACTCACGTCCGGATTTGTCGCTGTCCTCCCAGGCCTTGGCCGTGATATCTTCGTATTTCTTGCTGACCTCGGTGATGATCTTTTGAAGATCAGGCGGCAGGCTGTTCCATTTCTTGAGGTTCATGGCCACAAAGAAGCCCTGGGTATAGGCGCAGCTGTAGGTAAGCGTGGTGTACTTGAGGACCTCGGCCTGTTTGAAGCCCTCCAGGGCCTCTACGGGGACCAGGGTGCCGTCCACAATGTTCTTCTTGAGGGCATCGTAGGTTTCGCCCTGGGACATGGCCACAGGGGCGGCCCCCATGGCCCTCACGATCAACTGGCTGGTCCCGGTGGATCGGATCTTCATCCCCTTAACCTCCTCCAGTTTGTGAACCGGCTTTCTGGCCGTATGGAGCAGTCCGGGCCCATGGGCGAAGAGATAGCAGATGTGGACATCGTCCAGTTCCTTGGGTTTAAATTTTCGGTTCAGTTCATTGATGACCCGTGTGGCCACAAAGGCGTTGGGATAGCCCAAGGGGTTGTCCACTGCCGACAGCACGGGAAAGCGGCCCGCAGAATAGGCCAAAACCGAAAGGCCGAAATCGGAAATCCCCTTGACCACGCCGTCGTAGATCTGCGGGGCCGGGGTCAACGAACCCCCCGTAAATATCTGAATCTTGATCTGACCGTCGGACCGTTCTTCAATTTCTTTTGCCCAGGCCTCGGGGACCTTGGTCTGGATGTGGGTTGGAGGGAAAAAAGTGCTGTAGGTGAAGTTATAAGTTGCCGCGTCACTAATGGGGACAGACATCACCCCAAAAACAAAGAATACGCCCGCCAAAACCAAACCTGCCACAGTAAAACCTCTTTTCATTTTGCTTCCTCCTTCTTGGTTGAATGATTGGATTGCCTATGCTGCTCACCATCTTACACCCGGTGTGAAGACCGTATTAAAGTTGAAAACGCCTTCGGCAACTCGTTATGGCACTGCCCGCACCCGGCCCTAATGGGCCACAAAACTCGGAAGAAACAGGGCGATCTGGGGAAAGATGACCATAATCACAAGATACGCTACCAGGGTCATGACAAACGGAAAGGTCCCTTTGAAGATGACCTCCAGGGGTATATCCCTGGCGATGCCGCTGACCACGTACACGTTGATTCCCACCGGCGGGGTGATCACCCCCAGTTCGGTCACCAGGACGATCACCACGCCGAACCATATGGGGTCGTACCCGATGGCCACGGCCACCGGGTAGAAGATGGGGATGGTCAAAAGGATCATCCCCAGTGCGTCCATGAAGAAGCCGCCGATAAAAAAGAAGAACATGATCACCAGCATAATGCCCCAGGGGGGGAAAGGGAGGCCCACCACCCACCCGGACAGCGTATTGGGGATGGTGCTGACTGCCAGGAAATGCCCGAATACGGTTGCGCCTGCCACGATCATCAAAATCATGCAGGTGGTTCGCGTGGAAGAAACCAGGGCATCCAGGAATCCTTTCCATGAAAGCTGGCCGCTCACCAAGGGGATCAGGAGTCCGCCAAAGGCCCCCACGGCCCCTGCTTCAGTGGGCGTGAAAATCCCCAGAAAGAGTCCGCCCATTACCAAAATGAACAGGAGCAGCACCTCGATAAGACCGCCCAGGGCCTTGATTTTCTTTTTGAACCCCTGATTTTCCACCCGCGGCGCTATCTCGGGTTTCAGGGAAACCCAGATATAGATGGTCAGGATGAACAGAATGGAAAGCAGGACCCCGGGAAAAATCCCGGCCATAAACAGCTTTCCAATGGATTGCTCGGTCATGATGCCGTAGACGATAAAGATCACACTGGGCGGGATGAGGATCCCCAGACTTCCCCCGGACGCTACCGTTCCTGCGGCCAGATCATCCCGATACTTGAGCCGTTTCATCTCCGGCAAGGCCACGGAGGCCATGGTGGCGGCCGTGGCGTTGGTGGATCCGGCAATGGCGGAAAAGGAGGCGCAGGCCCCTACCGTGGCCATGGCCAGGCCGCCCTTGTAATGTCCGAACCAGACAAAGGCGGCATCGTACAGTTTGCGGCTGATTCCGGTATAAAAAAGGATCTGCCCCATAAAGACAAAGAGGGGAACCACCGTCAAATCGTAGGAACTAAACACGGTATAAAAGTCTTTGATGATGATATTGAGGGCCGCTGCAGGCGAAACCAGATAGCCAAAGCCGACCACACCCACAAGGGCCATACAGAAGGCCACCGGAAAATTGGAGAAAAGGAGGGCAATAAGAAGGACAACGCCGATGATTCCGATGTGAATTGGATCCATTATTTTGCTCTCTTTGTCCAGATACGTAAAAGATTGACCAGAATAGCGAGACAGAGGGCGAAAAAACAAACCGCCATGCAGTACAAGATGGGATAAAAGGGAAGAAACAGGGTCGGGGTGACTTCGCCTGCCGCCTTCATATCTCGGGAGAGGAGAATGGCCTGCCAGATCAATACCCCAAAGAGTGAAATACCGAGAAGATGGGTAAAGGTTTCGACGATCAGTTGCTTCCCCCCTGACAGGCTTTGGATCAGGAGTTCAACAGACACATGCCCTTTTTTCAGCATGGTATACGGCATGGCAAAGGCGACCAGCACGGCCCCCATGAGGCTGACCAGGTCATAGGTTCCGATAATGGGCCTGCTGAACAAATATCTCATGAAGACATCGGCGCAAGTCAGCAGCATCATCCCCGCGAGTGCGGCAGAGGATAGGAGGTTGAACGCGTAGCTGACTCCATTAATCGCCTTCTCGAAAAAAGACACCTTCATATCTGTCAAGCTCCTTTCCCGGGCCGGGGCACGGGCAGTCCGTCCGGGAGCCCTGAAGCGGGCATCCCCCATGGTCCCCCGGCAAAAAAGGGCGAGTTTTTGGACGGAGGCTCATAGGATCCGGGACGGCCTTCTGAAAAATCCCATTCCCAGCAGGCACGTGTGAGGCGTTTCAATTTTATACCTATGTATACTTTCAACGCTCATTTTTCAAGGGTTCTTATGGGGACACGCCCTTTCTGTGCGACTGGAGTGCCTGTCCATGATGGGCCCTTCCCACACCAGGGCCGGGTTTGAGGGGAAGATTTCCCGCTGCCGGTTCAGGTGGAAAGGGACTTTTCAGCGTATTTGGCCCTCAGCTTAGGCTTTTCGATTTTTCCGGTGGGACTCCTCGGCACTTCATCAAAGAGGATCTTTCTGGGACGCTTGTAGCGCGGCAACTGTTGTTCACAGAAAAGTGCGATTTCCTGCTCCGTGGGGGTCTCCCCTGCTTTGGGTTGGATCACGGCCACCACGATTTCCCCCAGGCGATCATCTTTCGCGCCGATGACCGCGACGTCGTGTACCTGGGGATGTCCCAGGATCACCTCCTCCAGTTCCACGGGGAAGATGTTTTCCCCGCCACTGATGATGAGATCTTTTTTCCGATCCACCAGAAAGATGAACCCCTCCTCGTCGGTCTTTCCCAGATCGCCCGTATAAAGCCATCCGTCCTGAATCACCGTTTGGGTCAACTCCGGGTTCTTATAGTACCCCTTCATCACGCCCGGGCCTTTTACGATGATTTCGCCCACCTCGCCCCGGCCCACCTCGCCGCCCGTCTCTGACACGATCTTGGCGTCCCAAAAAAGGCTGGGCTTTCCAATGGCGCCCACCTTGTGCTCGTTTTCCGATCCCAAATGGATGATCCCCGGACCGGTGGTTTCGCTCAATCCATAGACCGTATCGTATTCCATGTGAGGAAAATATTGCTTGAGGCGCTGGACCACCACCGGCGGTATGGATTGGGCCCCCATGAAGGTCCGCCGCCATGGGCGCAGATCATACCTCTCCATTTGGATCTCTTTGCGGTCAAAGGCGTTTAGAAGATCAAAGGCCCAGGGAACCAGGAGAAAGACCATGGTTACTCCCTCTTTTGCCACGGTTTCCACAATATATGGGGGGGATATCTTCTCTGTGAGCAGCACCGAGCATCCGCCGCTCAACATGACGCCCAGCAGATGACCGATGGCGAGATGATACATGGGGGGCATCATCAAAAAACGATCCGAGGCCTTAAATCCGTGATTGACGGTCTCGGTTGCGGCCACACTCATGAGGTTCTTGTGCCGGATCAGCACCGGTTTGGGTGCACCTGTGGTGCCGGAGGTGAAATAGAGGGCACATTCGTCCTCATCTGAGCGGTCCACTCTGATGGGGCCGGGGTTCCCTGTCCTGACCAGCTCCTCCAGGGGAACAACATTTCGGGACTCATCCGGTCCGATCACGCTGTAAAAACGGACCGTATCAAGATCGCCTCCAAGCCCCTTCACCCGTTCTGCGTATTCTTCATCAAAGAAGAATGCCGAGGGCTCCGCCACCTGGGCACAATACCGAAGATCCTCGTCGTTAAACCGGAAGTTGAGGGGGACGGCCCAGGCCCCGGTCTTGAGCACCCCGAAATAGACCTCTAACCAACGGACGGAATTCCTCCCCAGGAGAAACACTTTATGGTGTTTCCGGATCCCTTCCTGTAAAAGGCGGTCGGCAATCCGGTCCGTCCGGTCCTGAAATTCGGCCCAGCTTATTTCGCTTCGATGGCCCGACACAGGGCGCACCTCCACAAAAACAGGGGACTGGGGGGACAGATGGGCAAATTTGTCTACCACATCCAGCAGATTCATGGCCACCTCCGAATGCAAAGATGGGTTATACCAAAAGAAGGGGGATCAGGTCGCGGACATC
>JAIPDZ010000279.1 GCA_021737425.1 Deltaproteobacteria bacterium
CGGCAAATTTTTGTCACAAAAAGGGGATGAGGTAACGGTGATCGCTCCTGGCGAGGATTTGCGGACCCAGGGGCATATTCCGGAAGTGCGGGGAAAATGGCACGCGGACTCCATCATCAGCGGAGTCCGGGGGGTTCGTCCCCGGTGCCTAGAAAATTTTCGCAGGAGTATATACCATCGTTTGTTGTTCGAGGTACTTTTCTCGGTGGGGGCGATCGGTCTGAGTTCTAGATCTGCAGCTAGGCCAGATGTTATTGTCGCAGCCTATCCACCAGCGGTATTGCCGGGGATCGCCCTGATGATCGCCAGGCTGCGCGGAATTCCCTATATTTTTGAGGTTCGGGATTTGATGGCTGATGCCCTAGTGGCCAGCCAGTATTCGAGAAATAAAATGTTCAATCGAATTGCCAAAGCGGTCGAGAATATGATTTACCGAAAAGCGGATCATGTAATTACTGTTTCCGATGGCATTAAAAAGGCGATTCTTCGTGCGGGGATCCCGGAAAGCAAGATTACCCCAGTCAAAAACGGGTATGAACCCCAGATTTTCAAGAACCCGGACCGCTCCATTAATCCTCGGAAGGATTTTGGCTGGGGGGATAGATTCGTCGTGATCTACGCTGGGGGCCTCACTCAGTCATATGATATTCCTACTCTACTGAAAGCTGCCGAATTGACCCGAGACGACCGGGAGATTCTCTATGCCGTTATCGGTGACGGAGAAAAGAAACAACATTACTTGGAATATTGCGGTCAAAAGGGACTTAGGAATGTGCAGTTCTATAAACCCAGGCCGCGAAAAATGATGCCTCACATTCTGGCTGCCGCTGATGTGGGTGTGCATCTGTTTCCTGATGATCCTCTGTGGGATTATGTACTGGGGAACAAACCCTTCGATTATCTAGGAAGCGGTTTGCCCATGATTTACAGTGGCCGCGGAGACACGGCTGATCTAGTGATCAAAGCCCGTGCCGGTTTTGTGGTGCATCCGGAACGGCCTGATGAGTTGGCGGAGAAGATCATATGGTTGAAATCGCATCGTGAAAAGGCCCGCAGTATGGGTGAGCGCGGGATGGAATACGTCAAGACACATTGCGATCGGTTTGTGTTGTTGAAGCCTCTGGACGCAGTAATACAAAATCTCTTACAGATATATCCTGCAGGTAGAACCGGCATTTTACGTATTAGGAATAGATGAAATTCTGTTAGGAGCGGTTGGGCAAGCGAGCCTTAGATTTGGCAATGGGCGGATTCGGCTTGCTCATGCTGGTGCCTCTGCTTGCGGGTACTGCTTAGCTGGTCCGCCTGCAATTGGGCAGTCCGGTGCTGTTCTGCCAGCTCCGGCCTGGGCTATGCGGAAAGCCTTTCAAGTTATGCAAATTTAGAACCATGGTTAATTCGAGAGTTGCCCGAGCCCGAATATTGGCTGATGAGAAACGTATGACACCTTTTGGCGAGTTGTTGCGACTCTTTTCTTTGGATGAATTGCCGGAATTGTGGAATGTGCTCAGTGGGGATATGAGCATCGTGGGGCCGAGGCCTTTGTTAATGCAGTACCTGGACCGGTATACACCTGGAGCAGAGAAAACGACATGAGGTGAAGCCGGGGTTGACCGGATGGGCCCAGGTGAACGGACGGAATGCGGTGGGCCGGAAAGAGAAGTTTGAGATGGATGTGTGGTATGTGGATCATTGGACCCTGGGGCTGGACCTGAAGATTACCGGGATGACGATAGGGAAAGTGTTGCGGCGGGAGGGGATATCGGTGAAGGGCCACGCAACGGTGGAAGAGTTCATGGGCTCACGCAAAGACGCAACGGCACAGGAGAAAGCAAAAAATAACGAGAGATAGTATCTTGGCGGGCTTGGCGACTTGGCGTGAGGAATCAAGTGGGTGATAGATTTAAAGATTGGGAGTATCCAGCAATCGAAGAGGAAAAGCCAACCAAATACAACTGGGTGGTTCAGAATAAGGATGGGTTGCGACTGGGTTATAGAACGGATATAGGCGCGTTTACTTATATCAATGCGAAGTTTGGGGTGACCATTGAGGAGGAGGTGCAGATTGGCTCGCACTGTTCCATTTATCCAGTGTCGACTATTGACGGAAAAGAGGGGCCGGTGGTACTCAAGAAGGGCTGCCGGATCGGGACGCACAGCACGGTAATGCCAGGGGTGACTGTGGGGGAAAATGCGATTGTGGGGGCGCATAGTTTCGTGAACAAGGATGTGGCGGATGTGACGCTGAGCGTTTTCCTTCTGTGGCTCGTTGTTTTGTTTGTGAAAAGATTGAAAGCTAATCACAACGATCCCGTCTTTTTGTCCCTCTTTTCCGTTTTCATTCTTTTAGTTTTGGAGTTTTCGAAATCATACGATTTTTATGCCGGCATATCGCTGATTGTTGTATCAATCCTGTCGATGAAGCATCTTGAACAAAAGACAGGGATGTAGATGTAGGTGGGGAAGATTAGTGCTTTTTCCTTTCGGCTTTGCGCCCGCATTTCGGGGGTGAACGGGGTGTAGTGGAATGGCGAGTCATTGGGGGATGGGCCATTGAGAATTTTGATTACAGGCGGTTGCGGGTTTATTGGGGTGAACTTGATCTTCGCGCTTTTGCCCAAAGTCCATGGGCAACAGATTCGGGTGGTAGATGATCTATCGGTAGGGACGAGGGAAGACCTAAAAAGCGTAGCCGGCAGCTCCCTGATCCTGGCTGCCGGTCAAAAGAGGCCGCAGCAGAAGGAAGAGGATCCATCCTCCTCCGAGCCCGGCCCTCTGCCCGCTGAAATAGAACTGATCGTGGGGGATATTCGGGATGGGGAGCTGGCAAAGGAGGTTTGCGAAGGGGTGGATGCGATTGTCCATCTCGCGGCGAATACAGGGGTGATGCCGTCCATTGAAAACCCCATGACCGACTTCACCACCAATGTCATGGGGACAGTGAATTATCTCGAGGCTGCACGCATAAACGGTGTGAGGCGATTTGTGTTTGCCTCTTCAGGGGCGCCTTTGGGGGAGCAGGACCCGCCCATTCATGAGGGAATGGCTCCAGGGCCATTGAGCCCCTACGGCGCCAGCAAGCTGGCCGGTGAAGGATATTGTACGGCTTATTTCGGGTCTTTTGGGGTTCAGACGGTGGCCCTTCGCTTTGGGAACGTGTATGGGCCGAGGTCCTCCCATAAGGGGAGTGTGGTGGCCAAGTTTATCCGGCATATCCTTGCGGGAGAAGATCTTCCCATTTATGGGGATGGGAAACAGACCAGAGATTTCATCCACGTGGAGGACCTGGTCCATGCCATTCTCCTGGGGCTGGAGAGTCCGGGTGTGGGTGGCGAGGTTTTCCAGATTGCCACGCACCGGGAGCATACGGTTGGGGAAGTGGCAGAGGCCCTGAATGGGCTGGCCATGCGGCATTTGGGGCGAAGCAGCCGGGTGGTGTATGGGGAGGAGCGTAAAGGGGAGGTGAGACGGAATTATTCGGATATTTCGAAAGCCAGGAGGATGCTGGGGTTTCAACCCAAGGTGAGTCTGGAGAAGGGTTTGGAAAGGACGTTTTTGTGGTTCTTGGAAAGGGTTGGGCAGTGTTGAGTGTTAACCCATAACCGGATGAATAGAGACAGGAGATGTCATGAATCAATTTTTTAAGGACAAACGGGTGCTCGTGACCGGGGCCTGCGGGACCGTGGGGCAGGAACTTGTGCGGCAGTTGGTAGCGGTTCCGGAGGTTGGGGAACTGGTAGGGGTAGACAACAACGAGAGCGAGCTCTTTTTCCTGGAGCAGCGGTTTCAGGAAAAGGAAAGCGCTCACTTCTTTCTGGCCGATGTGCGGGACGAATACAAGCTGTACCGGATCATGCAGGATGTTGACATCGTATTCCATACCGCGGCCTTTAAGCATGTGATCCTCTGTGAACGGTCGCCCTTTGAGGCGGTGCAGACCAATATTCTTGGGGTTCAGAACATTATCAAGGCTGCGTGTGATGCCGGTGTGGCGCGGGTGATCTTCACCAGCTCGGATAAGGCTGTGAATCCCACCAACGTGATGGGGACTTCCAAGCTCATGGGCGAGCGGCTCATGACTGCGGCCAACAGTAAGTTGCAGGAGGGCGGCCCGATCTTTGCCTCGACGCGCTTCGGCAATGTGATGGGCTCCAGGGGGTCGGTCATTCCGGTCTTTTACGAACAGATTCGACGGGGCGGACCAGTGACGGTGACGGATAGAGATATGACCCGGTTCATCATGAGCATCGAGGAGGCAGTGAGACTGGTCATTGATTCTGCCAGGTTGGTCCAGGGCGGCGAGGTCTTTGTGACCAAAATGCCGGCCATTCGGGTTGTGGATCTTGCCGAGGTGATGATCGAGGAAGTGGCCTCGCGTTATGGTCATCGGCCTCAAGACATCCAGATAAAGACCATCGGAGTCAAACCGGGTGAGAAGATGTACGAGGAGTTGATGAATCTGGAGGAGATCCGCCGCTCCATCGAGCTTGAGCGGTACTTTGTGGTAACCCCTGCCTTCATCGGCTATTATCGTGATATTGTTTATAATTACCCGGATGTCGTGTGCCACGAGGTGACCAACCCGTATCATTCCGCCAACGAATCCCCTCTTACAAAGGAAGATCTGCTGATGTTTTTGCGAAAAAATGGATTACTGGAGGAGTCAACGAGGGAGCTATGGAAACCAGCAGAGCGGTATTGGCCCAATGGATAATGGCTGATGGCTGACGGCTGACGGCTCTTGGTTGGTAGCCGTTCGTTGATGGCTGGTGGCTATGAACTATATGACAAGTGTCAGGACATCGTTTACCCAAAAATGCCAGGAGGTCGTTTACCCTAAAGGTCTATTTGTGCCAGTACATCGTTTACCTTTTACCGATCTTCCATTATACTATTGAGAAAAAAGACAACGATGGAGGTCGGACAATGACGGAACAAGAACTCAGACGCCAAGCGATTGATAGATTTAAGAACGGGGAATCTCCCAAGACTATCTACAAGGATCTCGGACGAACAAAACAGTGGTTTTTCAAATGGCTGAAGCGTTACCAATCTGGTGATCCTCAGTGGTTCAAGTCGAGGTCAACGGTTCCTCATCGGAAACCCAAACAACTCCAGGAAGAAGATCGGCGCCGAATTATTACGATTCGAGAACAGCTTCAACGCCAGTCATTTTCACAAATCGGCGTCTCGGCAATCAAATGGGAACTGCACAAAGCTGGAGCTCCGATCCCTTCCGATCGGACCATTAACCGAGTCCTGAAACAGGAAGGGCTGATTAAAAAAAACACGTTACACTCCCAAGGGAGTTGAATATCCGTATTTCAGGGAAGCGCTGTGTCAGAACAATATTCATCAAGCCGATCTTGTAGGCCCTCGCTACATCAAAGGCAATGGGAGGTTCTATTCATTGAACATCATCGATGTTGCCACCCATCAGGTCTACATAGAATCACAACGAACCCAAGAAGATCGTCAGGTTGCTCACAGCCTGATGCGATGTTGGAAATCCATGGGAATGCCTGATTATCTCAGCTTAGACAATGCCCTGTCATTCAGGGGCAGCAACCGGCATCCCCGTTCTTTCGGCCTGGTGATCAGGCTGTGTCTCCATTTTGGTATTACACCGGTGTTTATTCCCATAAAGGAGCCTTGGCGAAACGGTGTGATCGAGAGCTTCAATGATTCTTACGATAAAAATTTCTTCAGGAGGCAATGGTTCTCGAGCTACGCAATGCTGAAACGGCAAAGCAAAAACTTTCAGCGATTCCATAACAGTCATCATCGTTACAGTTGTCTAAAGGGTAAAACCCCCTCGGAAGCAACTCATA
>JAIPDZ010000013.1 GCA_021737425.1 Deltaproteobacteria bacterium
AAAATCAAAACCATGAAACGCCAAGCTTACGGATATCGAGATCATGAGTTCCTCAAACTTAAAATAATGGCTGCTCACCAAACAAAATACGCTTTAGTTGGATAGCAAAAGTACGCAAATTCCGGATGAACCGAAATTCGTGATCCACTGATGCTGAAGATTCTGGAGAAGATCCTGACGGGGTATGATGACCTTATCTGTGATCGCCTGAGCAGAACATACCCATCTAAAAAGAGAAAAGGTCTGGGACATCATGCCAGAAAGAACGATCCTGAAAAGGGTTTTTGCCGAGGCCGTAAGATCCTTAAGCGGGGTTACCGCAATAGAGCCAGACAGTTTTCGACAATTTTTGGTAAGGTGGATGTCCCCTTGAGGGTGGTGGAGTGCTGTCAGTGTGGCGCCCGGTATTCTCCTTTGCTGGATGCCTTGAAGATCGGTGCCTATCATCGAAAGGAATCCAATTTTGAACATGAGGTGATCGAAGCAGTGATCGACACCAACTATCGAAGGCTGATCAGCGGACGATCCATCGATATATCCTTGGGTGGCATCCATAATATTGTTGTAGGGAGCGATATTGATCAAACCTACCAAGAAGCTGTTGATATAGAAGACTTCTCAGCACTGATGGCTGATGGCACCGGGGTTAAACAGCACAAAGGCCGAAAAGGGGAACTTCGCGCTGTTGTGGGCATCACGCACAAGGGGCGTGTGGAGCCCTTGGGTTGTTTTGCCAATACCCAATGGTCTGAAATAGACCGCATTATCAGAGAACGAATAAAGCAAAACAAACAGTATCAGATCCCTTTTATCTATGATGGTGAACCTGGCTTGGATACCTTTCTATCTGGCGTTGCTGAATCTCAGCGCTGTACCTGGCATGCTCCAAGAGGCCTATATCATGCCCTGTGGGAAGACAAGCTGAAAAAGAAGGACAGCCAAGAGCACATCGACGCTATAAAGGGACTCATAGGCATTGAACTCCCAGAGGGCGAATACGAACTACTCAAGGAAGAAGACAAAGAACAGGTAGAAGAAAAATATCAATCCAGCAAGGCTGAAATAGTCGATCTTATTCAGACGTTCAAAGATAAGGGCTACAGCCATGGGGCGTCATACCTGGAAAACCTGTCCGACCGGCTGTTTACCAACATTGACATATGGTTAAAAACAGGTGTCATTGCACCCAAAACGATTTCCTTATTGGAGAGGGTGTTCCGAGAAGTCGGTCGTCGTCTCAAACGAATCGCTTGGGGATGGGCAGACAAAACGGTTACCAAACTCTCCAAGATGATCATGCTCAAACAATATTCCAAAAACAAATGGGAACAGTACTGGTTGAAAAAACTCGGCATCGAGGGTCACTTCAATGTCTCGATTAAATCCGTCGAATTGTCCCCATGCCAACACTTTTGAACGTTATCAATCTTTTTCCATATTCGGCTCGCTCTTTGCCTTCCTGTTCATGCTCAACGATCAGATACCCGATCTGCCAATAGGCCTGAACCATGGCAAAATTAACGGCCCGATAGGCTGAAGAACGTGCCTTTTCGAGAACATCGCGAATTTCCCTATAAAGGCTATCGAGTTCCTTCAACTGCATGATATCCCTATTCATTTTCAATTGACGGCTGACTTTCTAAGTCTAATCATGACTTGTCTAAGACTCCACAAGCCTTGTAAAGTTTTGATCATGAAATGTCCGCTCTCACCAATATATCACAAGCCTTGTGATGAATTCGAGAAGCAAATTTTGGCCTTTGTTTCTGATGTCATGGTCACCGCTGGAAGTTGGCGAATGAATAATTCTAACGGCTAAGACAAGATCATTTGACAGAAATATTCCCTATTTTTGTTTATTAAAAATGCCGTCCAAAAGTCAACGGAAAACCGGGGCAATGAACAACCGCTTGATTTTATAAGGAAGGATAGCACAGGAGTTTGTCAGATGCGGTCACAAGCAGAGAAGATTTTTTGAAAAAAATTCCCTTGGCATAATCTTTTGATTGCAGCTATTTCTAAAGGTGGATCACCCCGTTGGCTCCAGGTGGAAAAAAATCGGGTGCCAGGATCAGCAGGTCCCTAACCCTGACACCCGGAACCTGCTGCAGTTTTTCGCTCTCGGAAGAAGAGAACACTCTGGTTCTCTAACAAATGGGGAATGACTTTTAGGCGGGCACCGCCTCTATGTTCACCTCGCCGTCGGTTACATCGATTTTCACATGATCCCCTTCCTTCACCGAGCCGTCCAGGATCTTGACCGCCAGGGGATCCTGGATGTAATGCTGAATGGCCCGCCTGAGGGGCCTGGCCCCGTACACCGGATCGAATCCGATGTTGGCCAGGAATTCCTTGGCATCCTCCGTGAGATCCAGGGTGATTTTATTGGCCTCCAGCCGTTTGCTCAGGAGTTCCACCTGAATCCCCACGATCTGCTTGATCTCGGCCTGGCCCAAAGAATTGAAGATGATAATTTCATCGATCCGATTCAAAAACTCGGGTTTGAAGGTGGCCCGCAGGGTGTCCATGACCGCCTTTTCCATTTCCGGGCGGTTTTCCTGGCCCGCCTCCTGGATAAACTGGCTCCCCACATTGGAGGTCATGATCAGGACCGTGTTTTTGAAGTCCACGGTCCTCCCCTTGCCGTCGGTCATGCGGCCGTCATCCAGGATCTGGAGCAGGGCATTGAATACGTCCGGGTGGGCCTTTTCGATCTCATCAAACAGGACCACGGAATAGGGATGCCTGCGAATGGCCTCGGTCAGGTATCCGCCCTCCTCGTAACCCACGTATCCGGGCGGGGCCCCGATGAGCCGGGCCACCGAGTGCTTTTCCATGTACTCGGACATGTCCACCCGCACCATGTACTGCTCGTCGTCAAAGAGAAACTGGGCCAGGGCCCGGGCCAGTTCGGTCTTTCCCACTCCGGTAGGGCCCATGAAGATGAACGATCCGATGGGCCGGTTGGGATCTTGAATGCCTGAGCGGGCCCGGCGAACCGCGTTGGAGACCGCATCAATGGCCTGATCCTGGCCCACCACCCGCATGGACAGTCGCTCTTCCATCTTGAGGAGCTTTTCCTTTTCCCCTTCCATCATAGTGGACACCGGGATGCTGGTCCACTTGGAGACCACCTCGGCAATGTCCTCGCTGTCCACCTCTTCCTTCAGCATCTTCTTTTCAGACTGCAATTCCGCCAGCTTCTGGTTCTCCTCCTCCAGGGTCTTCTCCAGTTCGATGAGGGTGCCGTACTTGAGTTTGGCCGCCTTGGCCAGATCCCCTTCCCGTTCCGCGATCTGGGCCTCGGAACGGGTGGATTCCAGTTTCCCTTTGATCTCCTGGATCTGGGAGATGGCCGCCTTTTCCTGTTTCCAGTGCTGGGTCATCTCATCGGTCTGGGCCTTGAGGGCCTTCAATTCCTCTTCGATTTTGCTCAGACGGGTCTTGGAGCCCTCATCCTTTTCCTTTTTAAGGGCCTCTTTTTCGATCTCCAGCTGGGTGATCCTCCGCTGGATGTCATCGATCTCCGCGGGGAGGCTGTCGATCTCGATCCGCAGGTGACTGGTGGCCTCATCAATGAGGTCTATGGCCTTGTCCGGCAAAAACCGGTCCGTGATATACCGGTTGGAGAGGGTGGCCGCAGCCACTAAGGCCGAATCCTTGATCCGCACCCCGTGGTGGACTTCATATTTCTCTTTCAGCCCCCGCAGGATGGAAATGGTGTCTTCCACAGTGGGTTCTTCCACCATCACCGGCTGAAACCGCCTCTCAAAGGCCGCATCCTTCTCAATGTATTTGCGGTATTCCTTGATGGTGGTGGCGCCCACACACCGAAGCTCCCCCCGGGCCAACGCCGGCTTGAGCATATTGGAGGCGTCCACGGCCCCTTCGGCCGCCCCGGCCCCCACCAGGGTGTGCATCTCGTCGATGAACAGGATGATCTGTCCCTGGGCATCGGTCACTTCCTTTAACACCGCCTTTAACCGGTCTTCAAACTCCCCCCGGTATTTGGCGCCCGCAATCAAGGCTCCCATGTCTAAGGCCACCACTTTTTTGTCCCTGAGGGTCTCCGGTACGTCCCCTTCCACGATCCGCTGGGCCAGCCCTTCCACAATGGCCGTCTTGCCCACCCCCGGCTCGCCGATCAACACCGGATTGTTTTTGGTCCTCCTGGAGAGCACCTGCACAATCCGCCGGATCTCGTCATCCCGGCCGATCACCGGGTCCAGGTCGTCCTTGGCGGCGATGGCGGTCAGGTCCCTGCTGTACCGCTCCAGGGCCTGGTACTTGTCTTCCGGATTCTGGTCCGTGATGCGCTGCCCCCCCCGAATATCCACCAGGGCCTTTAAGATGGTATCCCGGGTGACCCCGGCGGATGTCAGGATCCGGGCCGACTCTCCTCCCTTCTCTTCGGTGGCCGCCAGGAGGATATGTTCCAGGGATACGTATTCGTCCTTGACCTGCTCCGCCTCCTTGAAGGCCTTGTCCAGTACGGTCTTGGACCGGGGAGAAAGATAACTCTGGCCATACCCCGCACCGGATACCTTGGGCAGCTTGTCTATGGCCGCTTCAAATTCCTTGTTGAGCCGATTCTGGTCGGCGCCGATCTTGCCCAGGAGCGGTGGAACCACCCCCTCCTTCTGGTCCAAAACCGCCTTGATGATGTGCTCGGGTTCGATCTGTTGGTTGGAAAACCGCTCTGCGAGCTGTTGAGAGGCCTGAATCACTTCCTGCGCCTTTAAGGTGAATTTGTCAAATTGCATATCTTTATATTCCTCCTTGGAAAAACGTATTTATACGAACATGTTCATTTTTGATTTAAACATAAGGAAATTAAGTACGTTAGAGGTAATTGTCAAGTGGATCAGAGGAGTTGATCCTGCAATTGTTCAGTTGACAGGATGATGGGCATTTGGTAAAAAACTGCACCTTGTTAGTTTATTCACATAGTCAACATATAAGGCATATCTTTGACTGAAAGGAGCAATTCCATATGGAAGCACTAACCCCGTTTTACGAAGTGAATGAAGCCCTTGTAGCCATGGGCGCGGAAAAGTTGAACCTGTGCATGCAATGCGGGATGTGTGCCGGTTCATGCCCCTGGCGGATCGTGGACGGTCCTTTTAATGTTCGACGCCTCATCAGGATGGCCCAGCTGGGCGTGGAGGGATATGAATCCGACGATATCCTGTACGGGTGCACCACCTGCAACAAGTGCGTTCTCAAGTGCCCGAGGGGGGTCACCATCATCGACGTGGTCCGGGCCATGCGCGCCATGATCGCGGAAACCGGGGCCATCCCCGGCGTGCTGAGGACGGCCACGGGCAGCGTCCACAGCAATGGAAACCCCTGGTCCGAACCCCGGGAAAAACGGACCCATTGGATGGAAGGCCTGGACGTGCCCCGCTTTGAGGAAGGCACGGAGTATTTCCTTTTTGTGTGCTGTACCTCGGCCTATGATGCCAGGAGCCAGAATATCGCCAAGGCCATGGTCAAGGTGCTTTCCGCCGCAGGAGTCAATTTCGGCGTCATCGGTGAGGAGGAGAACTGCTGCGCCGAATCCGTGCGCAAGATGGGCGACGAAGAGCTTTTCATGAATACGGCCCAGAAAAATATCAAGCTGTATCAGGACAAAGGGGTCCAAAAGATCATCACCACCTCTCCTCACTGTTACTATACCTTTACGCATGAGTATCCCGAATTGGGAGGGGAATTCGAGGTGATCCACTACATCCAGCTGCTGGCGGAACTGTTACAATCAGGAGACCTGAAACTGCCCGGCACCCTGGATCAGAAAGTGACCTACCATGATCCCTGCTATCTGGGAAGGCATAACGATATCTATGATGCGCCCCGGGAAGTCATCTCCGCGGTGACCGGGGACAACCTGGTGGAGATGAAGCGGATCAGAAAGGAGAGCCTCTGCTGCGGCGCGGGCGGGGGACGGCTCTGGATGGAGACCAAGCCCGAATGGCGGTTTTCCGATTTGAGGATCCATGAGGCGTGTGAGACCGGGGCCCCCATCCTGGCCACGGCCTGCCCCTACTGCATCTCCATGCTGGAAGACAGCCGAAAGACCACCAACAAGGAAGATGAGATCATTATCAAGGATATCTCGGAACTCATCGCAGAGGTATTGTAAGATTCTCCGGCTCAACCCGAAAAAGCCTTGCCCTAACGGCAAGGCTTTTTCGTCCCAACTCGTATGAAATCTCACGATTGGCTGATATGAAAATTGCCTTTCTCGACTGCTTCTCCGGTATCAGCGGCGACATGTTCTTGGGCGCCCTGGTGGACGCGGGCCTCCCCTTGGAGGACCTTACGGCGCGTCTTAAGACCCTCCCGCTTTCCGGTTATGACCTCCAGGCCCGTCGAGCAGGACGACATCAGATATTCGGAACCCAGGTACAGATACGCGTTCATGACAAGGCGCACATACACAGGGGACTCGGTGACATTCGAGATATCATCAGCAGCGGAGATCTGAGCGAATGGGTCCGAACCACGGGGATCAGACTGTTTGAAACCCTTGCGCGGGTGGAAGGGGCCATCCACGACATTTCCCCTGAGGCGGTCCATTTTCATGAAGTGGGAGCAGTGGATTCCATCCTGGATATGGTGGGCACCCTGTACGGCATTGAACAGCTCGGCATACCCAGGCTGTATGCATCCCCCCTCCCCTTGGGCTCCGGACTTATGACCAGCGCCCATGGGGCCATACCGATCCCTGCCCCGGCCACCATGGCCCTTTTACAGGATGTGCCCGTATTCGATGCAGGGGTTGACCATGAATTGGTGACCCCCACCGGGGCCGTCCTGGTCAAGGAACTAACCCATGCCTTCGGTCCCATGCCGGCCATGAAGGTTCATCAAATCGGGTATGGGGTAGGCACCGGGGACTTGGCCGACCGACCCAATCTCCTTCGGATCCTCCTGGGTGAAACCGAAGCCGGATCCAATGTGGAAGGCATAGTGGTCCTGGAGACCAACCTGGATGATGTCAGCCCGGAGATACTGGGATATCTCATGGAGAGGCTCTTTGAGGCCGGCGCCCTGGACGTGGTGTTTTTTCCCGTACACATGAAAAAAAATCGCCCGGGCGTACAGCTCCAGGTTATGGGTCGACCGGATCAGAAGGCGCTTTTGACCGAACTCATCGCTCAGGAAACGGCCACCTTGGGCGTTCGGTTTCACTACACCCAGCGCTCGGTCTTTGAAAGGGCCCAAGCAGAAGTGGACAGTCCCTGGGGCAAAATCAAGGTAAAGCGAATCGTCCATGAAGAGGGGAAGTCCTTTCTGGCGCCGGAATATGAGGCGTGTAAACAGATTGCCCACAAACACAACATCCCCTTACGCCGGGTGGTTCATTGGGTGTTGACACTGAACCGGCCATTCACTGCTTGATGTCAAAACATCAATCTGATACGGTGAGACATTCGGATCCCCCTCAAAAAATGGGCTTCAGCGGATGGATCATCCTGGGCCTTTCCACCTGGTTCGGCACGGGATTTGCGCCCGTGGCCCCGGGGACGGCCGGGACCCTGGCGGCCATCCCCTTGGTCATCCTGTGCGGGTATCTCGGCGGATGGTACAGCCTTTTCGTTCTCCTGGTGGTGACGCTGACAGGCATCTGGGCGTCCCATCAGAGCCGGGCCCTCTTGGGCGAGGAGGACCCGGGTCCGGTGGTGATCGACGAAGTGGCCGGATATGGGCTCACCCTTTTTTTACTGCCCGTAAACTGGCTGACCATCGGAGCGGGGTTTTTGTTGTTCCGGTTTTTTGATATCCTGAAACCGTGGCCGGTGAACCGGGCGGAACGCCTCAAAGGGGGGGTGGGAATTGTCATGGATGATCTGGTGGCGGGGCTGTACGCGCACCTCATTCTGCGCATCGGATTGTGGATGTTTGCAATAGACCATGTACGGTGAAATCATAACCATAGGGAACGAGCTTACCTCGGGCCGGACCGTGGATATCAACTCCTGGTATGCTGCGGGCCGTCTCACCGCCTCCGGATTGGGCGTAATCCGGGTGACCTCGGTGGGGGACGACGTTCAAATGGTGACCCGGGCCCTCAAAAGGGCCCACACTTCTTCCAGGTTTGTGATCGTCACCGGGGGGCTGGGCACCACGGAAGATGACATGACCTGTAAGATTGCGGCCCATGCCTTAAACCGACCGTTGCGCCTGGACAGGGAGATGCTCAAAAAGATCCAGCACTATATTGATGCACAGGGCATCAAGATGACCCCTCCCCTGGAAAAAATGGCCTATATGCCGGAAGGGGCCAGGATGCTCAATCCCACCGGCGGGACCTGTGGATTTTCCATAGAGGACAAAGAAGTTCGCTTCTATTTTCTGCCCGGTGTGCCGGAACAATCGCGTTATCTTATGGATACGGTGGTGCTTCCGGAACTCCTGGGCCTGTATGAGGCCCTCCCGGTTATGGGGCAACGGATCATTAAGATTTACGGCATGAACGAGCCCCATATTGCTGAAAAACTGGATCAGCTCAGGGGAAAGATAGGAGAAGTGGTCTTGGGATTTTATCCCCGGTTTCCTGAGAATCACCTCACCCTCAGCCTCAAGGGAGAGGATAACGCCCAGGTCACAGCGGTCCTGGATCGGGTGGAACAGGAGATAACGGCCATCCTGGGGACCTGTGTATTCAGCACGGACGGCCAAGACATGGAAGAGGTGGTGGGCCGCATCCTGGTTCAGAAAGAGATGACCCTCAGCGTGGCCGAGTCCTGCACCGGGGGGCTCATCGGCCACCGGCTGACCAACGTGCCCGGGAGCTCTCAATACTATCAGGGAGGGGTGGTCTCCTACAGCAACCGCCTGAAAACGGCACTGCTCGGGGTGAATGAAGAGACCCTGAAAAGACACGGGGCCGTGAGCGCAAAAACCGCCAAAGAGATGGCACAGGGCGTGCGCCGGCAGACCGGGAGCCATCTCGGGCTGGCCACCACCGGTATTGCGGGGCCGGAGGGCGGAACCCGGGAAAAACCGGTGGGAACGGTCTATATCGGGTTGTGCCGGGGAGAAGAGGCGCTTTCCACAGGGTACCGGTTCTCCGGGGACAGGCAACAGATCAAGCAGCAGAGCGCCACCATGGCCCTGGACTGGATCCGAAGGTATCTCAGTGGGTATTCGTTCCTTCCTGGCATTTGAACTGCCCGTCGAAATCAAAAAGGGGGTGTCCGCCGTATCCGAGGACTTGAAAAATTCCTCCCTCAACGCCCGATGGGTCAAGGTGGAGAACATCCACCTGACCATGGTTTTTCTGGGCCATATGGCGCCTGAACACCTGGAGTCCATCCAGGAGCGGGTCGGCGCCGTATGCCAAAACCACCGCCCCTTTGAGATCATCATCCAGGGGCTGGGGGTCTTCGGCAGCAAGCGACATCCCCGGGTCTTATGGATGGGGCTCAGCGGTGATGTAAAAAGGCTGGCCGTGTTCAGGGATGACCTGCAGGACGCCCTGGAACCGTTCGGCGTCAAAACGGAGAAACGCGTCTTTAAACCGCATCTCACATTGGGACGGTTTCGGAAGGGGGCCAGATCGACCCCGGATTTGGACACCCTCCTGTCCCGTTTTGATACGCTGACCAGCCCGGCATGCCTGCTGGAAGAACTGGTCCTGTTCAGGAGTGATCTACTGCCCGGTGGCGCAGTATATACGCCGCTGGGGCGATGGCCCTTGGAAAGATGACTTGAAACCCGAAATCCGGATGCCAGAATTCGACTGAGGCCCAAGGCCTGCACGGGGTATTTGGATTTATGACGGAGGTGGACCTATGGACAGAGAAAAAGCAGTTGATTACGCCATTTCTCAGATAGAAAAGCAGTTCGGCCGGGGCTCCATTATGAAGCTGGGAGAGGGAAAGGTCATTGATGTACCTGCCATCTCCACCGGCTCCCTGACCCTGGACCTGGCCCTGGGCGTGGGGGGGGTTCCCCGGGGCCGGGTGGTGGAAATATATGGCCCCGAGTCCTCCGGAAAGACCACCCTGGCCCTTCATATTGCTGCCGAGGCCCAGGCCAAGGGGGGAATGGTGGCGTTTGTGGATGCCGAGCACGCCCTGGATGTGGCCTATGCCAAAAAGCTGGGGGTGGACGCGGACAGCCTGCTGGTTTCCCAGCCGGATACCGGAGAACAGGCCTTGGATATTGCGGAGATCCTGGTGCGAAGCGGGGGGATTGATGCCCTGATCATCGACTCAGTGGCCGCACTGGTGCCCAGGGCCGAAATCGAGGGAGAGATGGGAGACCAACACGTGGGTCTCCAGGCCCGGCTCATGTCCCAGGCCCTCAGAAAACTAACCGCCACCGTGAGCAAATCCAGGACCACCATTATTTTTATCAACCAGATCCGCATGAAAATCGGCGTCATGTTCGGAAATCCCGAGACCACAACCGGCGGCAACGCGCTCAAGTTTTATGCCAGTCAGCGCTTGGACATCCGTCGAATCGGCGCCATCAAAGAAGGAGACCAGGTGATCGGGAACCGCACCCGCGTCCGGGTGGTGAAAAACAAGGTGGCCCCGCCCTTTAAGGATGCGGAGTTCGATATTATCTATGGAGAAGGAATCTCCAAAGAGGGGGATATCCTGGATCTCGGTGTCTCCTTGGATATTGTGGAAAAAAGCGGGGCCTGGTATTCCTTCCAGGGAGACCGGATCGGACAGGGCCGGCAGAACGTAAGGCGATTTTTGGCTGAAAATACGGATATACGGGATCAGATTGCCCGATTGATCATCGAAAAGACCGGCGTGAATCCGGAAAAGGAAGAGAACAAAACCGAGACCGCCCAGGACTGAGAAGGCCTGCAATCGTTTTGCAGACAAAACAAAAAAATCCATGCGAATATTGTGAATAGATAGACTGAGATAAAAGACATGATGGATTTCAGAGAGATCAGAACGCGCTTTTTAAACTACTTTAAGGCCCATGGCCACCGGGTCGTGCCCAGTTCCGCCCTCATTCCGAGAGACGATCCCACCTTGTTGTTCACAAACGCGGGCATGGTGCAGTTCAAGGCGGCCTTCCTGGGGGAGGTGAATCCGGGGTACACCCGGGCCGCCACTTCCCAGAAATGCCTACGTGCCGGCGGGAAGCATAACGACCTTGAAAATGTGGGTTACACGCCCAGGCATCATACCTTTTTCGAGATGCTGGGGAATTTCTCTTTCGGGGATTACTTCAAAGAGGAGGCCATCCTGTGGGGGTGGGAATTGCTCACCGAAGGCTACAAGCTCCCGCCTGACAAACTTTATGCCTCTGTATACCACGAGGATGACGAGGCCTATCGCATTTGGAACCATGAGGTCGGCATCCCCACGGACCGGATCGTCCGGTTGGGCGAAAAAGACAATTTCTGGGCCATGGGAGATACCGGACCCTGCGGTCCCTGCTCCGAAATCCACCTTGACCAGGGCCCTTCCGTGGGCTGCGGCAGGCCTGACTGTGCACCCGGATGCGACTGTGACCGTTATCTCGAGATCTGGAATCTGGTATTCACCCAATTTGCTCGGGACCCGGAGGGGCATCTCACCCCCCTCCCCAAGCCCAACATCGATACCGGCATGGGACTCGAACGGCTCTCGGCCGTGGTTCAGGGGGTCCGATCCAATTATGATACGGATATCTTCAAGGGGATTATCTCGGCTATCCAAGCGCTTTCCCCCCACACCTACGGACGGGACCAGCGGCAGGACGTGGCCTTCAGGGTCATATCAGACCACGCCCGGGCCGTATCGTTCATGATCGGCGACGGAATCCTGCCCTCAAACGAGGGACGGGGCTATGTACTCAGGCGGATCATCCGGCGGGCCATTCGATTCGGTCAGGTGATCGAGCTGAAGGACCCGTTTCTGCGCACCATATGCGACAAGGTCATTGACATTATGGGCCCCGACTATCCGGAACTGGACCGGGAAAAACAGTTTATCCAGGGGGTGGTGGACAACGAGGAGAAACGGTTTTCCGACACCCTCAACTACAGCATGAAGGTCCTGGATGAAGAGATCCAGCGCCTCAAAGCAGATGGGCGGGATACCATTCCCGGGGAAGTGGTATTTAAGCTTTATGATACCTATGGCCTGCCATTGGATATCGTGCAGGATGTGGCCCGGGATGAACACCTGCGCGTGGACACGGACGGCTATCAGGAGGCCATGAACCGGCAGCGGCGTCTTTCTCAGGCATCATGGAAGGGCAGCGGCGACCAAGAAATCCCCCCGGCGTTCAGGGGGATGCTCTCACGGGGAGTGGTCACCCGATTTGTGGGGCATGACACCCTCCGGTGTGAAGGCCGGGTCAAGGGCATCATACAAAACGGGACAGAAACAGAGGGGATTGAAAATGCGGTGGACACCATTGAAGTGGTGTTGGACCAAACGCCCTTTTATGCGAAGTCCGGTGGACAGGTGGGAGACCAGGGCCTGCTGACCACGGACGGGACCCGATTCCGGGTCACGGACACCCTAAAATATGGATCCGATCTGATCGTCCACAAGGGCAGGCTGGAGGCGGGGACGCTGCGCACGGGCGACACCCTCCAGGCCCAGGTGGACCCGGAAAAACGGGCCGCCACCGCCCGGAATCACTCGGCCACCCATCTGCTTCACGCGGCCCTGCGGCAGGTGCTGGGGGATCATGTGAAACAGGCGGGATCTCTGGTCTCCCCGAAACGGCTTCGGTTTGATTTCAGCCACTTTGCCCAGGTTGACGCTGAAGCCCTGAAGGAGATTGAACGTATGGTCAATGTACACATTCGGAACAATCTCCCCCTGAGAACCGACCAGATGTCCAAGGAATCGGCCATGAAAACAGGGGCCATGGCCATCTTCGAAGAACGGTACGGTGATACGGTGCGACTGGTACGCATCGGCGATGGGATCAGCCTGGAATTATGCGGGGGGACTCATGTGGCGCACACCGGTGACATCGGCCTGTTTCGTATCGTCGGCGAGGGTGCTGTGGCGGCCAATATGCGCAGGATCGAGGCGCTTACCGGTGAAGCAGCCCTCCTATACGACCAGGATCAGGAGGCGGCCCTGCGGCATGCCGCAACCCTGTTGAAGACCACGCCCGAGACCGTGGGTGAGCGGATCGAACGCCTCTTAGAGGAGCTCAAGGATAAGGAACGGCAGATCCAATCCCTCAAAGGGAAGCTTCTGGCGCAAAAATCGGATGACCTCCTTTCCGGCGTACAGGAGGTAAACGGCGTCCGGGTGGTGGCCCGTGAGGTGGAGGCCGGATCCCCCAGGGAGTTGAGGGATGCCGGCGATCGCATCCGGGATAAGCTCGGATCAGGGGTGGTGCTGTTGGGGGCCAGGGTGGAAGACCGGGCTATTTTGACCTGTATGGTCACCCCTGATTTGGCCGATCGATTCAAGGCGGGAGATATTGTCAAACACCTCTCGGCTATGGTGGGAGGAAAAGGAGGCGGCAGGCCCGACATGGCCCAGGGCGGCGGCAACCAACCCCAAAAAATAGGGGAGGCCATGGAGGCGCTCTATGGGCTAATCAAAGAAAAAGCCCTTTAGATCTCCCCACCAGGTGCCCTCTTCTTCTTCCTTTTGAAGGCCTTTTTCTTTGCACTTTTTGATATATTCAAGGGCCTCATGGTATTGCCCCAAGTCCGGGTAATGCTCGATGGCATACAGGTACCGGTCCATGGCCGCCTCATATTTTCCCATCTTGAAGTAGAAATGACCCACATACAATTCATGCCTGGCCAGGTTCACATAGCATTCCCTCAGCTTTTTGCGGGCCCGGTCTGCGTACGGACTCTTCCGGTACCGTTTGATGAGCCGGTCAAATTCTTCTTTGGCCTGGTGGGTGTGGGACTGGTCCCGGTCAACGGTTTTGGACCGGCTGAAATAGCACATGCCCTCTCTGAAAATAACGTAGGGGATTTGGGGGTTCCGGGGATGGAGTCTTTCAAATTCCCTGTAGGCATCATAGGCCTCTGCATAAAGATCCTGTTCATAAAGGGCGTCCGCCATCTTGAGTTCGGCGTCAATGGCATACTTGCTGTAGGGATATCGATCCGTTATCTTCTGAAAGATTTCAGTGGCGGCCTTCCATTTTCCATCCCTGTACTTCTGAAGCCCGTCGCTCATCAGCTCCGCAGGCGTTAATTCCTCTTCACCAAAGAGTGAATCCCACAATGCGCAGCCGTTGAACATCAGCAACATACAAAGGAGGAAGAAGGACCACACAACCCCCGTGTGGATACGTTTGAAAGGCATGGGCATGGTCATCCCGTTCGACCTTGAGGCGCTCGAGAGGCCAAACAAAAACCCCGCCTTGTTGAATGGACGGGGTCTGCGCTTGGGCATAATGGTTCTTATAATAATTTCTTCAGTTCCGCGTCGAGGTGGCTCTTGGGATAGGCGCCCACAATGGTCTGGGCCACCTCTCCGTTTTTAAACAGAATAAGCGTGGGAATATTGCGGATACCGAATCTGGCAGGGGTTTCGCGATTTTGGTCCACGTCCATCTGGGCGATCTTTATCTTTCCATCGTAATCCTTGGCCAGTTCCTCCACCACAGGACCGACCATTTTGCAGGGACCACACCATTCGGCCCAAAAATCCACCATAGCCGGAATTTCCGACTGAATAATCTCTTCATCAAAGTTTCCGTCCGTTACTTGTAACAGATCGGCCATTTACTGCCTCCTTTCACAACACATCTTTGGTAACAGCCCACTCAATGTTCCACTTACCGGTCAAAAATTGGGTCCTGGAAACATTCGCCCCTGGACCCTCCGATGGGGGTTACTGAGCCGGTTCTTCCAAAAGACCCTTCATACTCTTTATTAACGTCACCGGAACAGGGCCGGAGTTGACATAAAGGTCAAGAATCTGCTTCGGCACCTTGGTTTTCGCTTCCACCGCATCCCACCCGATGCCCTTCTCTTCCACCTGATTCATGAGTTTCACAAGTTCTTCTGAATCCATTGCCTCATACACCTCCCTATTTTTTCTTGGCCGGACTCAGGTCCGGAGGATAAATGAATTTAGGATTTATCTCATAGGTCCAAGGCAGCCCCCACCATTGCCAACCATAATGTCGCCTGTGGTTAAAGCCTTGTATTTTATTCCTTTTGGCCAATTGATGATAAAATTTATGTTTATCGCTGTCCTCAAAAAACGGAAACTTGGGTCCTTCAAAACCGTACATTACGTCATAGACATTCTTGAACCCGGCCTTGACCAGCGCGTCGGCCGCCCGGGCACTTCGCGTACCATCACATGAAATGATCAGCAGGTTATCCGTTTTTTTAAATACCTTGCTTACCTCATCCACAAATGCCGGGTTCTTTTTCCCCACGGCGTACGAATAGGATTCATCCTCCTTTTTCAGCTCACCGGTGAAAAATTCATAGGGGAAGAGATAGGCATTGATAGGATGTCCCACGAACTGGTACTCCGCTCTGGTCCTCACATCGACCAGGTAGGTGTCCGGAACCGTATTGAGCATATCATACGCCTCAATACTCAAAATATTCTTGGGACCATCGGCAAAACCCAACGAGGGCGAGGTGCAGAAAATAGCCAAAAGTACAATAAAAAAGAGGAGAAATTTTCTGTTCATGGCTGAAACTACTTTTGTTGTTTTCAATTCGGTTGTGCGTATGCTTGGGTATCCGGTGGCCTACTGATTTTGCAGACTGCAGTCGGGCCTCAGACGGCATCTTTGATTCGGGTTTCTTATGGCATAAATCATTAATCGGTTACCCCTTGTTTGTCAATGAAAAATGCGGTACCGCCTGTTTTGAGATAACAAATTCCCGTGAAAGGTCTCAAGGGTCCTGCCAGGCCTTGAATCATTGAATTGGACGCCATGCTTCTTGACAGGAGGCCACAGACCCTCTACAATCCCTGAACCCGAATTTTTAGGCCTACAAAATGGACCTGCAAAACAGGGCACAGCGTGTTGGAACAAGGTTCAAAGGAGGGTTCAAATGACGGAAACCAAGGTCTATTTTACAGACCTGAGAACCACCTTTAAGGAGAATCTACCGGCCAAGTTGATCAGGCTGGTGACAGAGGCCGGTTTGGAACAGGTGATCGCTCCCCGGAACCTGGTGGCCCTTAAGCTACACTTCGGTGAAAAGGGAAATACGGCCTTTATTCGGCCCCTCCTGGTCCGGCCACTGGTAGAGCGACTGAAGGAGCTGAAAACACTGCCATTTCTGACCGATGCCAACACCCTGTATGCAGGGACCAGGGGAAACAGTGTGGCGCACCTGGATACAGCGGTACAAAACGGGTTTGCTCCATCCGTGGTAAACGCCCCCCTTATTATTGCGGACGGCCTCAGGGGTGCTTCTCATTCCAGGGTAAAAATTGATCAGGAATACATCCAAACCGCCTATATCGGCAAGGATATTGTGGAGGCGGACTGCCTGATCAGCATGGCCCATTTCAAAGGGCACGAGTTGTCCGGTTTTGGAGGGACCCTCAAAAACCTGGGGATGGGCTGCGCCTCCAGAAAAGGAAAACTGGCACAGCATTCGGATCTCTCTCCCAAGGTCAAGGCCAAGAAGTGCGAGGGGTGCGGGGCCTGTGGGGAACACTGCGCCCAAAACGCCATCTCCCTGGAGGATGGGAAGGCGGTCATTGATCCGGAAAAATGTGTGGGTTGCGGTGAATGCATCCTTATCTGTCCCAACGGCGCCATTGATGTTCAGTGGAACGCGGATATTGCGCTCTTTCAGAAAAAAATGGCCGAATACACCCTTGCGGTGCTCAAGGGCAAATCCCAAAAGGCCCTTTTCCTTAATTTCCTGACAGATATTTCACCGGCCTGCGACTGTTATCCCCATAGTGACGCCCCCATTGTGCCGGACATCGGCATCCTGGCCTCCAGGGATCCGGTGGCCATCGACCAGGCCGCCGTGGACCTAATCAATAAACAGGCGGCCCTGCCCGGTTCCTCCCTTTCCCGACATACGGCCCCGGGAGAGGATAAATTCAGGGGGGTTTATCCCAAGATCGACTGGAGCGTTCAACTGGCACATGCGGAAACCATAGGGATCGGCCATCGAGACTATACCCTTGTCGCCATTTAAGGCCCTTTATCAAAAAAAATGTCTGGTAAGATTCACAGGGAAAAAGACCCTGGATGCCATTTATCAACGTTAAGGAGATGTCAATGGAAATCAAAGTGACAAAAGCCAGTTCCGATCAATTGAAAGCCAAGCCGACCGATGAATCCAAACTGGGATTCGGAGACCTGCTTACCGATCATATGTTTCTCATGAACTATGAGGCCGGCAAGGGCTGGTTCGATCCCCGCATCGAGCCCTTCCATGACCTTCAGATCAACCCGGCGGCCATGGTGCTCCACTACGGGCAGGAGGTATTTGAAGGGCTCAAGGCCTACCGGGGAAAAGACGGGCGGATCAATCTTTTCAGACCCGCCAAAAACTTTGAGCGGTTGAACCGATCCGCGAGAAGGCTCTGTATGCCGGAGGTGGATACGGACCTGGTCATGGAGGGGATGAAGCAACTCATTTTGCTGGACAAGGAATGGGTTCCCCATAGTCCGGGGACCTCCCTGTACATCCGGCCCACCATGGTGGCCACCGAACCTCATCTCGGGGTCAGGCCGGCTCAAAGCCATCTCTTTTATATCATCATCGGCCCGGTGGGGGCCTACTACAAGGAAGGCCTCAACCCGGTTCGAATCTATGTGGAGGATTTTTTTGTGCGAGCGGCCGTGGGCGGTACCGGGGAGGCCAAGACCTCCGGGAATTATGCCGCCAGCCTGCTGGCTGCAGAGGAGGCCAAGGAAAAAGGCTTCACTCAGGTGTTGTGGTTAGATGCCAAGGAGCGCAAATACGTGGAAGAAGTGGGCACCATGAACATGTTCTTTCTGATTGACGATGAAGTGATCACGGCGCCCCTGACCGGTACCATTCTCCCCGGTGTGACCCGGGAGTCCGTAATCCGGCTGGTCACAGACTGGGGGCTCAGGGTATCGGAGCGGTCTTTGGCCATTGACGAGGTGGTCCAGGCGGCAAAGGACGGCCGGTTAAAAGAGGCCTTCGGCACCGGCACAGCCGCGGTCATATCGCCGGTGGGTCAGATTACCTACATGGGCCAGAATTTCGTGGTGGCCGGCGGAAAGATGGGAGACCTCTCTCAACGGCTCTATGATGAGATCGTGGCCATTCAGTACCGGCAGAAACCCGATCCCTACGGCTGGGTGGAAATGATTGATTAAAAGGAGAGAGATGATCCCGACCATTGAATGGCAAGAGAATTACGTTCGAATGGTGGACCAGCGCAAGCTCCCGCGCAAGGTGGAATGGGTAACCTGCAGGGGGTATAAGGATGTGATCCGGGCCATTCAAAACATGGTGATCCGGGGGGCGCCCGCCATTGGTGTGGCCGCGGCCATGGGGATGGCGCTGGGGGCCCGATCCATACGGGTCAAGGACCCTCAAGCGTTTATAAAGCGGCTGCAGGACATCGGCCGCAGGATGCGGGATGCCCGGCCCACGGCGGTGAACCTCAGATGGGCAGTGGAGCGGATGCTCTCCCTGGCAAAGGAGTATGCGGACCGGCCGGCTCAAGAGATTAAAGAACGCCTACAGGAGGAATCCCAACGGATACTAAATGAGGATATCGAGAGTAACCGAACCATGGGCCGAAACGGAGCGGCCCTGGTCCCCCAGGGGGCGGTTATCCTCACCCACTGTAATGCCGGGGCCTTGGCCACCGGCGGGTACGGTACGGCCCTGGGGGTGATTCGGGCGGCCCATGAAAGACATAAGGACATACGAGTGATTGCAGATGAAACCCGGCCGTGGCTGCAGGGCTTGAGACTGACCGCCTACGAACTCATGGCCGACGGCATCCCCGTATCCGTGATCGCCGATAATGCGGCAGGCAGCCTCATGCGGCAGAAGAAAATCGACCTGATCATTACCGGGGCGGACCGAATTGCGGCGAACGGGGATGTGGCCAACAAGATCGGGACCTATCAGGTGGCGGTACTGGCCAGAACCCATAAGATCCCCTTCTATGTGGCCGCCCCGGTCTCCACTATCGACCCCACCCTGCCCAACGGGGATCAGATCCCGGTGGAAGAAAGAGACCCGCGGGAGATTCACACCCTGGGCCAAACGCAATTGGGCCCGCCACAGGTCATCGCCCTCAATCCCGCCTTTGACATCACCCCTTCCAAGTATGTATCCGCCATTATCACGGAGAAGGGGGTGATCCGTCCCCCTTACCGCCGGGCCATACGGGCGCTGTTTTAAGAAGATATGTTCAAGACCTTGGCGCCCCTGATCTTCCGCTCCTTGAGCTCCATGAGCGCTTGATTGGCGGCCTCTAATTCAAATTCCTGGACCTCGGGCTTGATGGGAATCTCGGCGGCAAGGGCAATAAACTCCTTCAGGTCCCGGATGGCCACATTGGCCACACTCTTGATCTCCTTCTCCAGCCACAGGTGCTCCGGATAATCGAGTTTCAACAGGTACTCCTGGTCCCTGGCCTCCTTTCGGATGGCGTTGATCACCAGCCTTCCCGCAGGTTTCAAGTTTTTGAGGGCCTCCACCACCGGCTTCCACGCCGGGGTGGTGTCGATGATGCTGTCCAATCTCACAGGAGGAACCGCTTCCGTGTCCCCGGCCCAGACCGCCCCCAACTCCATTGCAAAGTCCCGTTCTCGGGGACTCCTGGCAAACACGAATACCTGGGATCGGGGATAGCGGTGTTGCACCATTTTTAACACCAGGTGGGCCGAAGCCCCGAACCCGGTGAGCCCCAGACGCTGGCCGTCTGTCAGGTCCGTCAATCTCAGGGAACGGTATCCGATGGCCCCTGCGCACAAAAGGGGGGCGGCCTGTGCATCGGAAAAGGTGTCCGGGATCCCAAAGGCGGTCCGCTCAGGCACGCACATATATTCCGCATATCCCCCGGGCGCATCCCGTCCGGTGGCCTCAAACCCTTCACATAGGTTTTCCTCGCCCTTCCTGCAATATTCGCAATCACCGCAAGAAGAAAAGATCCAGCCGACGCCTACCCGGTCTCCCGAACGGTATTGTGTTGCGTCGCTTCCCCGCGCTTCCACCCGGCCCACCACCTGATGCCCCAACACCATGGGGAAACGGGGCGGCGGGGTCCGTCCCTCAATTTCATCCAGTTCGGTGTGACAGACCCCACATGTGGATACCTTTATGAGGATCTCTCCTGCCTTGGGCACCGGATCGGCCAGTTCCACCATTTGGAGCGGGGTGTGATTTTCCTTTAGATTCCATATACGATTCAACACCATTGCCTTCATGTGCATACCTCCCTGTGTCCAATGGATACGGTCCAACCGAATGTCTTGTCTTCCCATTTCTCCATATCAAGATACCAGAGCCGGCTCGTTTGGACAATGGCTTACGCTGGGAGAGTTTCCCGCCGCCACTTGATTTTCCAATCAAAACCGGATATGAACATGATCAGGGGAAGGCCCATTTACCAAGACCGATCGGATACACTCATGCCCAATCTCCAACCCACAGAAATCAGCCCCCTTATCCTTCAAAATATGTTGGACAATCTTCCGGTAGGCCTGATGGTGATCCATGTAAACGGAGAGACGCTCACCGTCAATCAGGCTGCATCAAAGATCTTGGGGTACCCGCTGAACGCCTTTGATGGGGAAAGGTGGGAAGCACTCCTTGTGGACAGAGAGAAAAACGACGCATTCAACCGGATTATCGTCGATATCGTAAGGGAGAAAAAGGTGAATCTGAAGCGGAACGTATGGTATACCCGACCTGACGGGAAAACCCTCCACCTCTCCGTCACCGGCTCCTTTTTAAGAGAAGGTGAAAACATTGAAGGCATTGCGGTGCTTATAAACGACCTGACCGAGCTTCACCGGGCACATGAAAATGAAAAGGCCGTTTTACAGGAAAACAGTGAGCTTCAGCACGAAAGGGCGGAAAGCATCCGTCATCTGGCCGAGGCCGTAGCCCATCAGATACGGAACCCGGTTGCGGCCATCGGCGGCTTTTCCATGCGATTGCTTCATAAGCTGGATCCAAACGACCCCAACCGGAAGTACCTGGAAACCATACTGGATGGGAGCAAACGACTTGAAGATATTGTAAGGGCAGTGGGGAGTTACACCAGGCTGCTCCGGATATCGCCACAACGGGTATCCGTCCTTGCGGTTTTGGAGAGGGCCCAGGCGGAAATAGCCCCAAAAGAGGCCGAGCTATCCCGTAAAATCGCATGGACCGTTCAATCAGAGCCTGAGGAGATGATCCTCGATCCCGAGCTTTTCTGCCATGCATTGAAAGAGCTTTTCCTTAATGCCTTGGAGTTCTGCAATGATCATTGCATCGCCATTTCGGTTGCTATCCGCAAAAATGAGGATCATATGGACGTGGAGATAAGGGATACGGGGAGCGGAATTTCAGAAAAAGACAGGCCCTATATCTTTGACCCCTTCTTCACCACAAAGGCGGTGGGCGTGGGCATGGGTCTGTGCAGGGTGAAACGGATCATTTCCGACCACAAGGGCCGGATACGGGTGGACAGCGTGCCTGGGAAGGGGACCTCGGTAACCTTACGGCTTCCCGAGTCGTCCGGGATCCAACATAAGGCATCTAACTCATGAGAATACTTATCACCGGGGCCACCGGTCAACTGGGGAGTGATTGTCAGGAGATCCTCAAGGAGTCCTTTGAGACCATGCCGCTGGGATCAAAGGACCTGGATATCACCCGCAGGAGGGAGGTGGAAGGGGTCATTGGGGAAACCAGGCCGCAGATCATTCTCAATTGTGCCGCTTTCACCCGAGTAGATGCCTGCGAGACCGAACAAGAATCCGCCTGGCGGGTCAATGTGGATGGGCCTGAAAATCTGGCCATGGCCGCCGATCAGCATGGGGCGCATCTGATTCACATTTCATCGGATTATGTCTTTGACGGCAAAAAACCGGTACCCAGGGCCTACATTGAAACCGATGGCATCAATCCTCTCTCTTATTATGGTAAGACCAAATGGGAAGGCGAGGCGGCGGTCAGGCGGGCCACCGACAACCACACCATCGTGAGAACCGCATGGGTATACGGCCACAGGGGACAAAATTTCCTAAAGACCATGCTGCGGCTGGCCCTCAAGGGGCCCCACAAAGCCATAAGAGTGGTAAACGACCAGTTCGGTTCACCCACCTGGAGCTACCGGCTGGGCCGTCAAATTGCCAGACTCCTGACATCCGGGTCCAAAGGGACCTACCATGCCACAGCCGAAGGGTATGGGACCTGGTATGAACTGGCCGGGGACTTTCTGGATCAGATGGAGGTCCCCCACACATTGATCCCCTGTACCACCGCGGAATATCCCACCCCGGCCAGGAGGCCCATGAACTCCATTCTGGAAAACCGGCGCCTCAAAGAAGCAAATCTGAACCTGATGAAAGACTGGCAAAGTGATCTATGGCAATTTGTCCATAGGTACAAAGATCATTTACTAACGGAGATAAATGAGGTCCAGGTATGAAAAACATGTTGGTGACAGGCGGATGCGGGTTTATCGGCACCAATTTTATCCGCTATATCTTGGAGGAATCAGACTTTGAGGGGCGTCTCATCAATGTGGATGCCCTGACCTACGCCGGCAATCCGGAGAACCTCAAAGAGATTGAGGAGAGGTTTCCAGAGCGGTACGTCTTTATCCAAGAAGACATCTGCGATGCTGACGCCATGAGACGGGTGTTTGATGCCTATAAAATCGACACGCTCTGCCATTTTGCAGCCGAATCTCATGTGGATCGGTCCATTGCGGCCCCGGGGGCGTTTATTCAAACCAACATCGTGGGGACCTTCAACCTGCTGGAACTGGCCCGGAAAAACCTGGATCGTCTGGTGTTGTTTCATCATATCAGCACCGATGAGGTATTCGGGAGCCTGGGACCGGAGGGGTATTTTACAGAAGAAACGCCTTACAGCCCCAACAGCCCCTACTCCGCGTCCAAGGCCTCCTCCGATCATCTGGTAAGGGCCTATCACAAAACCTATGGACTTCCGGTGACCCTGTCCAACTGCTCCAATAACTACGGACCGTATCAATTCCCGGAAAAGCTCCTACCCCTCATGATTCTCAACGCCCTGGAAGGCGGTTCGCTTCCGGTTTACGGGGACGGACGCCATGTGAGGGACTGGCTGTATGTGCGGGATCACTGCACCGCCATATGGCGGATCATGAAAGCTGGGAAACGGGGGGAAACCTATACCGTGGGCGGCAACACGGAAATGGAAAATATCGGCATTGTGGAAATGCTCTGCGATATTTTGGATGGACTTCCGGTGCCTAAAATCCATTGCGCCAGAAGGGCCCTGATCGCATTTGTCAAAGACCGGCCCGGCCATGACCGCCGGTATGCCATCGATTCAACAAAACTGAGAAGACAACTGGGGTGGCAACCGGAAGAGTCTTTTGAAACCGGCCTCAGAAAGACCATCCGTTGGTACCTGGACCACCGGGACTGGGTGGATCGGGTGAGAAGCGGTGCGTATCAGCAATGGATCGCCTCACACTATGGCGAATAGCGTCTTGACCTGCAACTTCTCTATTAATTTTCCTTGGCTGTCCCCTCCTTTTTCTTCTTTTTCTTTTTCTGTCGTTTGCTCTCTGCAGGGGCTTCCTCCATCTTGCCCTTTTTCCCTTTTTTGGGCTTTTCTTTCCGGGGGACCGCAAGCTTCTCAGCCTTGAGCCTGGCCATCTCTGCTATTTTTTGCTCCTTTTTTTCAATCACACCGAGTCGCCTGTCCGCCTCTCGCAGCTTGGCCCGAAGGGCCCTGACAGAGGTGTCTTTGGCCTTTTTCTCAGGCGGCACCCCTTTTTCCTCCAATTGGGACAGCCTTTGCTCCAACTGTCTTTCCCAGGACGCTTTCTGTTCTAATCTCGCTTCTTTGCTTTTGGATACCATGAATTCATCCTTTCTATATCCCTCTGATTCTGAAGGGCTTTCAAAGGCCCTCCCTTCCAGGGGTTCTCTTAGCAGGAATTTCACAAATAGTAAAGAACGTAATAGGCTCTCTAATCCTCTTGACAAGGAGTGGGATTTCTTTTTAATAAAAAGACTTGAGCCAACGATCGATTGACGTACATCAGTCTGTAAAGCCCGGTGAAACACTGGGCTTTATTTTGTGTGGAAAGGACTTGAAGATGAGGGGATTGAGACTCTTTATATGTGCCGCCGTTTTTCTATGGCCGGGTATGGCCCATGCCGACGAGATCATCATGCACAACGGGGACCATATCCAGGGCCGGGTGGTATCCTTAGACTCGGGGAAATTGGTATTTGAGACCGACTATGCCGGCGAGATTACGGTGGACTGGAACCAGGTGTCCAACCTGACCACCGAAGAACCCCTTGAGATCCGTCTGAAAGACGATCAGGCCCTCAAGGGAAAGGCCGTGACCTCCACTGAGGGGACCCTTACGCTCAAGCCCGAAAGCGGTCCCCCCGCTCCGCCCATCCAGATGTCCCAAGTGATCCAACTGCATCCGCCCAAGCCCCCGCCAGCATGGGAATGGAGCGGACGGGTCAGTGCGGGGGCCAGCAAAAACAGCGGCAACACCGAAACCGAAACCTACGATTTGGATGGGGAACTCACTTTGAAAAAATTCCCTCATAAAATCAAGGCCTACGCAGAATACCATCGAGAAACAAGCAAAGAAGAGGTGACCCAAGACAAGGGCCTGGCTTCACTGAACTACAATCGTTTTGTAAGTGAAAAATGGTATCTGTTCGGGAATGCCTTGGGGGCAAGAGACGCACTCAAGGACTTGAATTTTCAGGGAAACATCGGTGGCGGTCTGGGATATCAATTCTGGAACTCCAAACAGAAAAATCTATCCATTTCCTTGGGTCCCAATTATGTTTATGAAAGGTATTCCAGAAAGATGAGGGCCTTTGACAATAAGGATTATCGTGAATATCTCGCCGCATTCTGGAACGTGGACTTTGATATCTGGATTTTTGAAGATATACTTCAGGGCTTCCATCACAATGACGGGACCGTGGATGTGCAAGACGGCGAAAACTGGCAGATACGGACCCGAACCGGGTTGCGGTTCCCTTTGAAATACGGATTGTTCACGTCCTTTCAATACAATTATGACTTTGTAAATGTCCCTGCCGACGGTAAGGAGCAGTATGACGCAGCATATATTTTTAAACTGGGATGGGGGAGGTAGCCGGCCCTGCCTGCTTCAGGCTAACAGATCCTGGGCAACTGTTCTCCACTCAGCATGGATAAAATCCGGGTGCCGCCCACCCGGGTCTTCAACAGGACCTTCCCCGGATTTTCAGCGGTCACCTCACCAATGATGCAGGCGTTTGTTCCGTATTTTTCCCCTTTCATAATGTTGAGCACCGCATCCGTATCTTCGGGCCGCACAAAGACCAGGCATTTTCCTTCATTGGCCACATAGAGCGGATCTAAGCCCAGGACCTCTGAAGCGGCCCTGACCGGTTTTGAAACAGGGAGTCTGTCCTCAAACAGGGTGATGCCCACACCTGACCGGCCCGCGGTCTCATTCAGGGCGGTGGCCACGCCGCCCCGGGTGGGATCCCTCAGCACATGAATGCCTTGTGCATGGTCTGCCAACATGGCAGAGACCAGCCAATTCAGCGGTGCGCTGTCGCTGATGAGCGGGCTTTTGAATTGAAGCCCTTCTCGCTGCGTCAGGATGGTGATGCCATGATCGCCGATATGGCCGTTAATAAGGACCTGATCGCCCACTTGGGCGTTCCCCACGCCCACCTCGACTCCGGGTTCCACCGTGCCGATACCTGCCGTATTAATAAATATCTTGTCCATGTGACCCTTTTCCACCACCTTGGTATCACCAGCCACCACCTTTACACCCGCCTCCCGGGCAGCTTGGCCCACCGATGCCACGATAGTCTCAAGGGTTTCCATGGAAAGGCCTTCTTCCAGGATAAGACCCAGGGTGAGATAGAGCGGTTTTGCGCCCTGCATGGCCAAGTCATTGACCGTGCCGTGTATGGCAAGGCTGCCGATATCCCCCCCTGGAAAGAAGATGGGATCCACCACATACGAATCAGTGGTCATGGCCACACCTTGCCCTGAGATGTCCACCAGCGCACTGTCATCGAGGCGGTTTAGATACCGGTTATTGAGACGTTTGAGGAATATTTCTCCGATAAGTTCTTGGGAAGCCTCCCCACCGCTCCCGTGATCCAGGCTAATCTCCTTGGGCATTTTGCTGATCCGCTCCTTCCTGGTGCAGCGCTCCCCCTCCCTGCGCTGCCCCGCCCGGGGAGCCATTGGTTCCCAGGCCCCGGCTCCCCGTATGAAATATATCAGGCCTCCATGTCGTGATTTTTCTTGTTAACAGAAACCCCCTTAAATCGCAACAGGAACGACTATCGGATTTTCTGATATCAAACGGTTTTTCAATCGGAATTTCCAGCTTGCAAAACAGGAAGTTTGGGCTTAATTTTTTTATTTAAATCATTGTAGCCAAGTATTAAGGAGTCATTATGGACTCATCAGAGGCCCTTCGCCTGACCCAAACGGTCGCCGGATCGGGATGAGCGTCAAAATTACCCCCAGGGGACCTGGACCGGGCACTTTGTGGATTGGACTTTCCAACCGATGCAAACGTCATCGTGGGTCTGGACCACGCAGACGATGCGGCGGTTTACCAAATAACCGAAGAAATCGCCATGATCCAGACCGTGGATTTTTTCACGCCTATCGTGGATGATCCTTACTGGTTCGGACAGATTGCCGCAGCCAATGCCTTGAGCGATGTGTATGCCATGGGCGGAGTTCCCAAGACGGCCATGAATCTGGTGGCGTTTCCTTTAAAAGATATGGGCATGGATGTACTCCGCCAAATCATTCAGGGCGGGCTGGATAAGATGAGAGAAGCTGAGGTGGTCCTGGTGGGGGGGCACAGCGTGGAGGACAAGGAACTCAAATACGGGCTCTCCGTTACCGGCTTTGCCCACCCCTCCCGGGTGCTTACCAATCGCAATCTCCATGAAGGGGATCAGATTATCCTCACCAAACCCCTGGGTACGGGGATCATCAATACCGCCGTCAAGGGCGGACTGGCGTCTTTAAAAACCATTCGAGATGTCACTGAACTCATGGCGGCCCTCAACCGGAATGCGGCCGAGATCATGGCCGAGTTCCCGGTTCACGCCTGCACCGATGTCACCGGCTTCGGGCTGCTGGGGCATATGGCCGAGATGATTGTGGATTCCGGGTTCGGTATGGTCCTTCGATCAGACAGGATTCCCATAATTTCCGAGGCCCTGGAGTATGCCGGGATGGGCCTGGTCCCTGCCGGGGCCTACAAAAACAGGGAGTTCAGGGAGTGCATGGTCACCTTCGAACCCGGGGTGGATCGACTCCTGCAGGATGTTCTTTTTGATCCCCAGACCTCTGGAGGGCTTCTGATCTGTGCGGAGGGGAAGAAGGCCCGGGACCTGGTTGACCATCTAAGCGATGGAGGGGTTGAATCGGCCCGGATCATCGGAGAGGTGGTCTCCGGTGCAGCCGAGAAAATCGTGGTAAAGTAGGCCTTTATGGGGGTGAAGCATCCCTGGGGGCCGCCACCCATGCCAATGAAGGAGCACATAAATGGGAAATGAGATAGACTGCCGTGGGTTGGCTTGCCCGGCTCCGGTATTACAGACCAAGTCTTTTATCGAGACTGAACATCCGGAAACCGTCCATGTACGGGTGGACAATAAAGCCGCCAAACAGAATGTCACCCGATTTCTGGAATCCCGGCATTTTGAGGTCTCGGTGAAGGAAAATGACGCCGGCTTTGAAGTGATCGGCACTGCAAAAGGGGCGACCGCGCCGGCACAAGAGATGGTTCAGTCAAGGGATAAGGAGAAAAAACGGATCATGGTCATGGTGGCCACCGACCGCATAGGTCACGGGGACGATGCTCTGGGCCTTAAATTGATGGGCAGTTTTGTCAAGACCCTCAGGGAAATGGGAGATGAATTATGGCGCCTAATCTTTGTCAACAACGGGGTTAAGCTCACCATTGAGGGCTCGGATCTCGTACCGGTGATTCAGGCCATAGAGAAAGACGGGACCGGGATCCTGGTATGCGGCACCTGTCTCACCCATTTTGGCCTGCTGGATAAAAAACAGGTGGGCGAAACCACCAACATGCTGGACATTGTGACCGCCATGCAACTGGCGGATAAGGTCATCAACATCTAACGCCGCCTGGTGCATCAGCAGGTCCCCCCCTGAGAAAGGCTGTGAAAAACAATTGAATTTAAGGGAACCTTGATGTAATCTTGGTTCAAAAGGGGAGGTGATGGAGCCACCACACCCGGGGCAAAACCGAACCCCACAGGCCAGGAGGATCATCCATGGACACCCGGAGCTTCGCCCCCCGGCGGCAAAAAAACAGAAAAAGCAAGCCCGAAGACATAAAGGCGGTGGTCGCCCGGGCCCGGCAGGAACAAAGAAAACTGGAGGAGACCTACCGGGAGAGGTCCCTCAAAATCCATCCCTGGGTATGTGCCCGCTGCGGCCGGGAATTCTCCGCCGGAAATCTCCATGAACTCACCGTCCATCACAAGGACCATGATCATACCCATAACCCGCCTGATGGCAGCAACTGGGAAAACCTCTGCATATACTGTCATGAAAACGAACACCGCCGTCATCTGGATCACCTGGAAGCCAAGGGCATGGAGGTGGGAGGGGATCAGGACAGCGGGTTTACCCACACTCCCTTCGCCAGCCTAAAGGACATGATGAAAAAGGAATGACCACGAACAACCACAGGCGCGGTCTACGTTCGGGCCAGAAGGTCACCTGGGTCGGGGTCATGGCCAACACCCTCCTGATGGCGTTCAAGTTCTTCGCAGGGGTATTCGGTCACAGTCAGGCCCTTATCGCCGATGCGGTTCATTCCGTATCCGATCTGTTTACGGATATCATCGTCCTATTCGGGATTCGAATCGGCCGGAAAGGACCGGATGAGGATCATCCATTCGGCCATGCGCGTCTGGAAACTCTGGCCTCCGCCATCGTCGGCGTGGCCCTGATCATTACGGCCTGTTATCTCGGCATCACGGCGGCGTTCAATATTCATCGCCATGCCGAATATATTCCCACCCCCCTGGCGCTGATCGGGGCCGGGGTGTCCATCGCCGTTAAAGAGGCCCTATATCATTACACGGTCCGGGTCGGCCGACGGATCCACAGCCAGTTGATTGTGGCCAATGCCTGGCATCACCGGACCGATTCCCTCTCCTCGGTGGCCGTTTTCCTCGGTGTGGCCGGATCGCTCATTAACCCCGACTGGCATACATTGGACGCCTTTGCCGCCCTGTTGGTCTCCTTTTTCATCATAAAGGTGGGAATAGACATTCTGTGGGACAGTATCCGCGAATTTACGGACACGGCCCCCCCGCCGGAGATCCTCCAGGAGATTAAAGGCTGCGCCAGCGGTGTGGCGGGCGTAATGGATATCCATGATGTGCGCGTCCGGTCATCCGGAGGGCTTTATCTCATGGAGGCCCACATTGTGGTGGACGGAAATCAAACCGTTTCCCAGGGGCACCGGATTGCCAAGGAGGTGGAGCGATGCCTGCTCGATGACGTGGTGGGGGTGGAGCGGGTGATCGTGCATGTGGACCCCGCAGATGATGAGGAGGCTCAAGGAGAGAGGAAGGCCCCCTCCCCTTGAGCGAGATGTATCCATTAATAGGGATGGAACTCCCTGATACGGAAAGATTTTTCCGCTTCGGAGGGATATTTTCGATATTCAGTAATCTTGAATTTACCCGCAAACTGGTTCACGAACGGATGGCCGGCTGCAGCCCATCCCACGACCCCTTTGTCATAAAGGTATACATTCTTGTAGCCGTATTTATACAGAAAACCCGCCACATATTTTCCCCGGTGGGACGTACGGCACCATACATAGATCTCAGCGGTGGGGTCCGTGATCTTCTTGGGGATGGTATACATATGGCCGGCATGGATATGGTCGGTCCCCTCGATGTGAAAGGCATAGAATTCCGGATGGGTCCTCACATCAATCAGGTAGGCCTCCTTTTTTCCGTCCATCACCGCCTTGTAGACTTCATAGAATTTTTCCACACCGATGATATGGTCCTTTGGAATCTCATCCACAAAAGATTGAACCACTTTTTTTTCTTGCGCTTTCAGCGGGTTATCACCCGCACCCACCAGTCCGGCGGAACCCAGTAAAAAGGTCAATGCCACTGCAACCACAGCGATTCTCTTCATTTTAAAACCTCCTAACTAAAATTGTTCTAATTTTTATTATTGGACCCTGTCGCTCTTCTCCACCCCCTTCCCGGGACTCAATCCGTATTTTCCCACGCAGTATATGAAATGGAGCGGATATCGTCAACCCCCTTTTCTTTTTTACCTGAGGGTTCCGGGGCACTTCTGTGGGGCAGAGGCCGCCGGCCCTTGCGCCCTATATGAGCGGTTCCATAATACCCAACCGATGGATCTTCCGGCGCAGGGTGTTCTTGTCGATCCCCAGTTCCCTGGCGGTGGCCACCTTTTTCCACCGGTTCCGTTCCAGGGCCTGTTGAATGGCCCGTTTTTCGATCTCTTTCAGAGTAAGACCGGTGGGGACCAGCATGGAGCCGTTCTTGGGGATCAATTGCTCAGGCAGACATTTCAGTCGGATCAATTCACCCTTGCAGAGCACAAATGCGTGTTCAATGGCGTTTTCCAGTTCCCGGACATTACCCGGCCAGTCATACAGCATAAGCGCGGCCATTGCTTCCTGGGTCATGCCCACAATCTTTCGGCCGGTCATGTCATTGAAGTGCTGAATAAAGTGATCCACCAGCAAGGGAATATCCTCCCTTCGTTCACAAAGGGGTGGCAATACCATCTTGATCACGTTAATCCGAAAATAAAGATCCTCCCTGAACCGGCCTTCCTGCACCAGCTTTTCCATATCCCGATGGGTGGCGGCGATGACCCGGGCATTTGTTTTGATCTGTTTTGTGGATCCCAGGGGCTCATAGACCTTTTCCTCCAGAACGCGCAAGAGCCTTATCTGGACTGCCTGCGAAATATCCCCGATCTCGTCCAGGAAAATGGACCCATCCTGGGCCAGGGAAAACCGGCCGGGCTTGTCCTTCTTGGCATCGGTGAATGCCCCGGCCTTGTATCCGAACAATTCCGATTCACACAGGTTGTCCGGCAACGCCCCGCAGTTGACCGCCACGAACGGTCCGTCGCGTTGGGTACTGCTGTTGTGGATGGCCCTGGCAAAGATCTCCTTTCCGGTGCCGCTCTTCCCCTGGATCAAAACCGTACTGTTGCTTTCAGCGATCTGGGGAAGCATTGAAAACAGTTTGACCATCTCCCCGTTTTTGCTCACAATATCCTCAAAAGACTGCTGTTTGAGCAAAGCCCGCCTCAGCTTCTTGACAACGGTCAGATCCCTGAAGGTCTCCACCCCGCCGATGATTTGGCCCGCCTCATTTTTTAACAGCGCGGTATTGACACTGATGGGAATCGATTTTTTGTCCGCGCGGATAATATGAACCGGCATATTCTCAATGGGGCTTTTCGTCTCCATGGTGTGTCGGAGCACACACCCGGTTTCGCACACATTGGCCCTGTACACCTCAAAGCAGGGCCGCCCCATGGCCTCCTGTCTGGAAATGCCGGTAATGACTTCAGCAGCCGCGTTAAACGAGGTGATCTCCCAGTCGAGATTCACCGTAAAAACGCCGTCAGCGATACTGTCCAATATGATCTGGTAATGCCTGTCCAAGGAATACATTGAGATCTCCTGATGTGCGAAAATAGGTTCCCCATGAAACGCTTGATGATTCATTCAAAAACATAAGCTCGCCCTATGGGAGACATCTATATTAAAGCATGAGGCGGGGTCAATCATAAAAAGCCTTTTGGGTACAATTTGTTCCAATGCGCCCGCTATTAAGGGTACAAATTGTTCCCGAAGCCTCACTATGTCTTACTCTATTTCACCCGGACAAGTCCAACTTTTTCGATTAACATCAAGTTCTTGTACCCACGCCCATCACCGACTGTCTATACTGGCATAGAAGTTGCTCAATAACTTTGGGAGAGGCCTTTGCAGAAACATTATCCTTCGCCTTTCACGGTTCATCGCAACAATACCTTCCCGAGAAAAGCGGTCGTAAGGATGGGATAAAAAATCGGCATGAGATCACGACGCCTGCAAAGGTCTCCCTTTTATTTGCATTTATGAATATCCATCCGACGGATTATGGCCAAGGTGGGGATTCCCATATTTCAATCGAGA
>JAIPDZ010000280.1 GCA_021737425.1 Deltaproteobacteria bacterium
CGCGGACAAGCCCGTGTCGGTCATCCAGGGCGGTGTGGAAATGACGGCACGTTGCGAATGGGAACCTATTTCAAAGGGCCTGACCCCTCCCCCTACCCTGGCCGAATGGATTAAAGACTGAGCCCTTTACCCGGCCCTGCCGTCTTATCTTTTGGTAAAACACCTCAAGTTCTCCCGGCTTTGTGCCGATAATATATGTGAACACGGAACAACCTTTTGCGTACTACCCTCCTAAACCCCTCAACCGAGGCAGGGCCGTCAGGCCCTGCCTTTCCTTATCCAGGAAAGGCGTTAAGTCCAAAGGCTGTGACGGCGTTATGCAACATCGATCCAGGTGGTGCTTTCACCATGCTGATGCAAAAGGGGCATTTGGCTTGCTATTTCCCGTGAAGCCGATTATACTGACGACTGTTTATTCAATCCATCACCATCAATCCTGACACAGACAAGAAAAGAGGTTTCCATGAAGCACATATTATCTGTTTTAAAGCGGACCCATGGTTTTGGAGGCGTCCTTAAATACCTTTTGTGGCCGGCCCTTCTTCTCCTGATCTGGGGCGCCACAGCCTATGCCTCGTCCGACCGGGCATCCAAAGTCAATGCCCTCAAACCCCTGAAGGGGATGTGTTATGTGCCGTACACCTCGGACTGGGCAGCCCACAACGGACCGGGGCAAAGGTACTTTGATACGGACTACACCAACAGCTGTTTCCCGCTCTTGTGGGGGACCGCCAGCAAGGGTCGCGGGGATCTAAAGACCCTGCACGGCCTGGGCGTCAATTTTCTGAGGCTTTATGACTGGTCCGCACCCCCCAGCCCTCCGGGCGGGCCCTTGACATTGAACCTGCGCAATCACCTCCCCTTCTTAGATGAGTGCGCCAAATACGGCATCAAGGTCACCATTCCCTTTTCCAATTACAATGTATACAACATTAACAATCCGAGCTTCACCTGGATCAAACCCAACATCGAGGCCATGGTGGAGGAGGCCTATCAGGGCGGGACCACCCCTCATCCGGCAGCCGCCATGCTGGCTGTGGGCAATGAGATTTTGTTACACGCCGCTCAAAACGGGCTCAGTTATGAGCAGGCGGTCCAGTATGCCATTCAGGTGGTGGAGGTTATCTTACAAAAAGAAGACGCCATGGGCATTCCGGAAGCGGATAAACTGCTCATCACCCTCCCCCTCTCCACCGCCACCTTCGGGCACGGCAGTGTGGGCGGGGCGTACGGCCTGACCCTCATCAACCAGTATGCGGCTGCCAGTTCCGTCTGTGAGGCCCACCATTTTCTGACCGATCGGTACATCATCAGCCTCAATGTGGAAATGGACGGCCCGGGGACCCAGACCTACCTGGGCCAGATCAAGACCCGCTTTCCGGATACGCCTGTCCTGTTTACGGAATTCGGTACGGGGAGAGACCAGATTGAAAGCGAGTTGCGGGCCGTCATCGCCACAGAAGACCCTTACGCCTATTTTGATGAGACCCTGATGGGGGTTTCCATTTTCACCTGGGTGGGAGAACCGGGACAGACCTATACCTTCCCGGTGGCCCAGATAGACGGGGTCGGATCCTACGGAACCATCCAACCGTCGGACTATACACCGGGCGGAGGTGAGCAGTACCCGGTGGATAACATCCAACAGTTTTCCGTATGTGACCACATCCGTAACATCTACACCGGCAAGGGCCACACCACCGTGACCTGCGGCTCCGTATTCAAGGTAAAACTGCCTGCAGCATCAGGGGCCTCTTCAACCGAAATGTCCGGACTCTACGCGGACGCCGCCGCCGAAGCCTTTTTCAGCGAGCCCACGGTCTACATGATGGACAAAAGCGGCACCCCGTACTATGCCAGGGTGCTGTCCAGCGACTATCCCACCCATGAACTCCATTGCCTGTGGGTGGAGCCGGTTGATCCGGGAACCTATTCCCTCTTCGTGGAAATGGATGGTCCATCCCGCCTGGTTACGGAATACTTTGAGGTGAGCGGTCCAATGATATCTGAGATCCTCAGTTCCAGGATCACTGAAACCGGCCGGTTTGAAATACGCGGCCGCTTTTTCGGTCAGGACCCGCGCGTTCATTTGACGTATCCCGATCCGGTTTCCGGACAACTGAAAACGGTCCCCTGCACCGTCTTGGAGGGCATAGACGTTGAACTCATGGATCCGGTATGGGAATGGCTTCGAAACATCGTATACGCCATTACCGATCCCCTGTACCCCCAAATAATGGATCCGGTCACCGGACAAAGCGTGCTTACTGCAGTGGTTCCCCAACGATTTTTAAAACTGCTCCAGGATGATGCCATCCAATGGCCCGTCCCGGATTCTCCGGCCGCAAACGCCAGTCGCACCATGAATGAGACGGATCATCCATATTCCGCGCTGGCAGCGCCAACCGTCCCGGCGTACTCGGTGGGGAACCGTATCAGCACCACCCATGATGCCATCAATCCGGATTCGGTCCTGAATGCCTCTCATGTCTGGTTCACGGATATTACCGCCACCCCTAACGGAAACCGCTATCTTTTCCGGGGCAATGAGCCCTTGACCGATGCCAGTACGGTGGATGAACAGGAGATTGATTTTGCAGGCCTCTACACCATTTTAAAACAAAAATATGAGCTTCAGACCGGCAAAACCGATTTTCCCACAGACATCAAGCTCATCAATGTATCGCTCATCGGCGGGCGCGATTCGGAAAACGACGTTTTGTACCGGGAATATGCTTCACTGGGCGGCCGCTTGAAGGAAACATCTGTTTTTATGAGGCCGGGAAGTTTCCAGCCGGCCGAAACCTGGTATTCCGTATCAGGGCTGAACGGCTTTTCCATTCAGGGGAGGCTCCTCTGGCAACCGACCGGGGGGCTTACGACCCAACCCACGGAGGGCACCACCCAGAAACAGGCAGAGACCACTCTTACCGCTTTGAGCAGTTGCCCCGGCATCGTCATGGGCGGGAAAACCGTTTATGCCAACCCGTTGACCGAGATTGTCACCGGCATCCGCAACATTATGAACAATGAAGGGGATGCAAAAGGGAACCCCGCCTACCAGGGCGATGTGGTTATCTATGTCCATTGTATGCACGGGCATGACCGCACCAGCGAGGTGATCAACTCCTATTTGATCGGCAAGAAGGGGGAAAAGGCATTTTCCTATCAGACCCTCTCGGACGCAGTCAACGAGATCCATGTTCCGGGCGCATCCCAGATCAAGTTTAAATACAAGACCCTGAAGGAGCCCTATGGCATTGCAGTGGAATGGTATTACATCTACCAGCATGGTGACGGGTCGTATCAGCCGGTCCCCCCGGGCAATCAAGACCCGCCGGGGAGTTACTGAATTCCTCCTCTGTACGGCGCAAGGAGATAGCACATGTCCGTCCGCCACCACGTGCTTTGTGTGAGGGCGCAAGCGTTATGAGGGTTCCCTGGATGTCCAAGCAAGACATCGCCCGAAAGGCCTATGGCCTGATTGACAATTTTCAGGCCATGGCGGGATATAGGGTCAGGCCGCCCATCCCGGTGGAAGATATCGTGGAGCGGTACTTGAAACTGCGTCTCCTGTATGCTGACCTGGAACCCATACTGGGAAAAGAGGTCCTGGGCGCCACCTATGTGGAATCAAGGACCCTGTGCATCAACGAAAGGCTCTTTGAGAACGGCTCCGAGGGGAGGCTGGTGTTCACCTGCGCCCACGAGGTGGGCCACTGGATCCTGCACCGGGCCTATTTGAGGCAACACAACATCCGGGATCCAAAAAGCAAGCCCATGGTATGCACCCCTCACAATGCCAAGGCCCCCATCGAATGGCAGGCCGATTATTTCGCCTCCTGTCTCCTCATGCCGGAAAAAGAGATTCGGGAGGCCTTTGAGCGGGTATGCGGACCGGAACCCTTTGTGATGAAGCGTGCCGGAAGCGAGGCGGGTGAAGGCGCCCGAGGCGAACAGCCCTATGTGGAACAGTGGCCCTTCATTTCCGCGGCCATGTGTGAAGCAGGCGGATTCTCCAATGTCTCCAAACAGGCCATGATCATTCGGTTGCAGGACCTGGGGCTGCTAATCAACAAGACCCCTGTCCGGCTGGACTGGAATGCATTTGCATAAAGGCCCGATGGATACCACTCCCCCCCTGTTCTGATTTTTTTGTGAAATGGCTCAAGTCATTCCGCCTTTTTAAGGGAGTAGACCTGAAGCGGCCGGTCCATGCCTTTAAACTGATGCCTCCCCCGGTCATAGACCTTCCAATTGTCCTGGATGAGCCTTTGGGTCTCCTCTCCGATCAATATGTCCCCGCCTCGGGCATGGTCTGCCAGACGGGCCGCCATATTGGTCACCGCGCCCGTGGCCGTATAGGTCATCCGGGTATGGGAGGCCCCTTTGAACTGGGTCATCCCCACCAGGGCGATCCCTGAATTGATCCCCATGTTGACGTTCATAAAGCCGAAATCAGGACTCACCTTCCGGCTCAGGTCCATGTTGATATCATAAATATCAAAGGCCGCACTCACCGCATTAATGGCATTGGTTTTTGCATCGTCGTCTTTAAAGATGATCATGAGACCGTCCCCTGCGGTCTCATTGATATCCCCGCCCGACCGGTGAATGGGGTCCACAAAACTGGAAAACATCCGCTCCACCAGTTCGTTGACCTCGGTTTCAGGCCGGCTCACATTGAGCCGGGTATAGTCTTCAAGATCCAGGAACAAAACCGTGACCTCTTGTTTTTCCTTTTCCCGGTTCAGGAGTTCGGGATCGTTTTCCACGATCTGCCGGACCGAGTGGGGGACAAACGGGGAGAGGTGGCTGAGCATCTGGTTGATGGCCATCTTTTCCTGGGTGCTTTTCCACAATGTTTTGGCCCGAAGAATGGCATTGCCGGCGGTCTCGGAGATGTCCTTGATCAGGTAGAAATCCTTTCGAGCGAAACGGGTGCCGGGCCTGGACACCACGTTAACCACGGAGACGATGTCATTGCCCACAAACACAGGCATGGCAGCTTCCGGCCCGGTCTTCACCACCGTTCCATCGGTTCGAATGATGGGCTCGGTCTCGGAGATGACCACACCCTTGTTTCGGGCCAGGGCCTTTTGTACCGCGGCCCGGTTCCGCTTGCAGGAGAGGCAATTCACAGGCCTGTCGTACAAGGCGCACTGAAGGGGCCGGGTATACTTGGGGGCATCCGGGTCCAAGAGCAGAATGCAGGCCTCCATGGCTGAAGGGACCAGCTTTCGAATCTCCTCTCTCAGCTTCTCCAGAATCTGGTTGACCTCCATGGTGGAGGCCAGGGTCCGGTTGACCCGGCGCAGGGACTCAAACCTCTCTTTGTAGTACTTTTTCATGGGCAACGCCTTTTTTCGTTGTCTCTCATCAACACAGTGTTCAGGTTTCAGAATGCGGGTTTGCTGACACCTGACACCAGTCGAAGATCCCGCTATCGCTATCTGCGGGGAAACCTGACACCTCATTGCCAATAAATGAAATGGCTTAGCTTCGACAAAACATCTTTGCTTTTTGCATGCAAGTTGAGATCTAAGGGCTCACCTCATGCGCCGGCATTCTCCGGGAGCCTGTACTTTTCCCGCAATCTCTCTGAGAGGGCCCGGATGGTTTGAAAGGCCTTTTCCACCGTCTTTTCCCGATCCGGGTTCACCAGGCAGCAGGTGGCCGGAGAGAGGAGGCTCCGGGAAAG
>JAIPDZ010000281.1 GCA_021737425.1 Deltaproteobacteria bacterium
ATCAGTCTGACCCCTGACTTACAAACCTTCCTGTGGGTGTCGCTCATAGCATCGACGCCGGGGGTAAGAATGGGCAGCCGGGTATTGCTCAGTCTGTTGGGCGTAGTGGTGGTGCTGATGGGTTTCACGGCCGGGGTCGCCCTCATGGAGACCTTTCATCTAACCCCCCACAAAGGGGTGTATAAACTCCTCGTTACCTCGATGCCGTTTGCAGTTTACTACTTTTATTTTCTTTCCCGCTTAGGGCTTAAAACATCCGACACTGGCGAATAACATCTTTTTTGTACCTCTGTTTTATGTGGGCGTGGTACAACTGTTCGGCAGGAAAACGTCGGGTGCCATTAGAGGACCATTGATAAGATACGAAAAATTCATTTTCATCTCGGCATAAGCCTGAGCCATGGATCGGCCCGGGAGGAGGGAGAAATTAGTGACCGGCATACGCAACATTACTCAGAGAGACACAAAAACGGGGGGACAAGACTTATCAGGAAAAGACTCGGAACATACTGAATCAGAGTTCACGCCGTGTCAGCGGATTATGGCGAACATATCCCAGGTGGTGGTGGGAAAAAGACCTGCCATTGAACTCCTGCTGGTGGCCCTGTTGGCGGACGGCCATGTGCTGTTGGACGATGTCCCCGGCGTGGGCAAGACCCTGATAGCCAAATCCCTGGCCAAGAGTGTGGGCGGCACCTTTCACCGGATCCAGTTTACCCCGGATCTACTTCCCGGGGATATCACCGGGTTTAACATCTATGATCAATCCAACGGCCGGTTTGTGTTCCAACCGGGCCCGGTCATGTCGCATATCCTGTTGGCCGATGAGATCAACCGGACCATCCCCCGCACCCAGTCCAGCCTGCTGGAGAGCATGGAGGAGGGGCAGGTCACCGTGGACGGGAAGACGCATGTTCTCCCTCATCCGTTTTTCGTCATCGCCACCCAGAACCCCATTGAGATGGAAGGGACCTTCCCCTTGCCCGAGGCCCAGATCGACCGCTTCCTGCTCAAATTGCAGTTGGGGTACCCTGAAAAGACGGAAGAAATTGCTATCCTGGAGCGCTTCCAAGAGCAGGATCCTCTGGATACCCTGAAGCCGGTCACCACCCCCGAGCAAATGGTCGGGCTTCAGGAGGCGCGAAAAAGGGTCCTGGTCTCCCCGCCGGTGCGGGAGTACATTGCAGACGTGGTGAGGGCCACCCGGACCCATCCCTCCCTGCGGTTCGGCGCCAGCCCCCGAGGTTCACTGGGTCTCAGCCGTGCGGGACAGGCCCTCGCCGCACTAAGAGGTAGAGGCTACGTGCTTCCGGATGATATCAAGCATCTAACGGTCCCGGTATTGGCGCACCGCCTGATCCCCATGGATGAGGAGCGTCTGCGGGGACGCACCGGTGCGTATTTTTTGGAACAGATTTTGGACCGGATTCCTGTTCCAGGTCCCACCCTGTAAGGCATGAAAGTAGCCTCCCAGGAAGACCGGGTTTCCAGCCTGTTCATCGTCCCCCTGATTCAGTTTCTGGTGGGAATTCTGCTTTTTGTGGCCTTGCTGTTCAGACAAGAGCCCCTTGTCCTGTTCTGCCTTCTAATCCTCGGCGTGGCCATGGGGGCAAAGGTGTGGAGTTGGTTCAGCCTTTCGGGGATCACCTGGGATTCCACCGTGGACAAGCAAAAGGTCTTTCCGGAAGAATCCCTCTGTTTGCAGGTTCGAGCCAAAAACGCCAAGTTCCTGCCCGTGTGGCTCCGGATGACCCTCCCTGTAAGGAGGGGACTCAGCCCCTCCACGAAAGCCCACTTTCTCAGCCGGGAAACCGGTCTTTTGTGGTACCAACAAGCCCGGTTCACATGGCCATTGACGGCAAAAAAAAGAGGTGTGCACCAGGTGGGACCGCCCCGCCTGGAGGCGGGCGATCTTTTGGGCTTTTTTACCCGGGAAAAAAAGGCGAAGCAGACGCTTGAGGTGGTGGTCTATCCACGCCTCATTCCGCTCAAACGTCTTTCCCTTCCCAGGAAAGACCTTTTCGGCATACCGGGCGGAAAGAGTGCGGTCAAGGATCCGGTCCACATCCTGGGCACCCGGGACTACCAGCAGTGTCAACCCGCGCGGTTTATCCACTGGAAGGCCAGCGCACGTCACCATCGGCTCCAGGAAAAGGTCTTTGACCCCTCGGAGCAGGAAAAAATTCTGTTGGTGGTGGAGGTGGATCAATTTGAAGCGTATAATCAACCAGAGGCCTTTGAACACACCCTGGAGGCAGCCGCATCCATGGCCGTTCAATTCCACCAACGCCGATGCGCCCTGGGGTTCGCCACCAACGGCTGTGTGGACAAGGGGGCCTCTATTGTCCCCATGGGAAGGAGCCCGGGAGTCCTCGCCTCCATCCTGGAAATATTGGCCCGGATAAACATGCATCCCGGCAAGGGGCTTGCGCAGGTGTTCGGCCACGACCTGGAAATACCCTGGGGCACGAGCTGCATCTATTTTTCATACCATGCCGCCCATGCCATACCCGTGATCAAACCTTATATCTTGGACCGAAAGATCCCGGTGACCTTCATCTCCTGCACCCCTCCCGCCCACACAGAGGGAAACCAGGCCGGGTGGAGGACCTACACCCTGGAAGATATTCGTATCCAACCCCCCGAGACCCCATGAGCCGCAAACGGGAGATTCTGCTTTTCCTGGCCCATGCGGGCATGGAGCTCAGTTGGCTCTATGCCTGGGCCGTGTTTCTCATGGCTGCCATGGGACACCCCGCCTTTCCGCTGATGGACGCCTTGGCGGGGTTTATGCTCGGGGCCATGCTCACCGGGTTTATAAAGGAAAAGGGCCTCCGAATCATTACGGTATGGGGACTTCAGGGGGCGGGATTGGTGGTGGGTGCAACCAGGATCCTATATGCCTCCTACAGCCAAACCCATTCCTATCTTGATCCCCAGTGGCTAATAGGGTTCCTTCATATGACCCGAGACCCTCTGGAATGGTTGGTTCTGGTGATCATCCTCTCCTTGGCCCTGGGGTTTTGGCTCAGCGGGGTAACCCTGGTTCGGAGATCGACCGCCTATCTGAGCCTGTGCACCCGCTTTGATCTGGGGGTATCGGCCTTTTTCTGCCTCCTGCTCATCAAATTTTTACTGCGGACAAAGGGAGGCATTGAGCTCCAGGATCCCGGGTCGGAAATCCTGGTATTCCCGTTTCTCATTTTCAGCCTCTTGACCATCGGCCTGGCCAGGAACCGGGGAACGGCTCGAAAGGAGTTTCTTTCAGGCTACCGCGCAATGGGTGCCTTGCTGACCTTTATCGGCGCGGTCATGGTGTTTGGGTCCGGCCTGGTATTGCTCCTAATGCCCTATTTGCACGCAGGGGCTGAAATGGGATACGGCGCATTGAAATCCGCTGCCGCCCCCCTGGTCCCGGTCCTCATCCGGGTGTTGCGGTTCATATTTGTGGGACGCCGATTGCGCTCGGAGCCTGCATCTTCGTCTTCCGATCAAAACGAGGGCTTGCGGGCTTCCCCATCAGAGGGGGGCTGGGGAGACGAACCTGTGGAAATTATGCTGACCTGGGGACTTATGGGCCTGGGCGCCTTATTGGGGCTCATCCTCCTGGGCCTGGGGTCATGGTATCTCATCAGGTGGCTGTTCTCCAGGACCAGCAAAAGAGAAACACCGAAGAGGGGATCCAGGCGCTTCTTGGTGTGGATTCAAGGCCTGTGGACCGTCATCCTGCAGTCCCGGCAATGGCTGATCCAGCAGGTGAAAGGGGCCCAAACCGCCCATGACTTCTTTGGTTTTCTTTTACGGTGGGGCCGTCACAGCGGTCTGCCCCGGCTCAAAAACGAAACCCCGTTGGAATACGGCTTGCGCCTCATGCACCACTTCCCATCCATAAAAAGGGAGATCGCGCTGATCATTTATGCCTTCAATCTGGAAGCGTACGGGCAAGTCGCCCTTAATGATCCACACATGACCCGGGTAAAACATTCCTGGCAAAGACTTCGCAGCCCCGTTCACTGGCCGGCCCGCTTGAAATCCTGGTTTTTTCAACCCGGTAAGCAGGCCGAAGAGTCCCTCCTGAACAGGCCATGAGGACCTGGACAGTTCAGCGCCCCTCCCAGTAAAGGCTCTTTGAAAATGCTCAGGGAGCGCATTCCCCGCTGCTTGCAGCGGGGTTAGCGAGCGAAATAAAAAATGGAAAAAACTCCTTACATTTGGGAGATTCCCTGTAGCTTGCTACAGGGTTCTTCAATGGTATCCGAGGGCAGTGGCGTGCTCCCTTTCTATCCGATGACCCAAACGGCCTGCTCTCTCGCCACCTGGATGAGCTTGTTGCTGACCCGTCCCATGAAAAATTCATGTGCCCTGGATATCCCCCTTCTGCCCACCGCTATGGTACCATATCCGCCCCTACAAGCCTCCTGGATCACGGCCTCCGCACGGCTGTATGCCCCTGTAATGAGCTGGGTATTGATGTGAGCTGGCTCAAAGCCCGCCTTTATGAGCCGATTTCGGGCCTGGTCAAAGACCTTTTCCATTTCCTCCTTGTCTTCTTCCACATGGTGCTTTGCGGGCTCCCTGGGGAATTCCGCTTCCATGGCCTCCCCTTCCCTGATGGCATGCATCAGCGTGACCCTTACGCCGTCACCGCCCAGGGTTTGGGCCACGTAATCCACCGCTTTCATGGCATCTGAGGAGTTGTCCATGGCCACCAAGACCTTTCCGGTGAGCGGACTCCTTCCCACCACCAGCAGGGGCATGGGGGACAGGATGTGCAGCAATTTGGTGGTGGTGCTTCCAAGGATTAGGCCCTGCATCCTACTTCGGCCCCTCCTGGACACGGCCACCGCGCCGTAGTCCTTTCGGGCCTCTTCCAAGATGTCCCTGGCAATACCCACTTTCCTTTCATGGATAACGGCCTTCACATTTTCAGGGGGAAAACCCGCATCAAGAAGGATAGCCCGGGCCTTGTCCATGTATTGCCGGACTACCCTATCGTGCTGCTTCTCCCACATCTTGACCCCGGTTATCTGCCATTCAAAATGGGGCCGCCGCTTCTGATCCCAAAAAAACTCCGGAATCCTGTTCTCCACCATAAAGAGCACCAGCTTTATCCGCTGAAACGGTTTAAACCCACTGATATAGCGGACCATGTCCATGGCCCGCTCGGATCCGTCAACCGCCACAAGCATTTTCCCTTGTTTCGCTGCATTCATTTCAGGCACCTCCATGTTTGTGGGTGAGAAGCGCACACAAGGGGGTTGAAGTCCCTGTCCCAGCCCTCTTTATCTGAAACAGCAAGTGCCGTGCCAAAATCCATTCCTGTGGGGAATTAAAATAAGATGCTGATTTAATTATGACATATTGAATACACTCAGGCAGGGGGCTTCGGAATATATTTCCGCCTGTCGATATGTTTTACAGCTTGTAAAGGCGGAAAGATGTCACAAACGTGTCAAGGCATGTTTTTGGGTGTGTTCAGGCGGCGGACAATGACGGGAACGGTGTACCGGATAATCGGGTCAAATGCCCCAACACGCCCACCGGTGCGGAGGTTGGACGCAAAGGAGACTGCTGGATCACCGCCACAACAAAACCAAAGCGGGACAGCAAATTCGCACGCTGGGCATTTTCTTGGGATTAGCCCCAGAAACAATGATGCTTGTCCTCGTCAATCACATCCA
>JAIPDZ010000282.1 GCA_021737425.1 Deltaproteobacteria bacterium
AGCTCTGTTGGACAGGCTTTCACTACCGCAAGTTGCCATAGACCCGCAAAAATGAGCGCTCCAATGTTTGTAGTCGCAGAAAAGCAATTGCCAAGTAGTTGTTATCATTACTTTTTCCGCCTTGAGTCCGGAACATGGGATATATACGACAAGACATTTCTTCCGGGCATTGAGAATGTGTACGAACGCTCCGGGCAGGACGATGTGCTGGTGATCCACACGCCGTGGGGCCGCTTTGGCTTCACCACCTGCTATGACCTGTGCTTCTCACAGCTGTACGAAACCTATGGCATGGAAAACCGGGTGGATGGGGTCATTGAACTTGCCAGCTGGCGGGGACCTGCTGTACGGGCCTACCCCACCATGAATATCCGTACAGACCAGTATTACGGATATCAGTGGAATCTTATGGCTGCGGCCCGCGCCGCCACCAACCAGATATGGATCATCGGCTGCAATTCCGTGGGTGTACAGCACAAAGCAGGGTACAATTTCTGGGGCGGATCCGGCTTGTGGGCCCCTTCGGGCATTCCCCTGTTTCAAGCCTCCCATGGGCAGGAGCAATTGTGTGTACTTCATCATGTGGACATTCAATACGAGGTAGAATCAGAAGATGACGATTTCGATTTTTATGACAGCTTTATAAAGGTCTACCGGCCCATTGCGGGGAAACGGGCCTTTACCCGAATGGACGGCACGCCGGCCGGGAGTGGAAGCAAGTAGATGAAGCGGCCGTTTCATTTATTCTGTCTGATCCTGCTGGCCGGGTTTTTTTTCCATGCGCCTTTTGCTGCGGCGACTGTGGCCCGGGTGGAGGTGGTTCAGGCCCAGGACGGGTACCCGGCTCCGGGTGAATATCCCATCGGGTTTTCCATCCATATCACGGGTCCCTGGTATATCCACGGCACCCACGCAGGTGAGAGCGGCCTCTTCCCCACCAATCTGAACATCAATGACGGGTCCCACATACAGGTCAAGGGGATCACCTTCCCTCCTGCCCAGGAGAAGACCTTCTCCTTTTCAGAGGAACCGGTGGCGGTCTACTCGGGGGACCTCCTGGTCCGGGCCACCCTGGTCATTACAGCAGATGCCACGGTGGGCATCCACCAAATCAGCGGGGCGTTCTCTTCCCAGGCCTGTTCAGAGAACTCATGCCTCCCACCGGAAACCGTGCCCATCACCTTTCAGGTGGCGGTGGTCCCCGCCGGGGAACCCATCAACCGGTTGAACCAGGAGATATTCGGACAACCGGATCAGGCCCCCGCCCCTAAGGACCAGGTCTCCCTCAAGGAAGGGAGAAGATTGGCCCAGAACCTCGGGGCCGGCCTGTGGCTGACTTTACTGGGCCTCTTACTGGGGGGATTAGCCCTCAACCTCACCCCCTGTATTTACCCGCTGATCCCCATTACGGTCTCCTATTTCGGGGGAAGGGGGGGCCGGATGCGGGGCCGCACGGTGATTCACGGCATGGTCTACATCCTGGGACTGGCGGTCACCAATTCCACGTTGGGCCTGGCCGCCAGCCTGTCCGGGAACATATTGGGGGCGGCCCTCCAGAACCCCGTGGTACTGGGGGTGGTGGCCGGCATTCTAATCGCCCTGGCCTTCAGTTTTTTCGGGTTCTGGGAACTGCGGATCCCGGCCGGGCTCAGCGGGCTGGCCTCCAAGCAATTCGGGGGTGTCTTAGGCACTTTTTTCATGGGCCTGACCCTGGGGATCGTGGCGGCCCCCTGTCTGGGACCGTTCATCCTGGGGCTCTTAACCTATGTGGGGCAAAAGGGGGACCCCTTCTTGGGGTTTTTATACTTCTTTGTCCTCAGTATCGGAATGGGCCTTCCCCTCGCCGTGCTGGCCGTCTTTTCAGGAGCGGTGAACAAGCTCCCGGTATCCGGGGCGTGGATGGTCTGGATCCGCAAGGCCCTGGGCTGGGTGCTCTTGGGCATGGCCGGCTATATCCTGCAGCCCTTGATCCATGACCCTTTCTTGAAACAGGGGCTTTTCGGTCTCCTCCTCCTGGCCGCCGGGCTTCATCTGGGCTGGCTGGATAAGGAAGGAGCGCATTTGCGGGTCTTCTCCCGCATCAAAAAAGTGGTGGGCGCCATCCTGGTGGCCGGGGCCTTTGTCCTCCCCTTTATCCTCATGACCCCAAGCGGCGACGGGGTAAACTGGGTCGATTACACCAGCGCCCGTTTGAAAGCGGCTGAAAAGGCGGAACAACCGGTGATGCTCGATTTTTATGCGGACTGGTGCGGGCCCTGCAAGGCCATGGACCGGGAGGTGTTCACCCATCCCCAAGTGGTCCAACTGAGCCAGAATTTTGTCAACCTGCGCGTGGATCTGACCACCCAGCACCCTGAGCAGGAAAAACTGCAGGCCCGGTACCACGTCCGGGGGGTTCCCACGCTCCTGTTCATGGATTCCAATGGAAATGAAGTCGAATCCCTCCGCATCGAAGGCCATGTACCCCCAAAGGAAGTGATCCGGCGGATGAGGCAGTTACTGAAAAGCGCGGGGCAGGCGCCCTAAATTCATCTTGAGGACGGCTTAGAAGGTGATCTGGAACTGGACACCGTATATGGCGTAACGGCCGATGGGTACGGTGGTGTGATTTCCCTGCTGATCGAACTTAATATCTCCATCGTCGTACCACATGAGTTCCGGCCTGATCCGGAACCCCTTGGCCAAGTCAATGGGGATACTGAACCCGAACATCTGGCTCTTTGTCTCCACTTCCGTGTCCATGTACCTGTTCTGGGTCCGCATCTCGCCGTAGATCAGATGCGGGGTAACCGGACCCAGCCGGTAGGACAGATCGAACCAGAAGCTGTAGGTCTCGGCATCGTGAATGCGTCCATTCTCACCGATCATGGCGCTCGAATAGAGCGCCGGATAGCTGTATCCGATAAGATCGTACGTATTCCCCCAGTTCCTGCCCCAGTTCCCTTCCGCGGCAATACCCAGCGGCCCAAACCCTGACTTGAGGCCCAGGGACCCCACATAGGAGTCAAGTGAAGTGTCCATACCGCTGCTCCATGACCCCACCCTGTCCACCGTCCTGTGCTGGTACAGGAAGCTGGGGTAGATCCGGATAGGACCGGCATAGATGGGGAGGCCGATGTCGATCCTGGGAAGCTTGGAGTTGTTTTGATATTCGTTCCAGGGGCCGAATTCTCCGTCCCTGTGGGCCACCCCGTTGGGGTCCACCAGGGCCATGGCGAGTCTGATGTTCTTATTGAACCGGAATGTCCCCCTCACCTGGGCGGGACGGCCGGAATAAAAATCGCCGTAGCCCACACCGATGATATTGTAGGTCCCCGACCTCGTTCCCAATAACTGAGACGGGTTCAGAGGCGAAAAGGGGGTGGTGGTCTTGCCGGCAAGGATCTGAAACGCGGGGGTCGCATCCCACCAGCCGTAGGCGTGCCTGAGCTCGACGCCGTTGCTGGAACTCATTTCCACCGCACCGGAATCCTGGCCCAGCCCCAGCTCCACATACATGCCCACATTATCTTCATTGGTCCAATGGGCATAAAGGCGGGTAATATTGGGGACCTGGAGCGCGGTGACATTGTAGGAACTGGTCCCATTCCCCTGGCCCAGGTCATAGGCGTTATCCTTATCCCTGTCCAGGTAATAAAAATCAGTAAATACGATACCGCCGATCTTCACTTTGGCCGTGGCCGGGGCGGTTAAAACCGCCAGGAGCACCAATGATGCCCCGGTGATCAATAGTCGCTTCATGGTCCCTCCCGATGATGAAATGTGGAAAACCTCAGAACACCCGCTTTATTTACGGCTGTGTAGTCCGGACGGTCCGGGGTGTCAAGGGATATCCCATGGCAAGATAGTGGCTGGAATTTGCGTTGAAATGGGGACCAGGCCTCTGGGAGCGCACTGACATGGAGGCGGTGGCGCAGCCGAAATCGTCCGGGGTCTGGCCGAGAACCAAAACCTGTTTAAGCCTGATGGAATCTCCTACCGGGGCGCCTATCCCCAGTAGCTATTGAACCTGGGAATCCGCGAATATCGTCAGGCACTCTTCAAACCCTGCTGCATTATCTACCGGGTGTTGACTAACAGCGTGTATATCCTTGACCCTTATTCCTTTAGCCAGCTTTTCAGATAGCTCCTGTTTTGGAGCGGATACTCCCGATAGTACTCCACTGATTTCATTTTTTGAGAAGTCAACGGCTCCCCTTCACACATCCTTTCTATCATGGCCTTGTTGACCATTCGTCGAGATTTTGTTCTAAAGCATATGCTGTACCGCTTCCCGCCTCAGGATAGTGGATTTCTCTCCATCGACCACCGTGATCTCCTCACTGGCCAGGCCCGTCACAAGGTCCTGGTACAGCCCTTCCGGCTCCGAGATTAGAAGCGCTTTGCAGTCATCTAAGCGCGTCTTAATATGCCGGGCAATGGACTCCTGAATCTTCATATCAAACAGGCCTTTCCTCTATCCGTCTTCTCTCCCTCTCAAGTTCCCGTTCGAGCTCTTTCTCCGTGGGCAGATAGAGCATGTATTTTGAGGCAAAAAGCTGTTTACTGTGGTTCAGCACAGAATAGCGAGCGATAGTCTCGTTTTTCCGAGAACAGAGGATTAGCCCGATGGTCGGATTGTCTCCCTCTACGCTTGCATGCTCTTCATACATACGCACGTAACCGTCCATCTGTCCAATATCCTGGTGAGTCAACTTCCCGAGCTTGAGATCAATCAGTACAAAACACTTGAGGATAACATTGTAAAAGACCAGATCCACGTAAAAATCCTCATCCCCAAAGCGCATCGCTTCTGCCGGGCTACAAATGAAAACCCTTTGCCAAGTTCAAGCAGGAACTCCTGCAACTTATCAATAATGGCTTGCTCAACCGTGGATTCTCTCAGACCCGGGTAATCCTTGAGGTTCAGGAATTCAAGTACATACGGGTCCCGTATGAAATCTTCTGGCTCTAACTGCGCCAGTTTTTCCGAAGCTTCCTGTTTGACCGGCTTCTTGTCTCTACTGGCCAAGAGCCGCTCATAATACAGGGTGGAAATCTGTCGGTCCAATTGGCGTGTGGACCAGTTCTGGTCAGCCGCTTCGTTCATATACCATTTGCGGGCCTCGTCTTTTTCAACACGCATGAGAATCTTGTAATGTGTCCATGTCAATTCACTCCGCACTGCGGAGCACTTATCGTACTGTTCATCCACAGGTTCCATAGGAGCTGGTGATTCGCTCCGCACCGCGGAGCGTTTTGAGAATACCAGATAAAACTGGCGCATATTTCGCAGAGCCTGAACAGAATACCCTTTTCCAAATTCTTTCATTAGACGGCACGAGAGTTCTTTTAATAATCTTTTGGTATCGTTCAAAAGTGTTGGCATAAGGTAGAAGTTGAAAAAAATGCGGTCTGTTCCTAAGGTTAAGGTTCCAACACCAAGACCGGAGGAACAAGACCGCAATGGAACAAGAAATACATATAACACTTCGGTTTGATCTGGCAACCGGCAAAGCGTCCTTGAATGAGATTGTTTACAAGTTGAAAGAAATTCGGGTTCATCCGGAATTTGCGTACTTACGGGTTGATTAAAAGTGGACAATCAGGTTTTCCTCTTTGGTGAAAACAAAATTAGTCAAGGAGGAATCCCATCATGTCCACAAGCCTTTTGTACCATGGATTCGGAATTCGCGG
>JAIPDZ010000283.1 GCA_021737425.1 Deltaproteobacteria bacterium
AGTTGACCCTGAAAGGCGTCTTTTCCCACGATGCGCCTGCAGTGGAGGCCGCCATCCACGCGGCTCGTCAAGACAAGTATCCCCTGGTGGAGATGATCAGTCACAGATTTCCCCTGGAAAGGGCGGAAGACGCCATCCAACTGGTGGGGGGCTCCGTGCCGGGCGAGACGCCGCTCAAGGTGGTCCTCGATCCGGCACTGTAAGGGGATAATATACGTCGCTCCGGTCAGGCATCCCCTCCACCGGTTTTGTTATTTCTCCTGAATGAGGTGGTCGTACAGATCCCGCTTGTCAATGATCCGCCTGGCCTTGAACTGGGTTCTTTCAATGGTATTGGGAGCCTCTAACTGCACCACCGTCCTGAGTCCCCGGGCCTTCAATGCCCGCTCCAGTTCTGCCTTTAATCGGGGGGTATCCGCGGGGTCCGCATCCGGGACATATTCCGCTTGTACGATGAGTTCATCCATGGCCTTTTCCCGGGTGATAATAATCCGGAATTCATCTCCAAGCCCTGGGATGGCCCTGATGGAATCCTCTATGGCACTCGGGTATACGTTTTCCCCGCGCACCACGAACATGTCATCGGCACGACCGTATATTCCATGGGGCAACCGGGGATAGGTCCGCCCACAGGGACAGGGATCGTCCACCCACCGGGTGATATCCCCGGCCCAGAACCGGATCATGGGCTGTGACGTCCGCTCCAGATGGGTATACACAATGGCACCCTCTCTTCCGTAAGGGAGCCTCTTTCGGGTGTTCACATCCACCACCTCTGCATACACAATGTCCTGATAAAGATGCATGCCCTGACGATGGTCGCATTCGCAATCGGTCATCCACGGCGTCATCTCAGCGGTGGACCCGGAGTCTATACATATGCCGCCGTACGTCTCCTCGATCCGCTTCCGGGTGGAAGGGACCCCGGCGCCCGGCTCACCCGAAAAGAAGAGGATGTTGAAATTAAAATCCTTCAAGGGATCAAAGCCTTTTTTCACTGCCTTTTCAGCGAGGTACAGGCTGTAGGAAGGGGTCCCGTAAAAGGCCGTGGGTTTCACCTCCTTCATCCACTCCAGGGCCCGGTCCGACTGGCCCGGGACCCCGGCCCCAAAGGGAAACACGGCGGCGCCGAGACGTTCCGCCCCCAACAGGGCCCCCCAACTCCCCATGTACAGGCTGAAAAAGGAGCCGATAAAGACCGTATCGGTGGGACGGAGTCCGAAGTTCCACATGATGCGTGCATGGGCCTCAGCGATCCGCGACACATCCCCCTTGCTGATGGCAAAGGCGGTGGGCTTTCCGGTGGTGCCGGAGGTGCCGTGCACCCTCCCCACCTCTGTCTGAGGCACACACTGATTGCTGCCGAAGGGCGGGTGCTCCATTTGATCCTGCCGGATCTCCTCCTTGGTCACAACGGGGATCTGTTCAAAATCGTCCAGGGAACGGATGTCTTCGGGTTTGACGCCGGCCTGGTCCCACTTCTTCCGGTAAAAGGGGGAGTGTTCATAGGCGTAGGTCAGTTGTCCCTGGAGTTTGGGCAGGATGACCTCTTTTTCCCGCTGTTCCGGGTCCATGGTCTCCAATTCCCGGTCCCAGTACGGCGAGTCGTCCGGCGGTACAAAAGCAGGGTCATACCTCGGCGGCCATTTCGTCCAATTCTTTGTTGTCCCCATAACATCTCCTTTTTGAAAATGCTCAGCGAGCGAACTTAAAAGGAAAATCTCACGCCAGATTCTGAATGCCGGACACGATCTGCTCACTGGTGGCGCCCGGTACAAACACCCCGTCAAATCCCATGTCCTTGAGGCGTTCGCCGTCGGACGGGGCAAAGACCCCCCCCATCACAAAGGCCATTTTATCCTTCAATCCCCTTTCTTCCGCCTCCTTGAGCAATAGGCTACCCAGGCTGATATGGGCGCCGCCCAAAGAACTGACCCCCACCACGTCCGCATCCTCCTGGATGGCCACGCTGACAATTTCCGCAGGCAGGGCGTTGCCGAGATAGACCACCTCCATCCCGGCGCGGCTCAATGCCTTGGCCACGGTAATGATGCCCCGGTTATGGACATCCAGGCCCAGCTTCGCCAGAAGCACCTTGATTTTCTTTGTCATCCGTTTCTTACCCCTTTTCACCCTATTTCCCGATGGGGGGCTCCCACCAGGGTCGGTTTCAAAAAAGTGCGGGCGGCTTCCACAAGCCGAAGGCATCCTTGAACACCTTGAACAATTCCCCCTCGGTGCAGCGGGCCCGGGCGCATGCCACACTGTAGGGAAGAATGTTTTTCCCCTTTTGACACGCATCCTTGAGGGCATTCAGCGTGGTCTGCACCTTGTCATTGTCCCGGTTCAGCCGCAATTTCTGCAACCGGTCCTTCTGTCGTTCCTCCACGCCTTCCGGATATTGAAATACGTCGATGGGCGGGCCTTGAGCCGCTGATCGGTAGACATTCTGGCCCACCACCGGGATCTCTCCCGCTTCAATCAGCCGCTGCTGATCCGAAAAATAGGTCGCCACCTTTTCGTAGACCTGGCCGCCCTCGATGGCCTTCACATACCCTCCCAGGGCCTCGATCTCATCGATCTCTTCCAGAATCCGGTTTTCAATCTCACGGGTCAGGGCCTCCACATAAAAGGACCCGCCCAGGGGATCCACCACCTCCGTGACCCCGGTCTCTTTCTGGAGGATCTGCTGGGTCCTGAGGGATAACAGAGCCGCCTCTTCGGTGGGAACGGAATAGGCCTCGTCATAGGAGTCCACGTGCAGGGACTGAGCCCCTCCCAAGACCGCGGCCAGGGCGTGATAGGCGGACCGGATAATATTGTTGCGGGGCTCTTCCTGGATTAGACACACCCCGGAGGTCTGGACATGACACCGCATCAGCATGGCCCGGGGGTTCTGGGCATGGAAACGGTATTTGACAATCTTATACCAGAGTCGTCTGACGGCCCTTATCCTGGCGACCTCTTCAAAGAAGTCATTGGCAGCGGACCAGAAAAAGGCGAGTCGGTCTGCCACGGAATCCACCTCATACCCCCTTCTGACCAGCTCTTCCAGGATCTCCATGCCGTTTAAAACCGCAACGGCCATCTCGGTAATGGCGGAGGTGCCAAACTCCCGCAGATTGTATCCGTTGAGGGTAACAAAATTCCACTTGGGGACGTGCTTTCGGATGAATTCAATGTTATCGCACTGGATCCGAAAGCAGTCTTTGGGAGGGATATATTCAGAGCCGCTTCGAATCAATTCCTCCAGCGTAATATCGTTCTGCACACTCCCTTTCAGGTTTTCCCACGGGATGCCCCGCTCTTCTGCCAGGGCCAGGAACATGGGAAATAAGATGGCCGTATTGGAGGGATAGTGGGTCACGATGGAAATGGTGACTTCATCCAAAGGCACATCCTTAAACAGCCGGGCCATATCCTCCACCGAGTCCACACACACCCCGGACATGCCCACCTGGCCGACCGCAAAGGGGTCATCCGAGTCATACATCTGGATGGTGGGGAGATCAAAGAGGATATTCAGACCGGTGGCCCCGTGATCCAGCATGAATTTCAGGCGTTCATTGGTCTGCTCCGGGGATCCGAAACCGGTGAGCTGGCGCATGGTAAATTCCCTGCCCCGGTACATGTTGGCGTGAATACCCCGGGTAAAGGGGGGCTCACCCGCATTTCCCAGGTCCCTTTCATAGTCAAAGTCCGGGTCGGAAAGCGGGGTGTAGAGCAGTTCCCGGGGGGCGTCAGAGCCCAGAACCGTGTGAGGGGTCTTGCGCCAGTGGTCCCGATCCGCTTCACGAACAACGGTCTCCATCCACTGATCAAAGCCCCGCCGGATGGCATCCAGGGCCTCACGGCTGTACAGGGGCCTACCTGTCTGCCCCGAAAGGGCTTCATGCAGTGTCTCCTTAGTCCTTTTTATCCCATTTTTCATGAGCGGTCATCTCCTGCGCGCCATAGGTTGGCTCAAAAATAATATCTGATATTATCAGTATATTAGCCGGAAAGTGTTGTCAAGCCCTTTTTCACTTCTATAATTACCCATCCGTTATTCAAATTAACATACTGAAAATAAAGACCTTTTAAGACATTAACTGGAACCATTCATTGCCCGGGGATTGAAAAGCAGCCATTTCCTGACAAAGGATGCTGGTATACATAGAATTGATATGATCAATTCATTGACAATCTTTGCTCATTCGAATACCATACCTGTACCATTGTGCTGGGAGATCAGGAAAGAGGAATTCTGAGTGGGGGTTTTGCCACGACCAGGGAAAGCATCACTGAGGTCAGAACCATGCTAAAGCGTCTTCAACATAAGCGATTTTCAGATGAAATTGCGGATCAGTTTATCGAACTCATAAAGGGCGGAACCCTTAAACCGGGCGACACACTCCCTTCTGAGAGGGAGATGGCCAGGAGCCTGGGCGTGAGCCTTCCGCCCCTGCGGGAAGGGCTCAAGATCCTTGAGACCCTGGGGTTTGTGGAGATCCGGCCCCGCAGTAAGATCGTGGTAAAATCCGTTGCCGCCTCAGCCCTCCATGACCCCATGGCCAAGACCGTTGAGGGTGATCTGGATATGGTGATTCAGTTACTGGAAGTCCGAAAAATTTTGGAATCCTGGGCCGTCTCCAAGGCCAGCCAAGTCGCCACTGAGAAGGATATCGCGTGCCTGGAAAAGGCCTGCCAAGAGATGCAAGCGGACTTCGAAAACGACCGATTGGGGGTCAATGCGGATTCCAAATTTCATCTCGCGATCTTTCATGCGGCCAAAAACACCATATTGTCTCATATCGGATTCACGCTGTTCGATCACTTGTGGCGGTCTCAAAAACTCATCAGAGAAACCATGTTTATGGCGGATCAAAACAAAAAGCGGTTACTGGCGCAACATTCCGCCATTCTGAATGCCATAAAGGCGCGAGATCCTCAAAAGGCCAATGCGGCCGTTGTGGAGCACCTGGATTTTGCCGAAAGAGAACTGGTTCATGCCAGCTTGTCAGCGTCAGAAGGAAAAGGAACCCTTCATCAGGCCCCCATATAAAAGGGGGCTTCAACTAAGGGGAAAATTTAATGACAGGGAAGACCATCCACGAGATACAAATAGGCGACAGCGCAGCGTTTTCAAAGACGATTTCAGAAAGCGACGTTTATCTGTATGCAGGCATCACCGGCGATTTCAATCCGGCCCATGTGAATCAACCGTATGCGGAAAAGACCTTTTTTAAGGCCCGCATCGCACACGGTCTCTTGTCGGCCGGCTTTCTCTCCACGGTCATCGCCACCCAGCTGCCCGGCCCCGGAACCATCTATGTCAGGCAGGAACTCAACTTTACCGCACCGGTCTATATGGGAGATACCGTAACGGCATCTGCAACCGTCCTGGAAGTGGATCGGGATAAAAACCGCGTGACCTTAGAGACCCTGTGCAGGAACCAGTACGGCAAGGTGGTTGTGGAAGGCCGGGCCATTGTGTCCCCGCCCCCTGAAGGATAAGGCCTTGTTTCCCTGAATTCTGGGGAACCATGAAGGGGTGGAGGTGGCGGCGGACTGTGTGGTGAACTGTACAAAACGGAAATAGAGGAACCCTGAATCCTTGACAGTCTCAG
>JAIPDZ010000284.1 GCA_021737425.1 Deltaproteobacteria bacterium
AACCCAAAAAAATTGACTGGGATCAGGTCTCTGCCATCATTGAGGCCCATCAAAATGAGAAATGGGGCCTGATTCCCCTGCTTCAGGAGGTTCAGGAGGCCGTGGGATATGTCCCGCCCGAGGCCATCCCACCCATTGCCGAGGCCCTGCACCTGTTTCCGGCCCAGGTCCAGGGCGTGATTACCTTCTATGCAGGATTCAGCCTGGAACCGAAAGGCAAGTATGTGATCCGGGTGTGTCGCGGTACCGCCTGCCACGTGAAAGGGGGGCGCAGTATCCTGAGGCTGATGAAAAAGGAACTGGGTCTCAAAGAAAATGAGACCAGCCCGGATTATCGATTCACCCTGGAGACCGTGGCCTGTCTCGGGGCCTGTTTTCTGGCCCCCACCATGATGGTGAACCGCACCTATTACGGCAAATTGTCCCCCACCAAGGTTCAAAGCGTGTTGGCCCAGTTCAAGAAGGAAGAGGGGGAGTAGGGATTTGCGATTGGCGATTGACGATTGAAGATTTGCAGTGCAAAAGGAGTTTGATGGTTCGTAGGGCCGATAACCTCATCGGCCCAATCTTGATGCATTCGTAAAAAGTCGTCACCCCGTTGAAAAACGGGGTCCAGGGGTTTGATAAGAGCCTGATAGCACTGGATTCCGGCTTTCGCCGGAATGACGTAAAGAGCGTATGTTCGACTTTTTACGAGACCGTCAATCCTGGTTTTTGAAAAGGCTCAATATGGAAAGGTTAACCTCCGTAGGACAGCTGGAATGGCTTCGCAACAAGATCCTGGCCCGGACGGATCCGCAAAAGACCGTGGTGCAGGTGTGTATGACCGGTTGCAGGGCCTATGGGGCTGCTGAAGTGAAGGCTGCCTTGGAAGAGGCGCTCAGGCGCCAGGACCTTTCCGAGCGGGTGGAGATCCGGGCCACCGGCTGTCATGGATTTTGTGCCAAGGCCCCGGTCATTGCCATTGAGCCGGCCGGGATTCAGTACCAGGCGGTAGAGCCGGAGGATGCAGACGAGATCGTGGATCTCACCCTCAAGCAAGGCCGCAGTATGGACCGGCTGGCCTACCAGGACCCCGAAACCGGAAAACCCATCATCTACCGGGACCAAATCCCCTTTTACAGCAGACAGAATCGGAGGGTCCTGGCCCATTGCGGCCGGATCGATCCCACCCGCATCGAGCACTACATTGCGGCCGGCGGATACCGGGCCTTGGTCAAGGCCTTGTCCAAGATGTCGCCGGAAGACGTGATCGAGGAAGTTACCGCTGCCAAACTGAGGGGGCGGGGCGGGGCGGGTTTTCCCACCGGGCTCAAATGGAAGTTCGCCCGCCAGGCAGCGGGTCAGCCCAAATATGTGATCTGCAATGCCGATGAAGGAGACCCGGGCGCCTTTATGGACCGGGCCGTCCTGGAAGGGGATCCGCATGCGGTCCTGGAAGGGATGCTCATCGGGGCCTATGCCATGGGGGCCGAGTACGGGTATGTGTATGTGCGGGAGGAGTATCCCATTGCCGTGGAGCACCTGACCACGGCGCTTACGCAGATGACCCAACTGGGGCTGGTGGGCGAAAACATCCTGGGGACCGGCTTCAATTTTGATCTGAGGCTCAAGATGGGGGCGGGCGCCTTTGTATGCGGTGAAGAAACCGCCCTGATGGCCTCCATTGAGGGGAAGCGGGGGATGCCCCGGGCACGGCCGCCTTTTCCCGCTCAAGCGGGACTGGACCAAAAACCCACCAACATCAACAATGTGGAGACCTGGGCCAATATCCCTGCCCTCATTGATCACGGCGCCGAATGGTATGGGGAAGTGGGCACGGAAAAAAGTAGGGGAACCAAGATTTTTTCCCTGGCCGGGAAGGTGAACAACACCGGCCTGGTGGAGGTGCCCATCGGGGTGTCGGTCCGGGAAGTGGTCTTTGATATCGGCGGGGGGGTTCCCAAGGGACGGCAGTTCAAGGCGGTACAGATGGGCGGGCCTTCCGGGGGCTGTGTGCCGGCCCAGTATCTTAATCTCGCCATCGATTATGACACCCTGCAGCGAATCGGCGCCATCATGGGATCCGGCGGCATGGTGGTCATGGACGAAAACAACTGCATGGTGGAGATCGCCCGGTTTTTCCTCAGTTTCACCCAGTCTGAATCGTGCGGCAAGTGTGCGCCCTGCCGGCTGGGCACCACCCAGCTTCTGGAAATTCTGACCCGGATTACCCGGGGGGAAGGTCAAATCAAGGATATTGACACCCTTCGGGAGTTGGGGGAGACCATCACGGAATCCTCCCTGTGCGGTCTGGGCCAGACCTGCGCCAAACCGGCCCTTTCCACCCTGCGGTACTTCCTCAAGGAGTATGAGGATCATATCCTGGAGCATCGCTGCGCCGGCGCCACCTGCGATGCCATGGTGATCTCCGCTTGCCAGCATGCCTGTCCGGCCGGGATCGATGTGCCCAACTATGTGGCGGCCATTGCCGTGGGGGACAATCAAAAGGCCGTGGACATCATCCGGGAGCGAAACCCCTTTCCGGCGGTGTGCGGCCGCATCTGCATCCACCCCTGCGAGTTCAAATGCCGAAGAGGGGAACTGGACGAGCCGGTGGCCATCCGCTCGCTCAAGCGGTATGCATCTGACTGGTACTTTGAGCATGTGGGCAAGCCCGAGGCCCCTTTCCCGGTGACCCAGAGCCAGAAAGTGGCCGTGGTGGGGGCCGGCCCTGCCGGGCTGACCTGCGCCTATTTTCTCACCAAGATGGGATACAAGACCACGGTGTATGAATCCCAGCCCGTGGCCGGGGGCATGCTGGGTATCGCCATTCCCGAATTCCGCCTCCCCCGCAGGGTGATCCAGGAAGAAATCGACTACATCGCCGCCTGCGGCGTGGAGATCCTGTACAATTCCCCCATTGACGCCCATCACACGGTGGACGATCTGATGCAGGAAGGGTTTGATGCCGTGTTCATTGCGGCCGGGGCCCAGGCCAGCAAACAGATCGGCATTCCGGGGGAAGAAGAGGGCCTGAAGGGGTTGGCCTATGGACTCAGATTTTTGACCGATGTGAGAATGGGCCGGGAGGTGTCGGTTACAGGGAACATTGTGGTGGTCGGAGGCGGAAATGTGGCCATGGATGTGGCCAGGACCGCGGCCCGGCTGGCTGCCGGGTCAGCCCCGTCCACCCCTTCCGAGGTACAGGTCTTCTGTCTGGAGTCCAGGCAGGAGATGCCGGCATGGGAAAAAGAGATTCAGGAAACCCTGGACGAAGGGATTGCCATCAACACCTCCTGGGGGCCCAAGCGCATCATCAGCCAAGAGGGACGGGTGAAGGGGATTGAGTTTGTGCGCTGTGTTTCGGTCTTTGATGAGGAAGGTCGGTTTAGTCCTGCATTTGATGAGACCTCCAGTCAGGTGGTGGCAGCGGATACGGTGCTCGTCTCCATCGGCCAGGCCCCGGATCCCTCCTTCCTCTCCAAAGACGTGCAACTGGAAAGGGCCTTGTGGGGGACCCTGGCCGTGGATGAAAACACCCTTTCCACCAACATGGAAGGGGTGTTTGCAGGCGGTGATTTCACCACCGGTCCCACCTATCTCATTCGGGCCATTGCCTCGGGCAGGCGGGCGGCCCTGGCCATAGATCAATACCTTCAGGGGAAGACGGGCAGGCTCCGGATCCCGGATGAAAAGACAAAATTCAGGGAAGATGCGGGATTGGCCTTGGATGAGGAAACCACCGAAGACGTGCCCAGGATTCAGGTGGAGTTGGAAGACCCTCTGGAGCGGATCAGAGACTTCAGGGAGATCGAAAAGGGGCTCACCCGGGAACAGGCCCTCAGAGAGGCCACCCGGTGTCTCAGGTGTGATCTGGAAAAAGAGAGGGAATAGCCATGATCAGATCCATTACACAACAAAAGCCGGAAGCGGAACTGGATCGGCTCTTGGAAGGGCTGAGGCGGGTGTTTGTCATCGGCTGCGGCACCTGTACCACCCTGACCCAGACCGGCGGGGCCCCGGAAGTGGCCGCCATGAAGGAGCGCCTTTCTCAGGAAGGAAAACTGATTACCGGCGATCTGGTCCTGGCCGTGGCCTGTGACAACCTGACCGGGGAGACTTTGGCCGAATACGGGGATCAAATGGATCAGGCGGATGTCCTCCTGATCATGACCTGCGCCTTCGGGGTCCAGAATATCGCCCTGCATTCCGGGAAGCTGGTGGTGCCTGCGCTGGATACGCTCTTCATCGGAAAAGAAACCGCGCTGGGAGAATTTAACGAGGTCTGCACCCAGTGCGGAGACTGCATCCTGGGCGAGACCGGGGGGATCTGTCCGGTGACCGCCTGCCACAAGGGCCTGGTCAACGGTCCCTGCGGGGGCACCAACAACGGCAAGTGCGAAATCGATCCGGATAAGGACTGTGTCTGGACCCTGATCTATAACCGGCTTCGGGACCTGGGACGACTGGATGCCATGCGAAAATTACAGAGGCCCCGAAACCATCAGGCGGTATTAAATCCGGGGAAAATAAGAATCAGCGTTTAGAAACATCTTTCTCCCGCAGCGGCGCCCCAGTGAAACAAATCAAAAAGGTTTCACGGGGTAAACAGGGACGCAGAGAAAATCGATTCTCAGCATGTTCATCGCCTCAGCAGGAGACGTGGGTTTTCAATCAACAATCGGCAATCACCAATCCACAAACGAGGTCTGAAAATGGCGTCATCATTCAAAGCGGCCCTGGACTCGGGCAAATTCGTGGTGACCTCCGAGGTCGCTCCGCCCAAGGGGACCCACTTAGATAAAATGGCCCACCATATTGAACTGCTCAAGGACCGGGTGGATGCCATGAATGTCACGGATCACCAGAGTTCGGTGATGCGGTTTCCTTCCCTGGGCGGGGCCCTGCTGGTCAAGGAGATGGGTGGAGAACCCATATTGCAGATGACGTGCAGGGACCGGAACCGCATGGCCCTTCAGGCCGATCTCCTCTTTGCCTGCCAGCGGGGGATTACCAATGTGTTGTGCCTGACCGGGGATGCGGTTATGTTCGGCGATCACAAGGGGGCCAAGGGGGTCTTTGATCTGGATTCCAGTCAATTGGTGGCCGCCATCCGGCGCATGGAAAAGGGGGAGGATCTGGGAGGCAATCAGCTGGATGGGGAGGTGGCGTTTTGTGCCGGGGCCATTGTCACCCCCGAGGCCAATCCCCTGGAACCCCAACTCATCAAATTCGAAAAAAAGATCGAGGCCGGGGCCGAATTCATCCAGACCCAGGCCGTATACGATCTGGACCGGTTCAAGGAGTTCATGACCTATGCCCGGCAGTTTCCGGTGAAAATCCTGGCCGGAATTATCCTTTTGACCTCCGCGCCCATGGCCCGGTTTATGAACAAGAACGTGGCCGGGGTCAATGTCCCCCAGGACCTCATAGATGAGATGGCAGGGGCCCCCAAGGGAGGGGCGCTCACCAAGGGGATTGAAATCGCCGGCCGCATGATCCGACGGATCCATGAGGAGAACATGTGTCACGGGGTCCATATCATGGCCATCGGCAAGGAAGAGGTGGTGCCGGAGATTATGTCGGCCGCGGG
>JAIPDZ010000285.1 GCA_021737425.1 Deltaproteobacteria bacterium
ATCCCCTGCGCATGTGGTCACGCTGTCTGCGGGCAATGATTCCGCCACTTGGTCGAGCACTTCCTGCCGTCGTCCGGTAATACATATCCTTGCCCCATCCTGAATGAACCGTTTTGCGATTGCAGCACCAATCCCGGTGCCTCCCCCTGTAATAAGCGCTGTCTTTCCTTTCAGATTCATCTGTTTGCCTCCTTGGTTGTGTCTCCTGATTATGGGAGATCCGTGTCAGTTCTTCCCAATCCCGGGTTGTCTTTGGGCGCGGGCCCTTGCAGGTTCGCCTTGTGATGATCAGAGCGGCTGCTTTTCTTCCGGATAGAAGGTCACGGAGAGTTTCCGAATCAAGGCGCCCGCAGGGGTATTGGCGATGGCCCCGTCCTCCCCGATGGCGAAAAATTTCCCTGTTTCCCGCATCTGGTCCCAGTTATGGAAGAATACGGTGGAGACCGGCAGACCGAACTCGCGCCAGGAAAAAATGTACTGGTTCACGTCGAATTTATAGGTGATATGCAGCTCAACGTCCGACTCCCCCTTCAGCGGCCCAACAATGCAATGCCAGGCGTATCGCTTTTCGTTGAGATAGATGTGCTCGAAACATTGGTTCGGATTATAGGTGTAAAGGGCCCTGAGCCCGATCAGATCCCGCGTGGGCGCCGGTTTCATGCCCGTGGGGGGAATGGCCGGATCGCCGAGTACACCCGGTGTGAAATCCTGTACTGCACGAGGCTCTTTTCCCACATCCCCCTCCCGCATGACGGTATGGACGGAAAGCACCTGACGGGTCTCGGTGTTTACGAAAAATGTACGGCATTCTCTCGGGGCATGAGTGAACATCATGTCAATGTAGTAGGTATTCGGCGCCACCTCGATGGCCTCGTACCAATCCGTTCCACTCCCAGCGCCGCTCTGCCACTTCACCTCATTGGGTTTTGTAAATTCAAGATCAAAGACCGTGCCCGAATCAAGGGTCAGTTTCATCTTCTGATTGACCAGGTCTGCTGTTACAGGAATACGATGATAGGCCATATCCGCTGCATAGTCCTCATACTTATAGTCGGTTTCACCCTCTTTTTGCGGCATCTTTTACCTCCCTTTTTTCATTAAGGTTCAATTGATTAGCGCCGGGGCGCTCCCTCGTATGAATCACGCCTCTTCCCAAGGAAACCGTTTTCCGGGGGCTTATGCCAGCCCACCCTTCGGGTTGATTATATTATCGCCTTTAGAACGGTAACTGCCGTTTGGTCTTCTGGATGGTGAGCCAGGTCACCTGGGTGAGTTCCTCAACCGAGTACCGGCCCCCTTCCCGTCCGATGCCACTCCCTTTGCACCCGCCAAAGGGACAGCACGCATCCGCATCGATGCAGCCGTCATTCACGTGGACCATGCCCGCCTCCAGGCCCTCCCCGAGAAAAATCGCCTTTTCCAGATCCTTGGTGATCACACCGGCTGAAAGACCGTAGGTGGTATCATTGGCGACCTTGAGGGCCTCTTTTTCATCCTTGACCGGGATGATGGAGGCGACCGGGCCGAAGGTCTCCTCGTAATAGATCTTCATCTCAGGGGTAATATTGGCCAGCAAGGTGGGCTGGTACAGCCTCCCCTCATAGGTGCCGCCCGTAAGGAGCTCTGCCCCTTTGTCCACCGCATCTTTTACATGGCCGTCGATCTTTTGGACCTGATTATCACTGATCACCGGACCGATGAAGGTGGTGGGGAGGCTGGGATCGCCCGCAGGGAGATGAGAGACCAACCCCGCCAGCGCCTCGGAAAAGGGTCCAACAATGGATTCCTCTACGATGATCCGATCTGCAGACATGCATATCTCCCCCTGGTGCAAGTACGCGCTGAAGGCAGTGGATTTCACGGCGTATTCGATATCCGCATCAGCAAGGACGATGAGGGGGTTTTTCCCGCCCAGTTCCAGGGTGTAGGGCGTCAATTTGGCGGCAGCCCTCTGGGCCACATGGCGGCCGGTCACCGTCTCCCCGGTAATGGCCACAAAGGAACAGCGATCATCATCAATGAGGGCGTCGCCCAGGACACTCCCCGGACCGGTCACCACATTCAGGACCCCGGCCGGCAGGCCCGCCCGCTCGAAGAGTTCGCCGATCTTGAGTCCAATAACCGGAGATTCACTGGCCGGCTTTAAGATCACGGTGTTGCCCGTGGCCAAGCCGTATGCCACTTTGTACATGGAGAGAACGAGCGGAAAATTCCACGGAGAAATGGCCACCACCGTCCCCCTCGGTTTGCGAATGGTCATGGAAATCTTTGTGGGATCATTATGGAAGGTCTCACCGAGAATCCGTTTGCCGTCCGCGGCAGCCGTCTCAATGAGATCCACGGTTTGGGATATCTCAAACATGACCTTCCCCACACTGCCGCCTCCCTCCTGGGTCAGGACGTCCGCGAATTCCGGTGTGCTCTCCTCAAGGATCCGAGCCGCCTTGTTGAGGACCTGGGCCCGGTTTACGGCAGGGGTGGCAGCCCATTCTTGGCGGGCTTCAAAGGCGGCGGCCATTGCGCGGTCTGCATCCTGGGCGTCTCCCTTTGCCACCTTTGCATATAGCTCTCCTGAATAGGGGTTTAAATCATCGAAAGTCTCCCCGGACACGGCGTCCGTCCATTGGCCGCCAATAAACATCTGATACGTTTTCATAGGGTCCCCCTCCTCTTACTAATGATTTGCTTCTCTTCAATCGTTATGCGGCATTTTTTTGTCCATTCCAGTAACCCATCGATCATTTCACAGCTTGAGCACCGGCTTGATCACCAGGCCCTTTTCCATGTCTTCCACGGCCCTGTTGATTTCCTCAAAGGGATAGAAGCTGATCATGCGGTCAAAGGGGAATCGATCCTGCCGGTACAGTTCAATCAGTTTGGGGATAAACAGATCGGGAATGGCATCCCCTTCGATGACCCCTCGGACCGTACGGCCGTTCATGATCAGATCCATATTAAGGCTCACCTCGGTCCCCGGGGCCACCACGCCCACCAGACCGCACACCCCCAGCAAGGGGAGCACATCCACGGCCTGCCGGCATACCGGGGGACTCCCCACGCACTCCAGGCTGTAATGGGGGCCCCCGCCTGTCAGATCCTGAATCGTCTGCACGGGATCCACTTCATTGGCGTTGAGGGCATGGGTGGCCCCCAGTTCCCGGGCCATCTGGAGACGGTCCGGGCTGATGTCCACGGCAATGATGGTGGTGCACCCGCAGACCACCGCGCCCAGCACCGCGCTCATCCCCACCGGACCCACCCCGAATATGGCAATGGAGGTCCCTGGCCCGGCCTGAAGGGCATTCATGACCGCCCCGGCCCCGGTCTGGATGCCGCAGCCCATGGGCCCCAGGATCTCCAGGGGGATATCTTGGGGGACCTTGACCACATTGCGCTCCTCTACCAGGGCAAAATCGGCAAAGGAAGACTGGCCGAAAAAGCTGCCGTGGATGACCTGGTCGCCCTTTGTAAGGGTGGTGGTCCCGTCCGGCCGGGTCCCGCTGAAATTGAGGGCCAGGAAATTTTCACAATAGGGATCGCGACCGGAACGGCACGAGGGGCAGGTCCCGCAGTACATCCAGCTCAGGGCCACATGGTCCCCTGGCTTCACCTTGGTCACGCGGGCCCCCACCTTTTCCACCACGCCGGCCCCTTCGTGACCCAGGACAGAGGGAAGCGGGATGGGCAGGTGCTGATCCCGGGCCGCCAGATCCGTGTGGCAGATGCCCACGGCGGTGACGCGCACCAATATCTCATCGTCGTTGGGATCGCTGAGTTGCAGGGACTCGATCTGGAATTTGGCTGATGTTTCAAACGTAACCGCTGCTTTGATATCCATGGCTCCCTCCTAATGGTCTTTGGGTTGGTTTTAAGTCATCAAGAAGACCCCGAAAATAGGGCAGGATGGCGATCAGGGCGGTGCCGGGCACCGACAAGCTGCCAAACAGGTGAAAAGGACCTGTTTATGGAAGGAAAGTATCAGGCCGGATGGGGGTTGTCTATTATACGAAAGTATACTTTTTTGGGGCTGAAATCATCGTGTGAGGCTTGGGACGGCATATCCGCGCACCTGTGGCGGGGAACCATGGACAGCCTGACCTATGCGGTCAATATGCGGTTGATGAGGGTGGTTCTATTTTTGACCCCGACCTTGTCATAAATATTCTGAAGATGCTTTTTGATGGTGACTTCGCTGACAAACAACTTGCCTGCAATTTGTGCATTCTTGAGTCCCAAAAAAAGGAGGCCCACCACATCTGTTTCTCTTCTGCTTAAATGGAAGGTCTCCATGAGGTGCTGGACATTCATATGGGCAGGTGACTGTTCCTCGATGGAAACCATGAACAGCCGGGAGTCTTCCCCGTCCAAGCCCTGGTCCAGGGCCTTGGAGGTGAGCGAAAAACGGGTGTGATTCGGCCCAGTGACCACACTGTGCCGGGGGACCATCATGCCCTCTTTAGGGCAGCTCCTTAGATCGGCCTTGATGTCCCGGCAGTCTCTCAACACCTGGGAGGTGATCAGGTCCGGATGGCCGGCGGCAGACGCCGGCCCCTCCAATTTGTCACATATCTCCTCTGCTTTCGGATTTCTGTAAATGATGTGAAGGTCTTCGTCCAGCAGGAGCATCCCCATGGAGGATTGTTCTTGGATATAATCGAGGATGTTCCCTTTCAGTCTTATGTTTCTCCTCAGGTCGTTGTGGGCCAGGGCATGGGCCAGATAAGGAGAAATGATTTTTGCGATTCGGATTTCCTTTGGGGTAAAGCGATCGGCGTTTCGGGGTCGGGTCAATACGATTCTGCCGTAGAGTTCTTCTTCGGCCACCAGATTGACGATGAGTTTATGATGGATCTTTTGGGGTTTGAGGAAGTCGTTGTAGTACTCGGTGGGTTGCAAGGAATCATAACTGATGGCCGATCCCAGGTGGGTCAGGCCGTTTCTTCTATCCAATCCATAGGTCAGCTGTAGGGGGTCAAATCGGTAAAAATAGGTTCTGTAGTGGTTGCAGTACCCCTTGTCCAGGTTTTTGAGAAGGATGTAGGTATATCGTCCCTTGCCGTCCGGCAGGAAAAAAATAGCCCCTGCAGCAGGAATGGTGTGGAACAGGGCGTCTAAGGCCTTTTGCCGGACCAGTTGGCAATCCACGGATTCATTGGCTGCACTGATAACGTCCAGTACATGGGTCAGTATGGGGTAAGGCAGTGTATCCATCATGGTGTTTACCCCCGGCAGAAGACCACTGAAAGCGTGTAACAAAAACCACGGCACGGATACGCCGAACCGTCACAGGCGCGAAACACCCTGCCTGACCGTTAATACGAGAGCATTTCGCATACGAAAGGGCAACTGCAGGTCACGGGTTGAGAGGAGAACAGCCCCGGTTAAATGGTACGGTCTTAGCCCTTAGGTGTCAACCCGAAATCCTGTTCTTCAACATGAGCCCACCTGGGTGGCCTGCGGCCGACGGTTCATGCGGAGGACGGACGCACCGGCCGGAACCCCTTTTTCAGTTCCCTTTTCAAAATTTTGCCCTGAGGGCTCTTGGGCAAGGCGTCCACGAACGCAATGGACTTG
>JAIPDZ010000286.1 GCA_021737425.1 Deltaproteobacteria bacterium
CCATTCCATTTTAATTCCAATTCCACTGCTCATTACCCTACCCGTCTTTCATCCATCAACACTCACGGCCTTCCTGCTGCGTCTGTGTCATGCTTCCGCCACAATCCCTTCAGGCCCTTACACTATGTCGAATATCCAGACCGGTCCTTTTCCTGTTTACTGAGCCCCTGTTCCCTGAAACTTTATAAAAGCGCACATCCGGGACCATTCGGGCAACGAAATCCTTGACAATCCCCGGACCCGCTGCCACACTCAAAACCGCCATGCAAAGCGGAATCCACATCCATCATCGCCCCCCTGTAAACCAACCCACGCTCATTGCCGGTTTTGACGGGTGGGGGAATGCCCTCAATGTCTCCGAGGGCATGGTGTCCTACCTGATTCGAAAATTGGATGCCGAGGCCTTTGCAGAGCTCGATCCTGATCTGTACTTCCGTTACGATAAGGACCGGCCCACGGTAGAGATCGAACAAGGGGAGGTGAAAAACATCTCTTTCCCCGGTGGATCCTTTTACTGGGCCAAGGCCCCGCCAATCCAGGGAAGAATCCTGGTCCTCCGCTCTCACGAACCCCAACTCAACTGGCGACATTTCGTGAATGACTTACTGTCCTTTTGTCACGACCTAAACGTCCGAACCATCATCACTCTGGGCGGCATGTATGACAATGTGCTTCACTCGGACCGGATCATGTCGGGAATGGCGTCCAATGAAACCCTTGCCGCCAGGCTGAAAGAAAAACAACTGGGACCCATTACCTACAAAGGACCCAGCGCCATTCATTCCATCATCCTCTCCGAGGGTGGGGAAAGGGGGTACAATTGCCTCAGCCTCTGGTGCCATTGCCCCTACTATCTTGAAGGGATCACCCATTTCGGGCTCTTATCCCATCTCGGGTCTCTGCTGGCATCTTTAGCGGGATTTGATCTGGATACCGCGGATATGGAAAAGCGGTGGAGAGAATTGAACCTCCAAATTCAGGAACTCATCGAAAAAAACCCTGAATTGCAGGGGATGCTCAGTGAGATTCGAAAAGAAAAAATAAAGGGATCTCGGCAAGAGATGAAGAGATCTTCGAAAATGGATCAGAAAATCATCAATCTGAATGATTTTATCAATCCGCGGTAGAGAGCTGTCCCCTCCGCCCTGCCTTACCCGTCCGACCCCTTCCGTTCCCGGATTGCTGCCACCAGTTGAGGGATAACCTTCCCCGCACTTGCCTCGAAAAAAATATCAGTCACCGTATCGGTCAGATGGGTTCTCTCTTTATTGATCTCAATGATCTTGGCCCGGTTTCTCTTCACCACCGAAGGGAGGGTGTTCGCAGGGGATACCACGGCCGAGGTCCCCACCACCAACAATGCCTCTGCCGAAGACGCCAGTTCAAAGGATCGACGCATGGCATATTCGGGGATGGCTTCGCCGAAAAAGATGACGTCCGGCTTCAACACCTTTTGGCATTCACACAGGGGGGGAATCTCCCCCCGTTTCGCCTCGGTCCGGTATTGTTTTCCACACCACAGGCAGGAAAGGGTGCTGGAGTTTCCATGGTATTCAATAACCTCCCTGGAACCGCCGGCCTGGTGAAGATTGTCTACATTCTGGGTAATCACACAATGAAGGCAACCCATCTGCTCCAGTTCTCCCATGCCTGTATGGGCCTCGTTGGGTTTTGCCCGACCCACCACTTCATCCATTTCCCTGAGCATGCGCCATACCTTCTCAGGGTCGTTCCGGAATGCCTGGATGGTGGCATATTCAGCCGGATCATATGTTGCCCATAGCCCCTCAGCACTTCTAAAGTCGGGAATCCCCGATTCCACGGATATGCCCGCACCCGTGAGGGCAATGGTCATCCTTGAATCCATAAGGATCCGGGCAGCCTCATCGATTGATTTCTGCATGGGACCTTCCTTGTTGTTCCTTATTTGATCCGTCAATCGGCAAATAAGAGGCCCGGTTTTATACCCCCTCAAAAACGATCTTTCCCTCGGTGCTGTTATACCGTCTCAAACGTGCCGTGAGGCTCTTCTGTTCACCGAAAATGTTGACCATTTTAACCGCGTCCCCATCCACTTCCACCAAATCGACGCTTTCCAGAATCTTTTCTTCCTGGCCTTCCCGAATCATGTATGCATGGGCCTCACACATTTTTTTCACCCCCCAGATCGCCGGGACCGGATGTCCCGCGATTTTTTTCCATAGCAAACTCAGTCCAAGGCCTGAACCGCCTTTTTGAGACAGTCATTGACCTTAGCACTCAAATCGACCATTTCCCGGACATACCTTGCACTCTCGGTTTTGCCGGCGTCTTTTAGATGATCTGCAAATATTTCATATTCTTCAAGATGATGGGTGTTATGGGCCATCCAGTGGTCCAATCGCGTCTTTGCCTTTTCCACAAAATCCATGGTATGCCTCCTGTATGATATGGATCTATATGTAAAATAAGAAAACATGGGGGGGTTGTCAATTCCTTTAGACCTCCAAGAGCTGTTCGTGGACCTGGTTCCATAAAAGTATTGACTGTTCCTCGCTCATGAGGTTACTATCTCCTCGGACTATAGGCTCAATGGATGCCCCTGTTCAGATGGGATAATACGCCACGGAAGAACAATATCAGAGAGTAAGGAGGGCCGAAGATGGAGGATATGCTTACCGGGAAAAGGATCCTGATCGTTGATGATGAACCGGACATTCTGGAAACCCTGACAGAGATATTGGATATGTGTTCCATTGATACCGCCCCTAACTTTGAAACCGCTCAGAAATTCCTGGACAAGAATAGCTATGATGTGGCGATCCTGGATATCATGGGAGTGAGGGGCTACGACCTTCTGGAAATTACAAACCAAAGAGGCATTCCGGCACTCATGTTGACGGCCCACGCCATGAATGCGGATAACCTGGTACGGTCGATCAAGGGCGGGGCACAGGCCTATGTTCCCAAAGACAAGATAGCCGATATCGGTGTCTATATTAAAGACATCCTGGAGGCCAAGGAAAAGGGGATAGACAAACACGGGGTCTGGTTCAAACGGCTTGAGCCCTTTTTTGATAGAAAATTCGGCACGGATTGGAAAAAAGCGCATGAGGAATTCTGGAAGGACTTTGACAAGGCCTACATTACCTCAAAAGAAGAGCTCGAAGAAATCATGAAATAGTGCGGTTTCAGCCGACCTCCTCCTTTCTCCACCGCATCCCCCTTACAGCACACGCGGGATCCAGCCACAACCCCGACCTCTTTAGAAGGTTGTTGGCTCCTCTTAGGGAAACTACCTCCAAAAGGGGTTTGGGCGGGGACTCGGCCCTGTATCAACAACTCTTTAATGGGATCTCCACCACAAATCGGGTCCCCTGACCCTGGTCGCTTTCCAAGGTCATCCTGCCACCCAGGTCCTCCACCAGCACAAGCACACCGGCAAGGCCCAGACCATGGCCCCTTACGCTTCCGGTTTCTGTTGAATTCACCTGAAAATAGCATTCAAATATTCTCTTATGGTAGGCTGCGGGGATCCCTTCCCCGTCATCACAAACGGCGAAGAGGATGGCGTTGTCCTTTTTGTCCACCTTCAGTTCCACCCTGGAACGTCGATATTTTAAGGCGTTATTCAATAGATTGCGCAAGATCTGTCTCACCTTGGCCTCATCCTGGCATATTTCTTCACACCAGAGCCCTTCGTCCACAATCAGGTGGACATCTTTGGTCTCCAGCACCTCCTTAAACTGATGCAGGTGAGAACAGGTCTTGATCTTTTCGGAAATGTCATCGTAGGTCAAATCAAAGATTTCAATGAGTGCCTGCTCGATGATGTCCGATACCTGAAACCGTGCATAATTGACGATTCCCTCCCTGGCCCTTCCCAACTCGAGGGCGTCGTTGACCAGGGCCTGAAGCACTTTGGTGTTTCTCAGCGCCCTTTTAAACACCCTTTCTTGTTTTTCAGTGACGGCTCCATATTTCTCTGGCCTCCTGAGCAGCGAGGTCAAACCCGCCTCAATCACTGCTATGGGAACCTTGAGGTCATGGATCAAAAGATCAATTTTAATTCTTTCTCGGCCCATGGATTGTGTAACCCCCCTGTTATTGCGGCCAGCTGAATCCGCTGGAACTCCTGATGCCCCATGAGGCGCACCACGGGTCCCTTCATTGTCGACCGTGAGTTTGTAGGCTCTTTTCAACCTATCAATTCCCTTTGAAAAAATCAAACTCCTATATCCCCCGTGCACGGCGATTTTATTCTAACATCCGTATTACCTTAGCATGTTGAAATAACGATACCTGAATGAAGGCCATGAGGGGGTCTAAACTGTTACCTTAGAACAAATTTGCCCTGGTTTCCCAACATTTACCCCTTGCCGTCCGTGGAGTTTATTGATATGTATCTATTTTTTTACTTTCTTTGATACGGGGGCATTCGCCCTCGGGACCCCGGATCATCAATAATCTCCACCACTTTGGATGGCGCTACCATGTCTTTTGATATCACCGGCTGGATCGTTAGGATCCCTGTTCTCCTCTTTGCCATTACCATACACGAATATGCCCACGGCAAGACAGCCCTGTGGTTCGGGGACCCAACAGCCAAACAGATGGGACGCCTGTCGTTCAATCCCTTGATCCATATCGATCCCTTGGGGGCCCTGTGTCTCTTCCTTTTCAATTTCGGCTGGGCCAAGCCTGTGCCGGTGGATACCCGGTATTTCAGGAATTTCAAACGGGACGTCATCCTCATGTCCCTGGCCGGGCCCTTTACCAATTTGGCTGCGGCCTTGGTGGCCGGCATGTTTCTCCGCTTTTTGTTATTTCCCGTTGAGATCTACCAAATGGCCCTTCTCTATCTGCTGTTCATGAACCTCGGTCTGGGATTGTTCAACCTGCTCCCCATTCCGCCCCTGGATGGCTCCCACGTGCTGGAAAATCTGCTGCCCCCGCGCTCGGCCCAGAAGTATCAGGAAGTCAGTCGATACGGACCCTTCATTCTCATCGGCATTATCATGCTGGACAATTTTGCCCATACGGGCATCCTCAACACCATATTGCTCCACCCCATGCGCTATCTGGCTCAACTCTTTTCAGGCATCACCTTTTAAGATGGGGGCGCAAATCATTAGGGGTGCTCTCTTCCATGGGACCGCATTGATCTTACACCCAAAATCCTATTTTGACAAGATGCGGTCTAAAAATCGTCACCCGCGAAACCCGTGTCAATGGCGAGTCCCGACCCCGGGATACATTGGAGGTCGGGAGTCTTCAGGGCCCAACAGATGTTCTATCCTGGGCAACGCATGCAAAGCTGACGCCCTGTGCTTGACAATTGGTTGAATGAGGAATAATAATCTCTCAGGTATCGGTCGACTCCTTCAACCGTTTTTGATTTTCCGCGACATCATCCCCCCTTGCGAAATCTAATGGCGCAGGGAACTTTACGAGGAGCAATAATCTAATGAAGTTGCATGAATATCAGGCAAAAGATATCTTCATGAAATCAGGGATACCCATCCCCAACGGCCAGTTGG
>JAIPDZ010000287.1 GCA_021737425.1 Deltaproteobacteria bacterium
ACCCGGGTAAGGGATAAATTGATCTTCTCCACGGACAAGGGTTTCTGAATATAATCCCAGGAACCGCTTTTGATGGCCAGTTCAGCGCCGTCCTTACTTCCCACCCCGGTAATGATGACCACCTCGGGAGACCCGGGCGCCTTCTTAATGTCCGGAATAACTTCAATGCCGTTTCCGTCCGGGAGCATCACATCGAGAAAGACAAGATCAAACGGCTCCATGCACGCCAGTTCCAAACCTTGTTTCAGGCGGGAGGCGTAGAAATGCCTGTGCCCCATGGCTTGAACCAGGGAGGAAAGGGCTTCACCCACTGCCTTATCGTCGTCGATGATCAGGATATGCGCCATAAGCTATCCTACTTAAGCCGGTTTCTTCACATGAGACTGCACCAGTTCTACCTTAATGGAGTTTTTGCAAAAAGAATGCCATACCCCAATGGGTCAATACAAACATCGGCTTACGCTTTTAAAGTCCATTCAGGATCACACCTGCATGCCTTTTTTCAATACTTTTCAAAATGCCGGATGGGGCTGCCGCGTCAATTATTTGGCAAAGGGTAGTCCTACCATTACAGTTCTTTTTATTGACAGAAAAATTCCTTACCATCATAATTGAGTAAACCTTTTTGAGGTATAACCAATGCCAATTGTTAAAATCTCATCCAAAGGCCGGGTCGTCATACCAAAGCAAATTAGAGAAGCACTCGGCATGGAACCCGGTCAAAAGATAATTTTCCGGTTAATGGGCCAAAGTGCTCAGATCGCGCCGCTCCCGGAGGACCCCATCAAAGCCTTACGGGGCATACTCAAGGGTGGGCCGTCACTTGCAGGGGAACTCCTTGAAGAGAGAAAAAAGGACAATACAATCGATGAACAAAATCCTTTTTGACTCCTATGCGATCCTCTGCTTTTACCAAGACGAAAAGGGCGCGGATGAGGTAGAAAGGCTTCTCATCACCTCCCGTCAGGGAGAATACCGGGCATTTATCAGTGAGATCAACCTGGGTGAGGTCCATTACAAAACCGTGAGAAGGATGGGGTTGGATGCCGCACGAGAACAATTGGAGCAGTTCTCGGAACTGCCGATTGAATGCGTCCATCCCTCTTCCGACATCATCGTATCCGCATCGGAACTGAAGGCTGAGCACGCCATATCCTATGCCGACTGCTTTGCCCTCGCAACCGCCCTTAAGATCCATTCCTCCATTGTCACCGGGGACCCCGAATTCCACAAGGTTAAGCATCTCGTGGAAATCATGTGGATATGACCAGAGGAGCAGCCAGGTTTCAGCGTTAGGTACCGGGAGGCTCCCTTTTTTCCCTTTAATGCCCTTACGGGAAAGAGGATGGCTTTCAACGCCAATCCTTCGGATCGACCCTGTTGAGATCGTCTGTTCTTTTATTAAACTCGGCCAGTTCCCTGTCAGACCATATGCCGCAGAACTCCTCAAAATCCTTCCGGAAAGCCCCGCCGCGCTTCGGCCTCACCCCCAGGGATTCCTCCAGAATCTTCTGAATGGTCTTGTTCATGCTCAGTCCCTCCGATTTCGGTTTGGACTTGATGAGTTCGGCCAAGGGCCCGTCAATGTTATGCAGTGTGATGGACTTCATAAATGCCTCCATATGGTTCAACAATGTGAACCATTATCTGGTTAAACTCTCTGCAAAATAAGCCATTGCCGCCTGAGAGCCAACCGCCATCTTCCAGGTTTCCTGGTTTCTTTTTCCCCTTTACTCCTTCCATTGCCTCCTTCAACCCCGAGCGCCGCGCCTCTATTCCTGTTTAGTTTCCCCGCAAGACGGGATCTTCGATAAGTATCAAGTTTCCAGTATCAAGTATCAAATCTCCAGCACCTCCCGGATGGTCTGGGCCATCTCCCTCATGACAATCGGTTTGGTGACAAATCCCCGGATCCCCATGGCCTTGGCCTCTTTTTCATCAATCTGCTGACTGTACCCGGTACACAAAATAATGGGGAGATCCGGCCGAATGGTTAGCATTTCCCGAACCAGCTCCTTTCCGGTCATCTCGGGCATGGTCTGGTCCGTGATGATGAGATCGAATGCCTGCGGGTCCTCAGTGAACGCCGCCAGGGCCTTGACACTGCTTTGCTTGGCGGTGACGCTGTAGCCCAGGGCTTCCAGCATGGGACGGACTGCGCCCACGGTTGCGTCCTCATCGTCTACAAACAATATCCGCTCGTTTCCTGTTGGAAGCTGCAAGCGGGCCTTTTTTGACAGGGTTGTGCGGCTGTCTCCCGGGACCTGCGGAAAATATACTGTAAAGCAGGTCCCTTCCCCCGGCTCACTGTCTATCGTAATGTGCCCCTTATAACTCTTTACAATTCCGTGGGCCACAGCCAGCCCGATGCCGGTTCCTTTGCCGGTCTCCTTGGTGGTAAAATACGGCTCAAATATCTTATCCATTATCTCGGGAGCAATACCGTGTCCTGTATCTTTCACACGCAACACCACATAAGAGCCAGGTTCCAGATCAGGAACGTATTCGGCCGCTTCAGCGTCAAGGGTCTCCTTCCCTACCTGTATCACAAGCGATCCGCCCCGCTCTTCCATGGCATGGGCTGCATTGGTACTGAGATTTACAATAAGTTGATTCAGTTCGGTGGGATCGCCCAGCACCAGGTCGTGTTCGGTCTGGATGTCGTACTGAATGCTAATGGTCGAGGGCAGCGTTGATCTCAGGAACTTGGCCACCTCTTTGACCATGAGAGAGGCCTTGATGGGGGCCCGGGATGCCTCCTGCTTTCTTGCAAAGGTCAAAATCTGCTTGACCAGATCCCTGGCCCGTTCACTGGACTGATAGATCTGTTTCACATGCCTTTGCAACGGGCTGTCTGAGGGCAGTTCCATGAGCGCCATCTCCGCATGGATCATCAGCGGCGACAGAATATTGTTGAAATCATGGGCAATGCCGCCCGCCAGGGTCCCAATGGCTTCCATCTTCTGGGCCTGATGAAGCTGCCCCTCAAGACGCTCTTTTTCCGTCTCATGCAGTTTTTGTTGGGTTGTATCGGCCGTAACAACGGTGAGGTATTCCATTTCCCCGTCATCATCCAAAACCGGTAAAATCGTGGAATAAAGCCATATATCATTTCCATCAACATCATTGGCCAATCCCTCCATGGTGACGGTATCGCCGGTCTCTCTTACTTTTTTTAGATTTTCCCTCGTTTCAATTTGAAACGCCTCAGGAAAAAACGAAAACGGATACGGTTTTCCATACACATCCGCATCCGCATCGAGTTTCAACATGTTGAATCCGTTGGCGCTCATGTATTGGAGATTGAAATCAAGATCCACGATTTTGTGGCAATTGGGCGAGTGGTCCAGCAAGGCCTGATTTCTCCTCTCCACCTCCCGCAATTTCGCTTCGGCCCTTTTGCTGTCCACGATGGCCTGTATGCTGTGCAGGAAAGAACTAAGCTGGGTCACATCCTTTTCATCATACGAGGCGGCCCGGTTCGCTACCGCGACCACGGACAGAATCCGGCCCTGCTGAATAAAAGGAACAACCAAAAGATTGGTGAGCGAGACATGGCCTTGGGGCAAGCCTTTTTTGGCCGGATGCCCGGCCCTGTAATCGTTCAAGATAAGCGGTTTGCGCCGACGTATGGCCTCACCCCACACCCCGGCCTCATCTATGGCAAAAACCGAGGGTTGATTTACCATGGAGCAGTTTTTCATGGCCTCTCCGGACCATGAATGAATCGCCATGGCAGACGCGTCTTCATTCATAAACCCGTAAAACCCATAGGCGCTGCCGGTCATCTTTGTAATGGTGTTAAGGACATGGTCCGAGACGGTTTTTAAGTCGCTTTCTGCCAGGGATGAGACACCCCACAGGGCCTCAAGTCTGGCATTGGCGGCCTTCACCTGCTCTAAGAGCTGTTTGCGCTCTGTGATATCCCGGATGACCCCCACCGCGCCTGATCCTTCATCCGTGACCATCTGATTTCCATTCACTTCCCCTGTAAAGGGGCTCCCGTCCTTCCGTGTCATAGCCAGTTCAAGATGCCTGGCATGAAGTCCCTGTTCCACGGCATCCCTGAACGCCGCATCAGCAGCGGTTAAAGAAGATTCATGTAAAAAGTCGGTAAAGTGTCGCCCCACCATTTGATTGGGCGCGTACCCGAAAACCGTTTTCGAGGCAGGCGATATGTATTGGATGATGCCGAGATGGTCGGTTTGAAACAGCACATCTGATATCTGCTCCGCCATGGACCTGAATCTATGCTCGCTTTTCCGGGCCTCCCTGGTCTTCTGCCAGGCCACCTCTTTAAGTGTGTCTTTTTGACCGCGCAGATGGTCTTCAGCCGCTTTCATCCGCAACGCCGTCTTCACATGGGCTGTCAGCACATATTCATTGATGGGCTTGGTCAGATAGGCATCGGCGCCGCTCTCCAGACCCTTGACCAGGTTTTGATCGCCGGTCTCGAGGGCGGTCAGCATGATGACCGGGATATGACGGGTCCGTTCGTCCTCCCTGAGCTGCCTGCACACCTCAAAGCCGTCCATTCCCGGCATTCTGATATCCAGCAGAATGGTATCCGGCGCCTGGAACCGGGCCTTGTCCAAGCCTTCGGGTCCGGATAACGCGGTGGTCACCTCGCACTCCGGGATCAGGGCCCTGAGCAGAGCGGAAAGCGAAATCAGATTGTCCTGCTTGTCGTCAATGACCAATATTTTGGGCATGGAACTTCCTTCCTCTTGATACTTGAAACTTGATACTTGATATTCGATTGATATTCGGTACTTGATACTCGATACTTGAACCTTGGAATTTGATGCTTGTTGAAGGCGCCGTCTTTAGCGGGGAAACCGGGAACAGCAAAAAGCCCTGTTAACACCGTCCTATCATTTCGTGTTTCTGATGAATGCGTTGAGTTTGGGTCCCAATTCATCGATAATTTGCGTATATCCCTGAACCTCCTCACCCGTGACAATCTTTCTGCGGATTAACTTGCGCAACCACGCCTTGGTTTCTTCGAAAGAACCCCTTGAATAACGATAAAACAGTTTTCTATCAGCGGGGGTATAACGGCCGTAGCCCTCTGCTAAATTGGCACATATGCTATCGGATGCACGTATAATCTGGTAGCCGATGGTTTGCTGAACCTTTTTAGGCCAAACATCAAAACCGTTCCAAACCAAATCCGAAAGCTGCTCAGACAATGCATAGATATCCAATTCGTAGATTTCCTTCATAAGTCACTCCTGTTTCCCACTCTCCACTGCCGAGTTTCCCCGCCCTGGAGGACCTTCGACAAGTATCAAGTTTCAAGTTTCAAGCACCGCCCCCCACCCAGTCCCCAATCTTCCTCAACACCTCATCCGGTTCGATCGGTTTGGCGATATAATCATCACATCCGGCCTCGAGCATCCGTTCCCGGTCCCCTTTCATGGCATGGGCGGTCAGGGCGATGACCGGGATATGGCGGGTCTCGGG
>JAIPDZ010000288.1 GCA_021737425.1 Deltaproteobacteria bacterium
GTACGGTTGTCCACAATATGCTGGCGTATGCCGGCAGGCTGGGACCCCGTGCGGTCAGGGCGGATATCAATGAAATTCTGAGCCGGGCCATCGCCGTGCTGGAGAACTATGCCCGAATCAATAACATTGAGATCCAGAAGGATTTTTCGGCGGATGTGCCATCCATCCGGGTTGATCCGGAGCAACTGGAGCAGGTGTTTTTCAACTTCATATCAAACGCCATTGACGCCATAGAAAAAGAGGGGACCATACATATCGAGACCGGGGTCGCGGAATCCCAAATTGTGATCCATATAACCGACGACGGCCCGGGGATCCCCGAAGAAGACCGGGAAAGGATCTTTGATCCCTTTTTTACCACCAAAATCACCGGAAAAGGCACAGGCCTCGGACTGTGGGTAAACTACAGCCTTATCCAAAAGATGGGCGGTGCTATTCAACTTCAGAGTGAACCGGGAAAGGGGACCACTTTCACCGTCTCGCTTCCCATACCTTGTCTGGAAGAGGTGAATTCTAAAACTGCCGGATCGCTATCTGCACCCCTCATCTGTTAGTTTTCCCCATATGTTGGTTTTCTGAAACAGGTGAACAGGCCTGTTGTCCATCCCCCACCGCTTTGGAAGCATCAAATGCATGCCGATTTCTCACCCCCTTTTATCTGAAAAGCTTTACACCCTGTAAAACGGCCTGACACCCGCCGTTTGAACCGGATCTTTCCAACTCCTTCCCATCGCCATAATGTGTAGTTTATTCATTGGGTTGCAATCATGTTCAGATCCCTTGCCTTTGGCACAGACCTTGCGTTTTCAGGACTCCAAACGGTGAGGAGAAAGGTCTGTGCTATGAAGAAGTCGCCCTATGGGAAGCTCAAACGGGTCATCCTGGCCAGTATGATACTGGTACCGCTGGCCACCCTCATTCTCATCTTAGGGATCGGCTATTATTACTTCACCACGTCTTTGGAATCCAGCACCATCGCCACGGTGAAGCGCATTGTGGCTGATCACAGACACATGATCGATTCCTTTTTATCCAATCGAAAGGCGAATCTTGAATTCATCCTCCATTCCTATTCCTTCAAAGACCTGGCCGATCCTGAAATGCTCCACAAGACCCTGAAGCGGCTCCAGAAGGAATCCGACGCATTTGTGGATATCGGCCTGTTTAATGAGGAAGGCATGCACGTCAATTACCAGGGCCCCTATCGGCTGGTGGGAAAAGACTATGCAGAGGCCCGGTGGTTCAAGGAAGTCATGACCCAAGGGGCTTATATCAGCGATGTGTTTTTGGGGTATCGACGGATCCCCCACTTCATCATCGCCCTCAGGAAAACGGAAAACGGCCAAATATGGGTTCTCCGGGCCACCATTGACACGCAGATGTTTAACCAGTTGGTCAAAAGTGTGCGCATTGGAAAGACCGGGGAGGCGTATCTCCTGAACGCGGAAGGGGTGTTCCAGACCGAGCGACGGTCCGGTGGAAACCTGATGGAAAAAGATCCTGAGAAATTAAAAACGCCTTCCCCTCAGACCGGAATCAAGGCCTTTATTGCCGAGAATATAAAAGGCGAACCTTATCTGTATGCCACCACCTGGCTGAGGGAAAAGGACTGGCTGCTGGTGGTACGGCAGGAAAAGGCGGATGCCTTCAGGTTCCTGCACACCGCCGCCTACATCATCGTCATTGTTGCTCTGTTGGGCGGGGGCGCCATCGTGGGCCTGGCCTTGTTTCTAACCAATCGCATCATACGGCGAATGGAACGGATGGATGCGGAACGGGAACAGCTGGGCGGGCAACTCATTCGGGCCAGCCGGTTGGCGGAATTGGGCGAAATGGCCACGGGCTTTGCCCACGAGATCAACAATCCGCTTCAAGTCATGAAAAGCGAGCAAGCCCTTATGGATTCCATACTTCTGGATGTAAAGGACAAGGGTACGCTCAAGCCCTCCGACGACCTGAAGGAATTGGAGGATTCCATTCAGCAGATCGGGCTGCAGACCGGTCGGTGCGCAGAGATTACCCAATCCATACTTCAGTTCGGCAGGCAGAGCGAGCCGGTTTTGCAGGATGTTGACCTTCGGACCTTTATCCCCGAGGTCACCAAAATGGTGGAGAAAAAGGCGGACGTACACGGGATTTCACTAAAGCAGCGGATTTCAGACGACCTCCCGCCGGTTCATGGAGACCGGGGGCAACTGCAGCAAGTACTGTTGAACCTATTTAATAATGCCATGGATGCCATTTTAATGAGACACGGCGCTGAAGGCGGAGAATTGGTGGTGGAAGCGGGGGCGGGCGAGGAGAGCAAGGCTTACATCCGCGTTAAGGATAACGGCATCGGCATCAATGCGGGCGATTTGAAAAGGATCTTTACCCCCTTTTTCACCACCAAACCGCCGGGCAAGGGAACCGGCCTGGGTCTATCCGTATGCTACGGTATCGTGGACAAAATGGGCGGTACGATGACGGTGGTGAGCGAAAAGGGAGAAGGCAGCATATTCACCATAACCTTGCCTGCCGCCCGTTCGGGGAGATCGGAATAGGGAAGCTGTGGGTGATAGGGCTTTTGTGTCCAACCTAAGGAGGTAGATGCATGGAAGAGATGAAAATGATGCTGGTGGATGACGAGGAGCGGTTCCTCTCCACCACTGAGAAGCTGCTCGTAAGGAAAGGCTATGACGTGCTGACCGCTGCCAGTGGGGCGGAGGCATTGGAAAAGCTGAGGACTCACAATGTTCACGTGGTGATCCTGGATGTGAAAATGCCCGGCATGGACGGTATTGAGACCCTGAGGGCCATCAAGAAGGAATACCCTTTGGTGGAAGTGATTATGCTCACGGGCCATGCCACGGTCGAATCTGCGGTGGAAGGGCTGAAGGCCGGCGCCACCGACTATCTGATGAAGCCCACGGAGGTGGAGGACCTTGTCCGGAAGGCGGAAGAGGCATTTGCCAAGCGGGAGGTCCTGGAAGGAAAAATCCGGGTGGCCCGGACCCGGGCCATGGGAAAATCACCCCGGGAAATCCTGGAGGAGACCGGGGGCCGCTGAGGGACTGAAAGGGCCTGGCTCACGACACGGATGCGGGGCCTTGGGAATCGGTGAGCAGGATTTATTCCGCTCTCATGCCGGTTGCCCCGAGTATATGTTTCAGCGGAAAAAGGGACCGGGCTGCAATTTAGAGAGTTGAGGGGGATAGAAAATGGCAAGAAATATAAAGGTGTTAATGGTGGATGACGAGGCGCAGTTTCGGACCACAACATCCAAGATCCTGACCCGGCGGGGATATGACACCACCGTGGCGGAAAGCGGTGAGGCGGCCATTGAGGCCCTTAAAAAATCCCCGCAGGATGTGGTGATTATGGATATTAAGATGCCGGGGATGGACGGCCACGAGGCCCTGGCGGAAATAAAGAAGATTAATCCCGACGTGCAGGTGATCATGCTGACCGGGCACGGGGGAGAGGATTCGGCCAAGGAATCCTTAAAACACGGGGCCTTTGATTACCTCACCAAGCCCTGTGAGATAGAGCTCCTCGCGTCCAAGATCCATGATGCCTATGCGGCCACCCAAAAAGACGTGAAAGAAGAGAAAAACGCCGGAGATATCATGATCCCCATCCAGGCCTACACCACCATTGATCCGGAAAGCACCGTAAGGGAAGGGATTGAGCGGCTGAAGCAGTCTTTTGAGACCGCGCTGTCCACCAGTCGCATCATGGAGACCGGACATCGTTCCATCCTGGTGTTTGATACCCAAGGGGATTTGGTGGGGACCCTCAGCATACTGGATCTCATCAGGGCCTTGCGTCCGGCCTACTTATCCACCCCTAAGCCGAGTATGGCGGACAGCATGCAATATTCATTCATGTTCTGGGCCGGACTCTTTACCACCCAGGCCAAAGGGCTGATCAACAAGAAGATAAGGGACGTGATGTCCGGTCCCCCATTGAGTGTGGACGAAAGCACCAATCTGATGGAGCTTGCCAATCTGATCGTCACGGAACGAAGCCGGCGCATGGTGGTGACCCGGGCGGAAAAAGTGGTGGGCGTGGTGCGGGAGCAGGAGCTCTTTTTTGAAATGGCCAAAATCATATTGCAGGCCTGATCCCGGGACCATACGCCACCGGCCAGGGAATGCAGGATGAACCGATGACTCCAAAAAGCGCGAGGTGAACGATGTCCAAATCAGAAAAAAAAGCCACGGGCTATGACAAATATGTGGACTGGAAACTCTTTATCATACCGGTGATCCTCTTTTTTGCCGTCCTGGTCCTGCCCACGCCCTACGGAATGAAGGACGTGGGGACCGAATACATGGTGGGACCCGAGGCGGTCATCAATTTTATCGGTGAAAGGCTCTTTGGCGCACAGGGGTCTGATGTGGCGCAATGGCAGCTTTTGACGGCCCGCATCATGGAGCAGAACATGCAGATGGGGGCCTTGACCAAGAATCGCTTTTTAAACCGGAGCCTCAAGTGGTGCGGCAAATACGATATCCGGGCGGATGAGGCCAATCTTAAAAGGGCCAAGGCCTATGTCGAGGAGAATATCCCGGATGAGGCCTTTCGCAGCCTCATGAGCGACGCGGCAAAGCTGAGAAAAGAGCAGCTCAAATATGAAAACCTGACCGGAAAGGAGAAGGCCGCTGCCGACAAGGGGGCCTGGAAGATCAAGGTGGCCATTGCCATGATGGTCTTCGTGGTCTTCTGTTTCATGACCGAGTGCATTCCCCTCCCCGGGGTGGCCTTCTGCATCGGGCTGATCCTGGTGTTTACGGGTGTGGTGACCCGCAAAGAGGTGGCCATGCTCTACTGGAGCGATGCCTGCTGGTTTATCATGGGCAGCCTCATGTTCGCGGCCGCCTTTGTCAAGACCGGGGTGGATAAGCGCCTGTGCCTGATGATGTTCAGGAAACTGGCGGTTCCCAATGTGAGGTGGGTGACGCTCATCTTCTTTATTATCATTGCCCCCCTGGCCTCCTTTATCTCGGATCATGCCCTGGCGGCCATGTTTCTGCCCATCGGCATCCTGCTGTACCAGAACAGCCTTACCGAAGAGGTTCCCGAGGACCCGAACCTGGCCAAGATGCTCATGATCGCCATTGCCATGGCCTGCAACATCGGGGGGCCGGGGGCCCCCTCGGGCGGCGCCAGAAACGTGATCATGATGACCTACTTAAACGACATGTTCGGGTTTGATATCGGGTACTTTCAATGGGTCACCTATTGCATGCCCTTTGTGTTGGTCATGATCCCGCTCACCTGGTTCGTGGTGAACTGGCGGTTTAAACCCCGGATCACCTCCCTGGCCCCGGCCATGAAACACCTCCAGACCGAAATCGGCCGCATGGGGGGCTGGAACCGGCAGCAGATCTGGGCCATCGTCATCTTTCTGTTAATGGTCTACGGGTGGTTTACGGAGAAGATCTTCTATC
>JAIPDZ010000289.1 GCA_021737425.1 Deltaproteobacteria bacterium
TACACGTTTCTCCTCTCTCGGGGCCTCTCGCCTCGACCCCATGGACCGCTTCAGGACTGGAGACGGTGTCAATTGAAACACCCGCTCCCTGATCTCCCGGGCCAGGATGGCCAGGGGTTTGGGATTGTCCTTGGATCCCATGACCATCCCCACCCGCTCGCCTTCCAGCCCGATACTCTCGATGAGCGCCCGGGTCCGCTCCACCCGGGTCTTGGCCCTCAGATTCCCCTCAAAGTAGCGACAGGTCCCTTCAGGGCAGGTGATCAGGTAGGCGGCATCCGCAAACGCCTCCAAGGCGCGCATCAGATGGACCGAATCCAGCCGTCCGCTGCACGGCAGGGGAAACAGACGGATGGCGCCCCCATGGGCCGCTTCTATGGCCTGACGATCCGCTTCACTGCTCCCGGGCACATTGCGGCAATAAAAAAGGGCCAATGTACGATGGTTTGCTGTCATGTTGAGCGCATATCCTTCTTTAATAATATGGTCGGGGCAAAGCGCAATTTAAGTATTCAGCGCCGCCTCCGGCCGGTGAAATCGGTCGGAGGCGGCGCTGGACCTGTAAACCGGATGAACCCTAAAACATATAGATCTGGTGACTGTCGGGGTTCTTGCCGAAACAGGTCATGTCATCCACCTTTTCAATGACCGGCCCCCGGCATATGGCATACAGGGTCCGCTCCACGCCGATGCCCCCGCCGTAGGTCTCCGGGAAGGTCCCTTTGCCCTGGGCATCCTTTTTGGAAGCGATCATCAGGAAAGGGCCGTACCCCCCCAGCACGTCAATGTTCTTGATATTGCCCTCAAACAGGACCGGTCTTTCGGGAATGATGCCGTTGTCCAGCAGCCGCTCCACCATGGCCTCGTATACCCACTCTCTCACCGCACCGGAGAGAATCTCCAGGGCCGGACCCTGCTTCCCCGTATCCCGATCAATGCTTTTGGCACAGACATCATAGTTGTAGATCATGTCCGAGGTGACCTGGGACAAGGCGACCTTTCCCTCCGGCTGAAGATAGGGATATACCAGATCATAGTTCTCCCGCAACAGCCCGGTAATCCAGAAAAACGGGGCAGGGGTCTCCTCCCCCAGGCGGACCTCATAGGCCCTGCCGTATTTCTGTTTGGACTGATCACACCGGAATCGGGGGAAGGGCTGCTCGGGGACCTCAATGGCCACGCCCAGCGTCTTGAGTTCATCATCGTTTTTTTCCACCAGCCGGGTCATGGCATGGATAATAAGCCGCTCAAACAGGTCCATGCCCTGGTCCATATCCTCTTTCAGGACCCCCTTCACCCGGTTAGGTTCCTTGAGATAGGTCTCCAAGTCAATGCCCCGGTTTCTGCGCACCTCCACGTCCATCTGACTGAAGTCGATGAGGTATTTCCCCCGTTGGGCCCGATCCGGGCTCTCAATCTCCAGCCGTATATTGGGGGAATCAATGAACACGCCCTTGAGCCTGGGGTTGTGGCAGGCCAGGAACTTGGCGTATATCATGCTGTGGGTCATGACATAGCGCTGGCCCTTGTATCGAATGTTGGGGGTATGTTCCACGTCATGGGCCAGCGGATCGGTCACCGGGCTCATCTGGACCCGTTCCAGGTTGAACAGCCCTTCATCGGCCAGGAACTGGTGCATGGCATTGACAAAGGTGGTCCTGAGTGCCAGGGCGGCGTACAGGTAGTCACTCTCCCATTTGGCGGTGTAATATTTGTCCAAGTATTCTTCAAAACTGGAGCCTGCCTCTTTCAGGGCGGACTGAAACCCGAAGAGGCTCTGGCCAATGCTGATGGTCGTATCATCTCTCATATCCACACACTCCCTGAGGTCCAAAACCGGGATTCCTTAGCCACTGAGGCCTTCCCAGGCCCCAGTGGCGACGGCCCCATAAGGAAATCCGTGCTTTGGGTAATTTGAATTAGAACCGCTACAATTTTGCCAGATATTTGTCCATCTCAAACTGGCTCACGTGGGTCCGGTATTTATCCCACTCGATGCGTTTGTTCTCAATAAATTTATTAAACATGTGATCGCCCAATACCTCCCGGACCAGTGTGCTTTCCTCGGTGGCCAGGATGGCGGCGTAGAGGTTCCCCGGCAGGTCCGTGATCCCATGGGCCTTTCGCTCGGCCGGATTCATTTCAAAGATATCCTCTTCCACCGGATCCGGCAGTTCGTACTGCTTTTCAATCCCTTCCAGGCCCGCCCCCAGCATCACGGCAAAGGCGAGATACGGGTTGCAGGAGGGGTCCGGGGATCGAAATTCGATCCGGGTGGCCGTCTCTTTACCCGGTTTGTACATGGGTACCCGGATCATGGCCGAGCGGTTTCTTCTGGCCCAGGAGACATAGACAGGGGCCTCGTATCCCGGCACCAGCCGCTTGTAGGAATTCACCCACTGGTTACACACCGAGGTGATCTCCGGGGCGTGCCGCAGCAACCCCGCAATATAATATTTGGCCACCTCCGAGAGGTGATATTGGGCATTTGCATCGTAGAAGGCATTTTTGGCCCCTTCAAAAAGCGATTGGTGTACATGCATACCGCTTCCGTTCTGACCGAAAATGGGCTTAGGCATGAAGGTGGCGTACACCCCCTGTTGCCTGGCGATCTCTTTGACCACCAGGCGGTAGGTCATGGTGTTGTCCGCCATCTGTAATGCGTCTTTATACCTGAGGTCAATCTCATGCTGGCTGGGCGCCACCTCGTGATGGCTGTATTCCACCTGAACCCCCATATCCTGCAGGGCAAAGATGGTCTCTCTCCTGAGATTGCTCCCCTGATCCATGGGTCTGGAGTCAAAATAACCGCCTATGTCCAGCAGTTCCGTACTTTTGTCGTCCTTAAAGTAGAAATATTCCAGCTCCGGTCCCACGTAAAAGGTGTACCCTTTGGCCGCAATCTTTTTGAGCAGCTTTTTGAGCACATAGCGGGGATCGCCTTCATAGGGGGTCCCGTCCGGATTCAGGATGTCACAAAACATCCTGGCCACGGGCCTTTCCCCACGCCGCCAGGGCACCAGCTGAAAGGTTTCCGGATCCGGCTTGGCAATCATATCGCTCTCCTCGATCCTGGCGAACCCTTCGATGGACGATCCGTCAAACCCCATCCCCTCCGACATCCCTTCCTCCAGTTCGGACGGGGTGATGGCAAAACTCTTCAGCACCCCCAGGACATCTGTAAACCAGAACTGTATGAAACTGACATTTTGGTCCTCAACCACCTTTTTCACATCTTCGATTGTGGCGCAATTCATGGGTATACCCTCCTTATGTCTGTAGCCGTATCCAATTTGGAAAACGTTATCAGGGACGGATAGTGCAATCCTGGTGCCAAGCGGTTTTTATTAGGGAAAAAGCCTTTAATTTGAATATATTACCAATATCTTGGCATGTTCGGAAGACCAGCAAGAAGTCTACATTCATGTAGTCTAAAAGGCAAGTATCATACAGAATTGTGTTTTTTGCCCCTATTCCACGGTGACACTTTTGGCCAGGTTCCTGGGTTTGTCAATGTCCCGGTGGAGAAATTTGGCACAGTAATAGGCCAAAAGTTGGCAGGCCACCACTGCCAGGATGGGATTTAGGATGTCGATGACCCGGGGGACTTCGATGACCTCGTCGGCCAGGCCCTTCAACTTCTGATCCCCTTCCACGGCAATGGCGATCACAGGCCCTTTTCGACTCTTGATCTCATGGATATTGCTGATCATCTTTTCATACATCTCATCTTCGGGAATAATGGCCACCGTGGGCATTTGGGGATTGATCAGGGCGATGGGTCCGTGTTTCATCTCGCCTGCGGCATACCCCTCCGCATGGATATAGGAGATCTCCTTGAGCTTGAGTGCCCCTTCCATGGCAATGGGATAATTGTATTTTCGTCCTAAGAACAACCAGTTGTTGCACTTATGATACTTCTGGGCAATGGCCTCAATGTGGTTGGCCTGGGCCAGCACCTTGCTCAGTTTCACGGGAAGCGACTCCAGCTCCCGGATCACCTCCACCCCTTCGGTCAGAGAGAGCTTCTGGTGGCGGCCCAGCAGCAGTGCCAGGAGTACCAGAATGACCAGTTGGGAGGTAAAATTCTTGGTGGACGCCACCCCGATCTCAGGGCCCGCGTGGTTGTAGATGCCGGCGTCCGTCTCTCGGGAGATGGAGCTGCCCACCACATTGACGATTCCCAATAGGCTGGCCCCTTTCCGCTTGGCCTCTCGTATGGCCGCCAGGGTGTCGGCGGTCTCTCCGGACTGGCTGATGGCGATGATAAAGGTATTGGGGGGGAAGTTGAGCTTCCGGTATCGAAATTCCGAGGCCAACTCCACTTCCACATCGATTTCAGTGAGCTTTTCAAAGATGTATCGTCCTACACACCCGGCAAAATAGGAGGTGCCGCAGGCCACGATTACCATGTGCCGGCAGGCCATGAGCCGTTCCCACACCGGGATAATGCCCCCCAGCTTGGGCACCCCCTCCCCGGGCTCCAGCCTCCCCCTGAGGGCATTCTTGATGGTCATGGTCTGTTCATAAATCTCCTTGAGCATGAAATGGGGGAAGCCGTTTAATTCCGCATCCTCTGCCTGCCATTCCACCGTCTCGGTGGTCCGTTCCACAAATTTGGCCTGAACCGTGGAGATGGTAAACCCATCCGCGGTGACCCGGGCCAGTTCGTTCTCCTGAAGGTGAACCACCTGATCGGTATATCGCACCATGGCCGCCACATCTGAGGCCACAAAATGTCCCACGTCACTCACCCCGATGATCAACGGACTCCCCCTTCGGGCCACTACCAGCTCCCCCGGGGTCTGCCGGTGCATCACCCCGATCCCGAAGGTCCCTTCCACCTGCAACATGGTATTCCTGACCGCCTGACTGAGGTCCCCTTCAAAATTCATGGCGATCAAATGGGCCAGGACCTCGGTGTCGGTTTCAGACCTGAACTCCACCCCTTTTTTTTCCAGCTTGCGTTTGAGGGTATGATAGTTCTCAATGATCCCGTTATGGATCACAAATACGTTCTGTTCCGGGTCCACCTGCGGGTGGGCGTTCTCTTCAGTGGGCTCCCCGTGAGTGGCCCACCGGGTATGGGCAATGCCGCTGGTCCCTTTCATGTCCATGCCGTTCACCCGGCGCTCCAGCTCGGCGATCTTTCCCACGGCCCGTTGCCAGGAAATCTTCTTTCCGTCTTGTACGGCCAGACCGGCAGAGTCATATCCCCGGTATTCCAGTCTCTTCAATCCCTCCAGCAGGATCTGTTTGGCCGGTTTGTTTCCGATGTAGCATACGATTCCGCACATATGAACTCCCTGTTTCTTTCTAAGGTTTCCCGGCGATCATGGCCTTCATGGTTGATCTCCGATCGCCAGCCACCATAATGGCTTATGCGCAAATATTCAACGGAAAAAAG
>JAIPDZ010000290.1 GCA_021737425.1 Deltaproteobacteria bacterium
CCCCCTGTATTATGCTCGTGTGGCGTCTTTTGTGCGGCAAACCTGGGAGATGTCTTCCCAGGAGGCCGAGGCCCTTGTGGAGGATCAGGCCGTGAAATTCGAAGATAACAAGCCATACCTCATTAAGGTCTGGGAGGAGAAGACAGAGCAAGGGGCTGTTGCGATATAACCCTGCCGCCCGTTGACGGCCTCTTCAGCACGCGGGGCCTTTCATCAGATTTTGGGTTTTTCCTACTTAGGGCATGCTATGATTGTAACGAAGTTGGGAGTTTTGCTCGGGGGGATCGGTCTATTTCTCCTCGGCATGCATCTCATGACAGACGGCCTGAAAACCGCCGCCGGAACCGCCCTTCGAAGCGTTCTGGAGAAAGGGACGCAGACACCGATGCGGGGCATCCTGTCGGGGGCCCTGATCACGGCCATTGTCCAGTCGTCGAGTGCCGTGACCGTGGCCATCATCGGCTTTGTCAATGCCGGTCTCATGACCCTGAGACAGGCCATTGGCGTCATTTACGGCAGATCGGCGAGCAAATTGAAAAGGGCTCGCGATATCTCACCACGCTCACCCGTCACGGCATTGCTGAAGGCCCTGAAGAACGGTGAGCGCCACCTCTTAAACCGAAAGCTTCGGAAGAAGCACCGAAGTAAAACTCAACACAAAGAACAACCCGCACATATCCGTAACGGTCGTCAATAACGGCCCGGATGCATTGGTCGGCGCCTCAGGCGCCTTTTTCCTGAGAAGCCAGTAAGTAATGCCCAGGGCCAGGACCACTGCCCCGGAGGCGTAAATGTACTGCGGACCCAGTTCCTTATAGTCAAACACAATGACCTTTCGGGCTATCGCCATAAGCGCCGTGGCCACCACCAGCCGCACATGAATCACATCTTCCCTGAGATAGAGGGTGATATTGATAAATATCTCGATGGCAATGAGTACAACCAGAATCGCGCCGAACAGGGATAAAAGATCTCCCACTTTCAAAATGAAAAAAGGAGGCTCTCTGAGCCTTTTTAGAAAAACCCAAACCACATCGAATATCCCCCATAAAATGATCGCCACCATCAACCCCGCCAACACCTTCACGCCCCATCGGATCACCTTATTTAAAATGCGCATATAGGGGTCTTTCTCATGGGGAGACAGGCTTGAATATTCCTCTTCTGTCATTATGGGGACTCCTTATATTCCATGTAGGCTTTGGGTGTTTGAAGTCTCTAAGCATAGCTTGTGATAAGGAATGTCGTGCAATTTCAGAGAAAATCCGATTGAATCTGTTATAAATCATAAAAAATATCCTCTTTCGTATCAAGCTAAATTGCTGTATTGTAAAGAGGCTTGGTTTGATCCCATCCCCACACGGAATGTGACGGAAGGAAGTGCAGGGTGACAGATACCCCTCGAAGAACGGAAATCGTCTGCACCATCGGTCCCGCCACCGCCTCGCCTGAGAGGCTGCGGGCCCTGATGGAGATCGAGTAGATTGTGACGGGAATGGATCCGTTTCTGCAAAATTGGAAAGGCATTCTGTGGTTGTGCGGGTCAACCGCCCTGGGGATTGTAATCCACTTTGTTCTTTTCAGGACGGCTGAACGCTTTGTGAAGAACGCCCAGAGCGAGCTGGGCAAATCCATCGTAAGGCATGGACGCGCTCCTTCCATACTTATTATCCCCCTTCTTGTTATTCACTTTCTTCTTCCCTTCATGCCTCTCTCGCCCGCGGCGCTTGCCGTTATAAGGCATACCTTTGGAATCCTTTTAACGGCCTCCATGGCATGGTTGATGATCAAAGCCGTCTATATCTTAGAAGAACTCGTGCTCAGCCAGTTCAAAACAGACGTTGCGGACAATCTCCGGGCAAGGAGAATCCATACCCAGATTCAGATCCTGAAGAAAGTGGTGATCGTTGTTGTGGGTCTTCTTGCCCTGGCTGCCATCCTGATGACCTTCGAAAAGGTCCGCTATCTCGGGACAAGCATTCTGGCCTCTGCAGGAATAGCCGGGATTATTGTCGGATTTGCGGCCCAGCGGTCGATAGCCACCCTGCTGGCCGGGATTCAGATTGCCCTCACCCAGCCTATTCGCATAGATGATGTCGTCATCGTGGAGAACGAATGGGGACGGATAGAAGAGATCACGCTGACCTACGTGGTGGTGAGGATCTGGGATTTGAGACGATTGGTTGTGCCGATAACCTACTTCCTTGAAAAACCCTTCCAGAACTGGACGCGGACGTCCGCGGACATTTTGGGGACCGTCTTTCTTTATGTGGATTACACGGTTCCGGTTGAGGCGGTGAGGGAGGCGTTTCAGCGTATCCTTGAAAAATCCGAAAAGTGGGACGGTCGCGTATCCGTTCTTCAGGTGACCAATACCACGGAGCGAACCGTGGAACTGCGCGCCCTTATGAGCGCAAGGGATGCATCGACCGCGTGGGAACTGCGTTGCCATGTGAGAGAAAAACTGATTGAATTTCTCCAGAAAAATTACCCCCATGCCCTCCCCCGCTTGAGAGCCGAGATCAGCCACCACCACGGGTCAGGGGAATGGGGAGGCAGGTGAGAAACCCATGGAACATCGATGCCCAAGATCAGGATCAGGACTCGTCTATCCTTAAGTAACCAGGAGATCAGGAAACGAAAACACCCGAAAAAGGGCAGGAGGTCCATTCATGTCTATCGCCATATGGCTGGGCATCGGTATATGCGTCACTCAATCCGCCATGTTTTCCGGCCTTAATCTGGCCTTTTTCAGCATTTCAAGGCTTCGGCTCCATGCTGAAGTGGCCCAGAACAACCGGAACGCCAAGGGTGTGTTGGCTGCACGGGACGCCACCAACTTTCTGTTGACCACCATTTTGTGGGGCAATGTGGGCATCAATGTGCTGTTGACCCTCCTGTCCAACTCCGTCATGGCCGCGGTGGCCGCGTTCGTCTTTTCCACCTTCATTATCACTTTTCTGGGTGAAATCCTTCCCCAGGCCTATTTCTCCAGGCACGCGCTGAAAATGGCCGCACTTTTGCTCCCGCTGCTCCGGTTTTACCAGGTCCTTCTCTATCCCCTGGCCAAATCCACGGCCCTGGTCCTGGATCGCTGGCTCGGCAAGGAAGCCATCCCTTATTTTCGGGAAAGGGACCTGGAGGAAATCATCAAGATGCACATCCTCTCTGCGGAATCCGAGATCGATCACGTGGAAGGACGGGGCGCCCTGAACTTCCTGTCCATGGACGATGTTCCGGTCCGCCTGGAGGGGGAACAGATGGATCCGAAAAGCATCATTTCCATTTCTTTCGAGGGGACTCGGCCGGTTTTCCCGCAAATCTCTTCCTCGACGGCTGATCCGTTTCTAACCCGCCTCCAGGTCTCAGGGAAGAAGTGGGTGGTCATCACCGACACCGAAGGTGAACCGAGACTGGTGGTAAACGCGGACGGTCTCCTTCGGGCCGCCCTGTTCGACCCCAAGCCGCTCAACCCTTTCCGCTATTGCCACCGTCCCATTATTGTAAAAAATGAGGAGACAAGCCTGGGAGATACCATCCCCCGGTTCAAGGTCAGGCCGAAGCGTTCCGACGATGATGTGGTGGATGAAGACATTATTATTTACTGGGGAGAAGACAAACGGGTGATTACCGGGGCCGACATCCTCGGCAGGCTCCTACGGGGCATTGCACACCGGCAACCCGGTCTTTATGTGACAAAGGATATGACCAGCGCCTGAGCTTGGACTTCGATGTCGCGTCTTGCGGGCGGACAGAGCGAACTTACAACCCCGCACGTTAAGACTTCAGATGCCCAGAGCGCTATGCTAAGGGCTCACTCAAAAATAACTTCCCATTTTCCCATCTCAGCTTCGGGCCATCTCCGGCCGCCGCTCAATCGTGAAGTCCTCGAAATAGTTCACTATTTCTGTGGCTTCACTCAATCGCGACGACCAAATCTAACCCAAATCTGAGCGTCAATTCTGTGAATTTATTTTTGAGTGAGCCCTAAGTGAGGCGCTAATTTAACGGAAATAGGCTTCCAGTACGTACTGGGCCACCATGCGGTGGGTGTTGAAAAACGATCCGTTCAGGGCGATGTTGTAGGCATTTCGCAACGCATAGGGATCGTTCCGCCAGTTGGGCATGTGGCGATCCATAACTGAAGCCATGGCATCCGACATCCAGGTGCGGGCGTGGACGCCGTTGGTGATGGCGTCGATCCGGTATTGCGGAAACATCTCTTGAGAGGTTTCCCCATGCTTCTGAGCCACGCCGTTGATGTATTCGGCATGAAACAGGGCCAGGTAGGTCATATTGAGGCGGTCATCTTCGCCGATAATATTATCGTGGCGGAGCGTGTCCGGATTGCGGAAATCCCCTAACACTTCCGTCACCAGTTCCACCGGGAAGGTATCATGCCCGGCAGGCACCGGGGTGTGGGTGGTGAACACGCAAAGCGATTTAACCCGTTCCAGATCCAGCTGATATCGATCCATCAGTTCGAGGGCCAGGAGTGCCGCATGTCCCTCGTTCATGTGGTAGGCCTCCAGAAGGTCGTGATCCAGAATCTGAAGCAGGCGAACACCCCCGATCCCCAGGACGACCTCCTGCTTGAGGCGATAGCGTTCATCTCCGCCGTACAGGTAGGCGGTAATCTCCCGGTCTTCGGGCGTATTGGTTTTTACATTGGTATCGAGAAACAATACCGGGACCGTATACCCGTCAAGCCCTTCCACCGCATAGACCCATGCCTGGACCAGCACGGTCCGTCCTTCTATGGATACGGTGATTTTGTCCGGCAGCAGGGTCAGAAAATCCTGCGGATGCCAATCCACCGGCACCTCACGCTGGGTTCCCTCAGCATCGATTTGCTGGTGAAAATAGCCCTTGGTATACAGTAAGGTGACCGCAACGGCCGGCACCCCCAAATCCGCAAAGGACTTGATGGTATCTCCGGCGAGAATCCCGAGGCCGCCTGAGTAGACGGGCATCTCAGAACGAAGGCCCACCTCCATGGAAAAGTAGGCTACCTTTCGCTCCTGCGGCTCGAACTGCATGTACGGATTCATGGGCGATAGCCTTAATATTTCTGATCTTACGGTTTAACGAAAATCACGCTGTTGGCCGTTCCAAACGTATTGGCGCAACAAGACGGATTGGCCGGATCGCAGCGCCACTCGGTGTCCACATGGAACTTGTACTCATGGCGGTCCGAATCCAACATCAGGACTTTCTGCCACAGCCCCTCATCGTTTTTTTCCATGGGGTGTTTTTCGATTTCCCAATCGTAGAAGTCGCCGCAAACGGCAACCTGCCAGGCGTTTGGATCATCCAGCAGAAATGTGACGCGCTTTTTCCTTTTGTCGTCCCCATATCAGCCCTCCTTTCTGTGGTTAATAACCAGCACAGAAATGG
>JAIPDZ010000291.1 GCA_021737425.1 Deltaproteobacteria bacterium
GCAGTTCGCTCTATTTTATTCGAAAGATCAAGGAGCACGCCCCCCGGACTCCTATTGTGGTAGGGGGATCGGCATGCGCCGGAGGCCTGGGGCAAAGCCTCATGGGAGCGGCGCCGGAGATCGATTATGTGATCCAGGGGGAAGGAGAATTCCCCTTATGGAGGCTGTCACAATTCATCCTGGGGCAAACGGACCTGAAACCATGGAGCGATTGGTCAGGAATCGTTTCCAGGGACGGTCCCCAGGGTTCAGCGGACCACAACCAGATCCCGAATCTCAACGACCTCCCCATTCCGGATCATACGGATTATTTTGAAGACCTGAAATCGTCTGATCCAGCGCATGCTTTTTTGCCTCGGCTTCCCATGGAAATCTCGCGGGGATGCTGGTGGCGCAGGGCCAAAAGCGGAAAGGGGGAGGGGGGATGTGCCTTCTGCAACCTCAACCTCCAGTGGAAGGGTTACCGCCGAAAGTCTGTGGATCGGACCGTTTCAGAGATTGAGACCCTGGCCAAACGTCATCAGCTCCTCTCTGTTTCCTTTATGGACAACCTCCTGCCGGCCAGGGGTTTGGAACGCCTCTTTTCCTGCATCCAGGATCTGGGCATGGATCTACGGTTGTTCTCCGAGATTCGGGCCAAGACCCGATACAGAGTGCTCAAGGCCATGGCAGGGGCGGGTATGCAAGAGGTCCAGGTGGGCGTGGAGGCCCTGAGTACCGGGCTGTTACACAAGCTCAAAAAGGGCACCACGGCCATGGACAACCTGGAGATCATGAAGCACTGTGAGCAATCGGATTTTCCGAATCTGACCGGGAACCTTATTCTGGAATTCCCGTCCAGCGATGAAAAGGATGTGGCCGAGACCCTTCACAATCTGGATTTCGCATTGGGGTTTCGTCCGCTCAAGGGGATTCCGCTTTGGCTGGGGTATGGCAGCACGGTGTGGCAATACCCTGACCAGTACGGGATCCGGGTAAAAGGGAACCATCCCCATTACGGGCATCTGTTTCCGGAGAAGCTGAACCGGCGGGTGCGCTTTATGATGCAGGGATATCACGGGGGCGTCCGGCACCAGCACCGCCTGTGGGCGCCGGTTCGAGAGAAATTGTCTCAATGGCGGGCGTTTTACGAGCAGATCCATCAAGACCCCGGGTTTCATCCGGTTCTCTCTTACCGGGACGGAACGGATTTTCTGATTATCCATGAACGTCGCCTCCACCAGGATGATATGACCCACCGGCTTACAGGGAGTTCCCGGGCCATTTACCTGTTCTGCGAAACCCAGCGTCCCTTAAAGGAGATTGTGGAGCGGTTTCCCCGGTTCGGCCAGGATCAGATCCTGGGCTTTCTCCGGATGATGGTGGCGAAGCGCCTGATGTTCAATGAAGAAGACCGCTATTTGAGCCTGGCGGTTCCGAATTGAAATTGATGATGGATGTTTCAGCCCGATTAATGGAACTTAAAAAATGGTTTGAGACCTATACGCATCGGTTTGATTCCCCTGTCCCTGCGATGCAACAGGGCATGGATTTGAAACGGGATCACACTCGACGGGTCTGCGAGAACATACTGGATATTGGCCGCAGTCTTGGCCTTTCGCAAGCGGACCTATCCATAGCGGAGGCATCCGCCCTGTTGCATGACATCGGTCGATTCGAACAGTACCGGCGATACCGGACCTTTTCGGATCATCGTTCCGAGGACCATGCGGCCCTGGGGGTGAAGGTCATTCAGGCCGAAGGGATTTTGGCGCCCTTTGAACCTGAAATTGCAGGGATTATCCTTCGGGTGGTGGGGTACCACAATCGGGCAGGATTGCCTGAGGATGAAGACCAACGGTGCCTTTTTTTTCTGAAGATGGTCCGGGATGCGGACAAGTTGGACATATGGCGGGTGGTGACCGACTACTATCGCATTGCCGAAGATCACCGCAACTCCACCATTGAACTGGATCTGCCGGATTCCCCCGGGATTTCGGATCCGGTCTATGAGGCCCTGATGCAGGGAAGACTGGTGCAGATGGCCGACCTGAAAACCGTAAACGATTTCAAATTGCTGCAGATGGGCTGGGTCTATGACTTGAACTTCCGCCGCGCCTTTGATCTGGTCCGGGAAAAGGGATATCTAAAGATGCTTCGAGACGCGCTTCCGCCCGATTCCGGCCGGGTGAGGGATGTCTATGAAAAGGCCCGGGCCCACCTCATGCAAAATGCACCTTCATTTTGACCGATTGACCTTTTGTGCAGTCACAACCGGAGATGGGCCCAGAACACTGTGCGGAAACAGGGGTCAGTGGTAATCGTGGGTCCCCAGGATCACCTTGATTCCTGTGGTGTTCTCCAGTATCCCGGCCAATTCCTCGGGCGTGGCATAAGGACATCCCGGTTTGGCGTTTGTTAGGCAGGAACTGAGGTGAATGACATCCGGTTTGATCTCGGAGAGTTTCAGGGCCATTCCCATATTGGATCCAATGGTCCGGCCCGGACATTCGCACTTGACAAAAGCGGTTACCTGGGAGGGCTCATCAAACTGTCCTTCTCCCAGGGCTGCGGCCTTCAGGCATCGCCATTCGCCCGGACACCCATATCCGCTGTCCATATAAGCGCCACATCCCACGATCGCAACTTTTTTCATATCCGTCCTCCTTGAGCCTCTGTGATTTTTGATCCCATATCCGGGGTCCGTATTTGGGCCACCGTGTCTGGCGCTCACCCCATTCGGCCCCGCCTCATGCGGCGTCCGCCTCCGCGTCCCCCGGGAGAGCCCGGGCTCGGCACATCAAAGTGGCCGCCTTGGATCTTCAGTATCTTTCCCATGACCAGGGCATCGGCCACAATGGCCCTGGCCTCGGCCAGGATTCGTCCAAAGGTCTGACGGGAGACATTCATAACGCGGGCCGCACTTTCCTGATCAAGGCCCTGAACGTCATTCAGTTTGAGGGCCTCAAGCCCTTCGATGGAAAGGACGGCCTCTGCCCGTCCCCGTAGAGGCACCCCTTTGGGGATAAAGGCGGTGACCGCAGGGTGTGACTGGACAAATCTGAGTTTTCTCGGCCTGGGCATTGCACCCTCCTGTTATGAGCGTATGCGCATAATAGCATGTAAAAATCTGGCCTGTAAAGCGAAAAAACAGAAGTTTTAATTAGATCAACCGGTTAGCTTTATCATAAAAACATTTTTTTAAAGCCGCCTGGTACCTTGTAGAGGCCTTGGGCCGGCAGCCGATTGGGCCGATGAGGGTATCGGCCCTGCAACCCAAACGGCCTTATCCTTTCCCGTAGGGCGGGTCACCGTACCCGCCGGATACGCTCAAAATCCCTTTCGAAGCATTCGGGCGTAATAGGTGCCCGAGGTATACAGGGCCCCGGCCGGATTGTGGCCCAGGACCCGGTCCTTGGCCACCAGCACGGTGGCAAAGGCCTCGCTGTATCTGAAAAACAGAGAATCATGGCCCACGCACAGGCCCACCAGGATATTCAAATCGGTTTTTTCCCGGTTGAGGACGTAGGCCTGCATAATGGGGCTGCACATGGTTTCAAACTGACCGATGCGGACCTTTTCCTCTTCTTGAATCCCAATGCGCTCCTTGGGCGTGGCCCCCGCCTTACACACAACGGAAACCACCTCAAAGCCCTGGGCCTCGAGAATACGGTTCAATGCTTTGGCCTCGGGGTGGAGCCCTGCGCAGAATGCAATGCCCAGCTTTTTGTATCCCATTTTCTGAGCGAACTCGCAGATCTCCTGTACCCTTGGTTTGACCGGGTGAAACACATAGGGCTGGATATGCCGATTGCTGTAACACTCCGATTCCTGGATGGAGGCCATGCGGGCAAACTCATGGATCTCGGGCTTTTCGTATTCCTTGGTGGCCGCTTCAATCACATCCCTGTAATTGGTGGTGGGACACGTATCCGGTCCCTTCCCATCCTCTACCCTGCAGATTCGATCTTTGAAGGTACATGTGGCACAGTCCGGGCTTTTCTTGTCTTTCATGGTCTCTCCTTTCGTTCCCTAATTTGAACAAAGGGATGGGTGATTATCCCTTTCAGACAAAGACTGGCAAATAGACAAGCGCAAAGAGGGTTCTTCTGTTTCTATCAAATCGTCCTCTTTACTATCCACCACCCGGTTCCCGCGTCAAGCACTTTTCCCATCTGCCCGGTCCGGGGCATTTTTCGATTTTCGCTTGACAGCCCAGCTCTCTTTTATGGTATCTAACCTGGTTATGCGTCAAGATTTAGAAACGATGCAAGGGGGCCTCGGGCCTGAGACTATCTTTTTGCGGTTAGAACGGGACGGATAATGCAGCTGACTCAGAGACAATTCGATTATTGTATGGAATGCGGGGTATGTACCGGGAGTTGTCCGGTGAGCCGGGTGCTTCCTGATTTTTCCCCCAGGCAGATGATTAAACGGGCCATGAAGGATCCGGACGGTGATCTGGTGAAGAGCCAGAAGATTTGGGCCTGCCTGAGTTGCGGTCGGTGCAGTGAGCGGTGTCCGGTGGAGATCGATTTCCCTGAATTTCTGCGGTCCTTCAGGGAGAAGGCCAGAAATGCCGGAAATCTTCCCTTAGAGAGTCATCATGGTATGCTCCAGAGCATTGCCCATCTGCAGGCGGAGGGGGCCCATCAGCAGCGAACCGCCTGGACGGAAGGGGCGGGAGAATATGCACAGGCCGGGGATTACTTCTATTTTGTGGGATGTCTCCCCTATTTTGACGTCATTTTCCGGTACCTCGACATATCTCCGGTGGAGAATGCCCGGCACGTGCTCTCCCTGTTGAACCGGATCGGCATCACGCCCGTGATCAGCAATGAGGAGCGGTGTTGCGGGCATGACGCCCTTTGGAGCGGGGATGAGGACCTGTTTCGTAAACTGGGGGCCTGGAATTTGGAGGTCATCAAGGCGTCAGGGGCCAAGACCGTTCTGTTCAGCTGTCCGGAGGGGTATGCCACCTTCAAGCGCCAGTACCCCAAATATTTCGGGGAGCTCCCCTTTGAAGTGCTTCATGTGACTGAACTGCTGGCCCAAAAGATGCCGGAAATGGGGTTGTCATTCAAGCCCTCCACCAATGGGGCCGTCACCTATCATGATCCGTGCCGCCTGGGCAGGGGAGGGGGGATCTATGAGCCGCCCCGGGAGCTTTTGAACCTCATCCCGAACAGTAAACTCAGGGAAATGCCCAGAAATCGGGAAAACGCCATGTGCTGTGGGACCAGCGCGTGGATGGAATGTTCCAACTGCTCCAAATCCATGCGGATTGAGCGGCTGGAAGAAGCCCTTCACACCGGTGCCGACACCCTGATTACGGCCTGTCCCAAATGTCAGATCCACCTGACCTGTGCCTTGAGCAGTGTGGA
>JAIPDZ010000292.1 GCA_021737425.1 Deltaproteobacteria bacterium
CCGCTGAGGCGTGTTTACCGCAGGGGGAGCTCCTTTCAGTTCAGAAAGGAGCCGCTTGAGTTGTTCAAGAAGGGTTTTGGATGTGGTGTCGCTTTTGGTCAGTACCGAAAATACATTGCCGCTCAATTGGGCCCTGTCCTCATCGGTAAGGTCTTTTGCCGTGACCACAATCACGGGCACAGCCTGGACGTCGGGGTCGCTCCTGACCCGCCTCAAGACCTCAAACCCGTCCACCTCCGGCATCATGAGATCCAGCACCATGACATCGGGAAGAGCTTCCTTCAGCCGCTCCATGCATTGGGCCCCGTTTTCCGCCACAACGGTGTCCATCCCCTCTTCCGTGACCATGCGCGCCATCTCCTGCCGGTCGAGGGCGTCATCGTCCACAATCAGGACGGTATGAGGGGCCGGGCCGTCGATGGATCGTATTTCAGCCATCAGCCGTGCCTGGTTGACGGGTTTGGTGATAAATCCCACCGCGCCCAGGGCCATTCCGGTTTCCCGGTCATGGGATATGGACACGACGATGACAGGGATATCCTTGGTTTCCGGGTGTTGTTTCAATTCCTGCAATACTTCCCACCCGTCCATGTCCGGCATGATGATATCCAGTGTGATGGCAAACGGCCGGTGCTTTCGGGCCAGTCGGACGCCGTCTTTGCCGGAAGTGGCCGTCATTACGGCATATCCCTCCCGGGAAAGATAATTGGATATCACTGTGGCGGCCTGGGGCTCGTCGTCGATGACCAAAACCACCGGCCGGGACCGCTTGACCCCGGCAGCCGGTTTGAGGGTCAGAGGTTCGGAAACCGGCTTGACGCGGCGCCCCTTGACAGGGAGGGTGAGGGTAAAGGTGGAGCCTTTGCCCAAAAGGCTTTCCACTGTCACCTCGCCCCCCAATAACTGTGCGGTTTTGTGGACGATGGTCAGCCCCAGGCCCGTTCCTTCGTACGGCCTGGCGGTGCTGCCGTCCACCTGCCTGAATTCTTCAAATATGTGGGGAAGGTCCTTTTTGGGTATGCCGATGCCGGTATCGGATATCTTTATGGAGATATGGTCGCCATCGGTTGAACCGGTTATGGCCACCGATCCCTCCTGTGTAAACTTGACGGCATTGGCAATGAGATTCTGGAGGATTTGTTGCACCCTGGCTTCATCGCTTTCGATGCGGGGAAGGTCCTCAGTTAGTTCATGCCGGAGCTGGATGTTCTTCTCCCGGGCAATCGGTTCAAGCTGTTCCAAAATGGTCTCGATGGTGGATATGACTGAAAGCGGCTTTGGATGAATGTCCATTCTCCCGGCCTCAATCTTGGACAGATCCAGGATGTCATTGATCAGAGAGAGGAGATTCCGGCCATTTCGTTCGATAATCTCGAGATAACTCCGCTCTTCTTCGGACAGTTTGTCTTTGGCCTGCAGGGTCAGGACCCTCGAGAGCGCCATCACCGAATTGAGCGGGGTTCTCAACTCGTGGCTCATGTTGGACAGAAACTCGCTCTTGAGCCGGTTGGCCGATTCCACCTGCTCCTTTTGCGCCTCCAGTTCCAGGTTTTGCTCCTGAAGTTCCTCGGCGTTATGCCTGAGTTCTTCGGACTGGGACTCCAGTTCCTCGTTCTGGGCCTGAAGCTCTTCAGCCTGGGCCTGGAGCTTCTGATTGGCCGACTTCAGTTCCTTTGCCAGCCGCGCCGTCTCTTCATTGGCCCACATATTGGCCAGGGCCGTGCCAAACCCGCTTGTCCAGGGCTGTTCCATGATTTCCAGGACCTTCCGGGGGTAGGGTTTAATGCTGGCCAGCGAAACCACACCCGATACCATTGAATTGATGGTCATGGGAATGCTGATGATCTCTTTCGGAAGGAGGTCTCCGGTGAACGTCTTGAATTTGAAAATACTGTCCTCGGGAATATCGGTGATCCGGGTAATCTGTTTTTTCTCCACCACCATGCCCAGTTCCCCTTCCAGCCGGGATGCATCGTAGGATTTCAAAAGATCGGAATCCATGCCGATCGAGAAAAACGGCTCGAACATGCGCGTCTCCCGGTTCAGCAGAAAGTAAACGCCCATTTGCGAGTCGGTCACCCTCACCAGTTTCTTCACAATGTTGATCCTGAATTCCGATAAGTCTTTCGCGTTCACCAGGGTCCGGGTAATGTCATCATTCACCTGCCGCAGCTCCGCATGCAGGGCGAGGGATGCGGCCATGCTGTTGAATGATTCGGCCAGAACCCCCAACTCATCCCGGCTCTCAATATGGTTTCGGGCTTTCAGATCGCCCCCCTCGATCTTTCTTGAGACCCCGGCCATTTCCCGGACGGGCCGGGCAATGGTGCGGGCCAGAAATAGGGCCAGCCCGTATACCCCGGCGGCAGCCAGGACAAAAAGGAGCCCGATGTCCCGGAACATGCCGTAAATGGGGGCATAGGCCTCGGCCAGGTCCTCCTTGGCCACAAATCCCCAGCCGGTCGCGGGGATAAAGGTATAGGCCGCGAGCACCGGAACCCCTCGGTAGTCCTCTGCCTCGATGATGCCGCTCTTCCCTGCTGCCGCCAGCGCCGCCGGTTCCGCCGCTATCTTGAGGCGCAGCGGTGCGTTCTCATGCCATCTCAATGGATTCAGGGCCGTCTGATGTTCATCCACGATCAGGGTCTCACCGGTGGTCCCCATGCCGGTCCGGTTCAAAAGAAGGGCGTACAAGGATTGATTCAGGTCAATGCGGGCCACCAGAATGCCGGCGACGTTTTCGGGGCGGGCGGCGTTTAAGACGGGGATTGAAAATGCCATGGACGGCATGTTGAGCGACCTTGAATAATAGATATCTTGAATGTATAGACGGCCCGTCTTCAAAGGGACGGTAAAAACGGCGTCCCCGGACCTGTCTTCGCCTTCAGATGAGGGATCCGTTGATATGTCAATCCTGCCGGAGAGGGGATTGACGATAAAGAGTTCCGAATAATCCGTATAATTATTTAAATATCGTTTCAGGAGGTTTCTTGCCCGCATGAGGACCGCCGGCTGATCATATCGCTCGTTTTTCTGGATCTGCGTTTCCAGATCGCGTATTTCAAGATCCTCGGAAATGGTTCGGACATCCCCTTCCCTTTCCTGAAACCACTGATTCACCTGGTCCACCTTGAGATCCCGGATGGCGACCAGCTTGCTGAACTCACGCACCTTGATGGCATGATACCGCTGATAAGAGGTGATCACGGCCACAGTGGAAAGGGGAAGGAGCGCAATCATAAGGAGCCAGAACGTCAACCGACCCTTCATGCTTTTAAACCCGGTTTTTTTCGTCATGTTATCCTCTTATCCTCTCGCAAAGGCGCAAAGGAACAACCCCTAAAGATCATTTGCGATGCGGGTGATGCCGTTTTTGATAAGTTCTACATTGAAGTTGATAAGGAGTCCCAGCCGCAGACCTGACAGCTTCAGGTATGTCAGCAGCTGCTTTTTATGAACCGGCAGAATGTTTTCAACGGATTTCAGCTCGACTATGACCTTCTCTCCCACAACCAAATCAGCCCTGAAACCCAAATCCAATTTGATACTCTCATAGAGCACAGGGATTGCCACCTGCCGTCTGCATGCGATCCCCGTTGTGCCAATTTCGTAAGAGAGGATTTCTTCATAGACCGATTCAAGGAGACCCGGGCCTAACGCCCTGTGAATCTTCAAGCATTTGTCGACAATCACTTTGGATAACTCATTTTCAGTCATTATATTCTCTCGCAAAGGCGCAAAGGCGCAAAGGAGAGTGAAAAAAAGAGATTTTATCTTTCATATCGATAAGTTATGAAACATTACACAGCGCCTGTTGCAAGGTAGGCGATGGAGTTTAGGATTTTGAAAGGATAGGTATCTTTGCGCCTTTGCGCCTTTGCGAGAGACCTCATATCTTTTGATACACATGACAGCACGCATTCACCTTATGGAAATGCCTCTGATACCTGGATGTGGGCGCCTCGACCTCTCCCAGAATCAGATAGCCGTGCGGGCTGATGGCCCGATAGAGTTTGTCCATGATCCTGTCCTGATGCTCCACATTGAAATAGATGAGAAGATTCCGGCAGAATACCATGTCAAACCCCCCGAATACGCTCTCGGGGGGCGCAAAGGTATTCCGGTTCAGCATGTCATAGGGCGAAAAGCTCACGGCATCGCATATTTCCTGTTTCAGTTGAAAGGCATCCTCGCCCGTGTTTGATGACTGCCCCCTGTCGCCGCTGACAGGCGTAAAATACCGTTTCAGAAGACCGTATTTCACATCTTTCACGGCCTCAAAAGGATACACAGCGTTAACAGCCTTTTTCAAGGCATTTTTATCAACATCCGTGGCAAAGATATGGACATCCATGTTAAAATCCTCTTTTTTCAGGATCTCATTGATCAAAATGGCTGCAGAATAGGCTTCTTCGCCAAACGAGCACCCTGCGGACCACACCCGGAAGGCATGTTCTCCCCGCTCCTTGTGTTCCTGAAGCATCCGGGGGAGAACCTTGCGGGCAATGTATTCAAACATCAGGGGATTTCGAAAAAAGCGGCTGACATGGATGGTGAGGGCATCGACCAGAGCATCCAGTCCCTCGGGTTTTTCCCGTAGATAATCGAGGTATGAGGCGAGATCCCTGCACCCGGCGCCTGACATTCTCTGCGTGAACCGACGCTCGATCATGGAAGGTCTGTACCCGCTGAAATTGAGGCCCCGTTCCTTTTCAAGATGCCGGAGTATGGCCTCCATCTCCGTGTTCATGCTGTCACCACCTCCCTGACCACCTGCTCAAAATCAGCCAGCTTGTAGGGTTTGGGCATGGCGGCCTGAAAGCCGTATGCCTTAAAATCGGCCATGACCGGATCATTGAAATAGCCGCTCGATACAATGGCCTTAACAGCCGGATCAATCTCAAACAATCCCTTGAGTGCATCGAGGCCCCCCATTCCTTTCTTGTTGGTCAGGTCCAGAATCACGGCAGCAAAGGGCTTTCCCTGGTCCATGGCCTGTTTGTAGGCATCAATGGCCTGGCTCCCGTCCGCTGTGGTTTGGACAGTATACCCCATTCGCTCCAGCATCTTTTCTATCAGGCTTCGGAGGCTCTCCTCATCGTCCATCACAAGAACCCGCTTCTCTGAACCCTCCTGGGTCCTCCCTGCGGGCAGCGGTCCTTTCTTGACGGGTTCTGCTTCGGGTTTTTCAGCTTCCCACGCGGGAAGGATCATGGAAACGGCGGTCCCCTTGCCCGGCGATGACGTTACATCGATCTGTCCACCATGATTTCGAATGACCGCATAGGCGACCGGCAGGCCCAGCCCCATCCCCTTTTGCGTCCCCCGCTGTTTGGTCGAAAAGTAGGGATCGAAAATC
>JAIPDZ010000293.1 GCA_021737425.1 Deltaproteobacteria bacterium
GGCCGGGGAGCATGAGATCCACCACCAGGACGTCATAGGGCTCGGTCAGCCCCAGGTGCAGCCCGTCCACGCCATCTCTCGCCACATCCACGGCAAATCCCGCCTCTTTCAATCCCTTGGAGACAAAGGAGGCGATTTTGTCATCATCTTCCACCACAAGGATTCTCATGGGTCAAACTCCCGGTCAGCCCCGGCCACATGGGTACAAACAGAAATATAAGATGCCCCGGGCACGATGTAAAGTTTTGTAATGGTCCTATCAGGCTTGATCTGTGCCACTTGATCTGTATCCTGGGGCTGTCACCGGTGGGGAGCTATGGCGGGTCTTCTATCTCAGCCCTTTGCGATCCAGGGTGCGGTATTGGATGGCCTCTGCGATGTGCGGGGCCCGGATGTCCCGGCTTTGGGCCAGATCCGCAATGGTGCGGGCCAGCTTGAGGATGCGGGCATGGGCCCTGGCGCTCAGGCCGAACCGGTCCATGGCCTTCTCCAAAAGGGCACTCGATTCAGGGCCGATCTTACAGAACTGTTTTAAATGCCGGCTGTTCATATGGGCGTTGGTATGGATCTTGGCCCGTTTAAACCGTTGTTGTTGGAGGCCTCTGGCCTGGATCACCCGGTTCAGGATCTCTGCGGAGTCCGGCCCCTCTTCCACCGATGCCAGGTCCCTGTACGGGACCGCCGGGACATCCAGGTGCAGGTCGATCCGGTCCAAGAGAGGTCCGGATATCTTGGCCCGGTATCGCTGAATCTGGACATAGGTGCAGGTGCACTCCCGTTTGGTGTCGCCCAAAAACCCGCAGGGACACGGATTCATGGCCGCCACCAACATGAATTGGGCCGGGTAGGAGACCGTGGAATTGGCGCGGGATATGGTCACCTGGCCGTCTTCCATGGGCTGGCGTAAGACCTCCAGCACATTTCTTCTGAATTCAGGGAGTTCATCTAAGAAGAGCACGCCGTTATGGGAAAGGCTCACCTGCCCGGGCTTGGGGGTCTGGCCTCCGCCGATGAGCCCGGCATCAGAGATGGTGTGATGGGGGGCCTGGAACGGCCGGATGGTGATGAGGCCCTGGCCCTCGGGCATGAGCCCCAGGACACTGTATACCTTGGAGGTTTCCAGGGATTCCTCAAAGCCGAGCTCCGGCAGGATGGTGGGCAGCCGCTTGGCCAGCATGGTCTTGCCTGAACCGGGCGGGCCGATCATGACGAGATTGTGCCCGCCGGCCGCGGAAATCTCCATGGCTCGCTTGGCACTTTCCTGCCCCTTGATGTCCCTGAAATCGACTTCAGAGCGGGCCTTTTGAAACAGGGAACCGATATCGATTTCAAGGGGCGTGATTGGGGCGATCCCCCTGAGTGCCCCCACTACCTGGGAAAGGGTTTCCACGGGATAGATGTCGATTCCCTCCACCACTGCGGCTTCAGGGGCGTTTTCCGCCGGGAGATACAGCCCCTTGAACCCCATATTTTTGGCGGTGATGGCCATGGGCAGGGCCCCTTTTACGGGCCGGATCAGGCCGTCCAATGCCAGTTCACCCAAGAACATGCACGCCCCATAGGCCTCTCTTTTGAACAGTGCGGTAGCGCCCAGTATCCCCAGGGCCATGGGCAGATCAAACGCGGAGCCCTCTTTTCTGATGTCCGCGGGTGCCAGGTTGACGGTGATCCGGTCGGATGGAAAATGATATCCGGCGTTTTTGATGGCGGCCTTGACCCGCTCCTTGCTTTCCCGGACCGCGCCCTCCGGCAGCCCCACGGTGGAAAAAGAGGGAAGCCCCTGGGCGATATCCACTTCCACTTCCACCACATAGGCATCAATGCCGATCACCGCACTACTGAAGACCTTGGCGAGCATGACCCTCCTCAACCCTCAACCTATGAACCTATGAACCTATGAACCTTTGAATCTCTGAACCCTCTACTCCGGGATATTCAGTTTTTCCAGCCGATAGCGAAATGAACGGAGACTGATTCCCAGCAGTTTTGCGGCCCGCTGTTTTGAGCCCCTGGCCATCTCCAGGGCCTGCATGACATAGTCCTGTTCAATCCCCGTCATGACGTCATCCAGCTGGATTCCCCCCACATCCAAGTCCGTCCGTCGTCTCTTCTGGGTTTCGGCTTCGTCTCTCAGGCCTGCCAGGGCAAGACTCTCGGGCAGGATAATGTTGGAGGCCTCCAGGACCACACTGCGCTCCACAATGTTTTCCAGCTCCCGCACATTGCCGGGAAAGGCGTATTTTTCCAGGATATCCATGGCATAGGCTGAGATCTTCCGGATATCTTTCCCCAATTCTCTGGAATATCTTTCCAGGAAGTGGGGTGCCAGGAGCCGAAGGTCTCCCTGTCTTTTCCTGAGCGGCGGGATGGCAATGGGGATCACATTGAGCCGAAAATAGAGGTCTTCCCTGAATTTTTGGTTCATGACCTCCTTTTCGAGGTCCTTGTTGGTGGCTGAAATGAACCGGACATCCACGGTCTTGGATTCGGTCCCGCCCACGCAGGTGAAGGTCTTTTCCTGGATGACCCGCAAGAGCTTGACCTGGATCAGGGGGGGAAGTTCCCCCACTTCGTCGAGAAACACGGTTCCCCCGTCGGCCACATCAAAGAATCCTTCCTTATCCGCCAGGGCACCGGTGAACGCCCCTTTCCGATACCCGAAAAGCTCGCTTTCAATCAGGTTCTCGGGGATACCGGCACAGTTGATGACCACGAAGGGCTTGTCCCGGCGTTCACTCAACTGGTGAACGGCCTTGGCCACCAGTTCCTTTCCGGTACCGCTTTCCCCGGAGATGAGGACATTGCTCTTGGTCTCGGCCACCCGCCGAATCAGGTCATACACCCGTTTCATCTCGGGGCTTTCGCCGATGAGCAGGCCAAAGTGGGCCTCGCTTTCCGCGGATTCCTTTTCCTGAGGGGGTCGGCCTTTGGATTGGAGGGCATCGGCCACGATCTTTTTGAAATCATTGACCTTAAAGGGCTTGGGGATATAGTCGAAGGCCCCCTCTTTCATGGCCTCCACAGCCGTCTCTGCCGTGGCATATGCGGAGATCAGGATGACCGTGGTGTCCGGGCTCAAGGTCTTGACATTTTTCAGGACATCGATGCCATGGACATTTTTCATTCGAATGTCGGTGATGATGAGGTCAAAATGTTCCTTTGCCATCAAGGGGGGAACCGCCTCCCCGTCCTCAGCCGTGATGACCCGATACCCCTCTTTGCTCAGCATGATGTCCAGAAACTCCTGCATGCTTTTCTGGTCATCCACCACCAGGATATTAGGCGTCTTTCCAGACAATCCTGCCTCCCACCATGGTCAGTCGGGTCTTGCCCTTCATGGGGCTCCCCACAAACGGGGAATTCTTGCTCTTGGAAAGGATCTGGGCTTCATCAAAGATGTATTCATGGTCCGGATCCACAATGGCCAGGTCCGCAGGCCCTCCCTGGGCCAGGCGCCCCCCTGGAATGCCCAGGATTTCTCCCCCCCGGGTGGAGAGTTTGGCAATGGCTTCCGGCAGATCCAACACCCCTTGCGCCACCAGCCTGAGGGTAAGGGGGAGGGCGGTTTGAAGCCCGATCATGCCGAATGCGGCCCGATCAAACTCCACATCCTTTTCCAGGGTGCTGTGAGGGGCGTGATCCGTGGCAATTACATCAATAACCCCGGTCTTTAGCCCCTGTTTGACGGCTTCGACATCTTCCGGAGTCCTCAAGGGGGGGTTGACCTTGGTGCGGGTATCATACCCCGCCACCGCATGATGATCCAGGGTGAAATAGTGGGGAGCGGTCTCTGCGGTCACCGGCAGTCCCTCCTCCTTGGCGTGCCGGATCAAGTGAACCGAGGTCGCAGTGCTCACATGGGCGATGTGTACCGGGCATCGGGTGAGGCGGGCCAGGGAAATATCTCTGTAAACCAGGATGTCCTCGGTGGCAGCGGGAATTCCGGCAAGGCCGATGCGGGTGGACACCTCGCCCTCGTGCATGACCCCGTCCCCTGCCAGAAGCGGGTCTTCACAATGGGAAATGACCCGAAGCCCGTGGTAGTGGCCGTATTCAAGGGCCCGCCGCATAACCTGGCTGTTCATCACCGAAACGCCGTCCTCTGAAACCCCGACGGCCCCGGCCTCCCGAAGATCGCCAAAGTCGGTGAGGCGCTCTCCTTTTTGTCCCATGGTAATGGCGGCGATGGGGTACACTCGGGCCGTGCGGCCCCGCCTGGCCTGCTCCAGGATGAATTCGGTGATGGATCGGCAGTCATTGGGCGGGTCTGTATTGGGCATGCAGGCGATGGCGGTGAATCCGCCTGCTGCTGCGGCCCGGGCCCCGGTGATGACCGTTTCTTTGTACTCGTGCCCGGGTTCCCTTAGATGCACGTGCATATCGATGAGACCCGGTATGACCCATTTGCCGGACGCATCAATGACCTTTACGGCTGAAGGAATGTCTTTCAGCGCGCCTCTCGGGGCGATGGTCTGAATGCGGCCTTTTTCAATGATGAGATCCGCCGGCTTTACGGCTCCTTCCGCCGGATCAATGAGATCCCCGTTTTTAATCCACGTTGTCACTTCTGGCGCCTCCAATCAAAAGATACAGCACGGCCATGCGCACGGCCACGCCGTTGGCCACCTGATCCAGAATAACGGATTGCGGGCTGTCCGCCACTTCAGAGGTGACCTCCACACCCCGGTTCAGGGGGCCCGGATGCATCACCATCACGTCTTTTTTGGCCCCTTTTAAGATATCAGTGTTCAGGCCGAAAAAGGTGGCATATTCTCGAGTACTGGGAAACCCGGCCCATGTGGGTCCCTCTCTCTCCAACTGGATGCGGAGGAGCATGATCACATCCTGGTCCCGGACAGCCTCCCTGGGGTTGTTGACCACCTGAACCCCCAAAGACTCCATGGCCGCCGGCATCATGGTGGGAGGGCCGGAAACGGTCACCCGGGCGCCCATCTTGATAAGTCCCTTTATATCGGATCGGGCCACCCGGCTGTGGGCCAGGTCTCCCAGGATGGCGATGTTCAGGCCTTTGATGGTCCCTTTTTTCTCACGAATGGTATACAGATCCAGTAACGCCTGTGTGGGGTGCTCATTGATCCCGTCGCCCGCATTAATGACGCTGGCCTCCACCTCCCGGGCCAGCATATGGGGGGCGCCGCTGGAGGAATGCCTGAGGACGATCACGTCAGGCCGCATGGCCTGCAGGTTTCTGGCCGTATCAATGAGGGTCTCCCCTTTCACCATGCTGCTGGTGGAGGCAGAAAGGCTGAAGGTGTCTGCGCTGAGGCGCTTGGCCGCCACATCAAAAGAGGTGCGGGTCCTGGTGCTGGGTTC
>JAIPDZ010000294.1 GCA_021737425.1 Deltaproteobacteria bacterium
GCTCAGAGATGGAGCATCTCCCGGGCGTGTGCCAGGGCCCGGGAGGTGATCTTCCGTCCCCCGAGAAGCCTGGCGATTTCCTGAATGCGGGATTCGGTGTCCAGGGCCCGGATGGTGGCCTGGGTCCGGTCATCCAAGACCGCTTTGGTGGCCAGAAAATGGGTGTGGCCCTGGCTGGCAATCTGGGGGAGATGGGTGATGCAGAGGATCTGGTGATACCCGGCCAGGGCGGAGAGTTTCTCTCCCACGATCTGGGCGGTGGCCCCGCTTATGCCGGCGTCCACTTCATCGAAGATAACGGTCTCTACCGTGTCGGTGCTCGCCAAAATGGTCTTGAGGGCCAGCGTAATCCTGGAGAGTTCCCCGCCCGATGCGATTTTGGAAAGGGGCCGCAATGCCTCCCCCACGTTGGGAGAGATCATGAATTCCACCCGGTCCATACCGTTCGGGCCCGGCACAGGCCGCGGGTGTGATCCAGAGGCCGGTTCAAAACGGACCCTGAACCGCGTATCCTTCATCCGCAGCTGGGCCAGTTCGCCCTCCACGGCAGTCTCAAAATGCTTTGCAGCCCTTTTTCTTTTTTGAGACAGCTTCTCCGCCTTGCGCACCATGACATCCAAGAGCTCGTCCCTGCGTTTTTTGAGGGAATTGAGGACCTCTTCGGAGTTATCTATGGTGTTGAGGGTGGCTGCTAATTCCGCCTTGAATCGCACCAGATCTTCCAGGGACTTCCCGTATTTTCGCTTAAGCCGGTTCAAAAGATCCAGGCGCTCTGTTACCTGTTCAAGCTGGCGGGGGTCTATGTGAACGGTCTTTTGAAAATCCCGAAGGCTGAAGGCGATGTCTTCCAGCCTGGCTTCGACCTCGGACAGGGCCTCCCGGAGGGGAACCAGATGGGGGTCCATTTCAGCGCCTTTGTCCAGGGACTTAAGGGAGCGGCCGACGGCGGAGATGACCGAGTCGTGTCGTTCGTACAGGGACTGGTATCCCTCTGAAGCGATTCTCAAAAGGTCTTCGGCGTGCTGCAGTCGGGTTCGTTCCTCAGCCAGGGTTTCGTCTTCACCGGGCGAAGGATCAACACCCCCGAGCTCTTCCATCTGGAATCGGGTCAGTTCCTCCCGCTCTTTTTGCTCCCTGAACGCCTTTTCCTGGGCATGGAGCTCTTGATTCAGGGACTGGTATTGATGAAAAAGGGCTCGAAATTGAGACAGCTCTTCTTGAAGATGGCTGAAATGATCCAGCAGAGGCAGATGGTTATCCGGTTTGAGAAGCAGTTGATGTTCATGCTGCCCGGAGACCGTGATCAGGCTGGGAGCCAGTCTGGAGAGCAGCTGCAAAGTGGCCATGGCGCCGTTGATAAAGACCTTGTTGCGGCCCTCCCGGGAAATGCTCCTCTTGATCAGCAGTTCTCCGTCGAACGGGATTCCCGCGTCCGCCAGGACGGTCTCGATGGGGCCGTTTTCCGGAAGGGCAAACAGGGCTTCTACCACAGACTCGTCACACCCCGTTCGGATGAGATCCGCTGAAGAACGGTCCCCCCGGATCAGATTAATGGCGGTGATGATAATGGATTTACCGGCGCCTGTTTCCCCGGAGAGGGTATTGAGTCCCTCCCCGAGAGAGAGTTCAAGACGCTCGATAATGGCGAAATTGGTGATGTTGAGCTGTACGAGCATGCGTTATCCCTCATCCCCATTTCAGAGGCCTAAACTGTTACTGGGCCGCAAGGCCTCGGGATAGCGGTTTTGTTGTGGATCCGCTTCGGCCATACCCTATGGCCGGGGGTGTTTATCACTCCCGTCGCCCGGTTTCTCCATCGGGATCGGCACCCATCAGGAGTTTTTGGGTTTCAATGAGGAGACATTCAGGCGCGGTGCCATGGGCCGGTAGATACTCGATCACGGCCTCGCAAGGTACCGGCAGATCACACAGGTCTATCTGTTTTCCCAGGATATCCAGTATCAGGGTGGCTGCGGTGACTTGGTACACCTGTCCCTGAACGAGCACTCCCCCGGGTACCTTGTCTTGAATAATGACCTGCTTTGATACAGGCGCCGCGGTTGCAGATTGGGCCAGGAAGGGTGGATGTCGGGCCACAAAGAGTATCCCGAAACAGAATAGACAGCAGAAAAGACTATTTTTAGGAACCCGAGCACAAAAGTTGGCCATTTTTCGTTTCCCCCGCAGGTGGGCTGAGTGATTCGGAAAAAGACCCCCCTGACCGACTGGACAAAACCGGACCCCTATATTGATAATCCGTGGCCGATAAGGTATAAACACGGGCTGAGAGTACACTGTTTCGGCACAGAAAGCATCGGTATAGAAGATGGAAAATCTGACGGTTGCCGCCGTTTGCATGAAATCTATGCTGGGCGCGGTCAACCAAAACTTGGACCGGGTGAGAGAACTGGCGCGGGAGGCCTCGGCCGGGGGGGCGGACATCGCCTGTTTTCCCGAATGTACCCTGACCGGGTATACTTTGCGTTCTATGGAGAATTTCCAAGGGAAATGGAACGCAGAGACCTTGGCCCGGCGATTGGTGGTGCTGGCCCGGGAAACGAACCTGATCCTTATTGTGGGGTTTGTCGAGCCCAGGCCGGGGCAGAAACCGTACATTACGCAGGTGGCGGCAGGACCTGGGGGCCTTCTGGGGTGTTATCGCAAGACCCATCTTTCTCCTGCCGAGGCGCCCGTATACCAATCGGGCCGGAGCCTGGAGATGTTCCGGGTCAAACAGGGCGTTTTTGGCGTACAGCTGTGCTACGAGGCCCATTTTCCGGAACTCAGTACGCACATGGCCTTGAGAGGGGCGGACCTCATCTTCATGCCTCACGCGTCGCCCAGGGGGACGGCTGAGGAAAAACTGCAAAGCTGGCTCAGGCATCTGCCGGCCAGGGCGTTTGATAATGGCCTTTTTGTAATCGCCTGTAATCAGGTGGGTGAGACCGACCAGGGCCTCTGTTTTCCGGGGGTGGCCCTGGTGTTGGGGCCTGACGGGCGAATCCTGACGACCTATACGGATGACCACCGGGAAGGGATTCTGTTTGCCTCCCTTGAAGCGGATTTCCTCAAGCGGGTCCGCGGCCACCGCATGAAATATTTCCTGCCGAGACGGCGGCCAACCCTCTATTCGATAGCCGTTCGGCATTGTGCGTGCCCGAACTCCAGCCCTGCCCCATAATAATAAGGCGCATTACCGCCTTGATAGGAGGGGGTTTTGCGCCTTTCGTGTATTTTTTGGATACGCCTGGATCGAAAGTTTATACGCAACCGGTCGGCTTGGGCAGACCCGCCATTTTACATGCGCCCTTGCCCGGTCCTGATGGAAACAGCTCATAGATATACTTCAGTTTGTAACCGGTGACCTTGGAGAGGATCCTCACCATGGGGGCAATCCCGTTCTTCTTGTAATACTCCTGCAGGACTTCCACCACTTTCTTGTGCTCGTCGGTCAGTTCCTCGATCCCCTCCACCGACTTCACGTAGCGCATCCAGGTCTCATCCCAGTTGTTGAAATCATCGATGAAACCGTCTTCATCAACATTATAGGTTTTTCCCTCAAATTCGACTGTTGGCATAACGTAATACCTCCCACTTTTTTAATAATATATTACCCTTTACTTCAATGTGGCCCTTGTCCATTTTCTAATTTAAGTTTTTGATTATAGCCTCCGGTTTTGTGATTGTCAAATGTTCTTTTTCCTTTTTTTTAAAAAATATGCGTTTTTCTGCACCGCACAGCGGCCTGAAAAAGCCCCTTTGCCCAAGCAGCGTCGCCCCCTGCGTGGACATGGGTATAGGAGGCCAGCAGATTCTTTTTGGTAATACCGTCATGCCTTCCGTCAATGCCGCGACCCCGGTGAACATGGAAAACAAAATCAAGGGGTTCCTTTGAAGTGGGCCTGGCCCTTGAATAGTGAAACTCGTGGCCACGAAAGGTTTTTCCTTTGGGGAAAAAGGGGTTCGGTCCGGTCGCCTCCAACACGGTATAGCCATGCCCCTGGGGTTTCTTTTGCAGCACGAATTCAAGGGCCACCGCACCAACCATGGGGTAGGACCTCCCGTGCACGATGAGCCGTTCTCCGAGATACATGAACCCCCCGCATTCGGCATATACCGGAAGCCCCTCTTCAATGGCCTTCTGTAAAGACCGCCTGAAGGATATATTGTCGGAGAGGGCTTGGGCCTGGGTTTCGGGAAACCCCCCGCCGATATACAGGGCATCCAGGCGGGGGAGTGCATCCCAGGTCATGGCGTCAATCCGAATGAGTGTGGCGCCCAGGTCTCTTAACTGCTGTAAGTTTTCGGGGTAGTAAAACCAGAAGGATTTGTCCTCTATGAAACCAATTCTTGGCTGACACTCGTGTGCCAGCTCGACGGGTTTTTCTGTGAAGGACCTGGGGACGGAGGTAGGCTGCCATTCAAGAACGGGCGCACTTGTTGCGATTCGTCGGATCTCATCCAAATCAAGATTTTTCTGAACCGTTTGTCTCGCATAGGTCACCGCGCTTTCGGCCTGGTCCCGTTCCTGGTGGGGGACTAGTCCCATGTGTCGCTCCGGGAAAAAACCTTGTTCCAGTTTGGGAACCGAGCCCACAACTGGTATGCCGCAATATTTTTCGATGGAGCTCCGGATCAATGCCTCCTGCCTGATGCCGGCGACCCGGTTCAATATAATTCCCGCTATATCCACATCCGGATCGAATATCTGACACCCCCTTGCCACCGCCGCTGCGGTGCGCGTGGTCATGGTCACATCCAGGGTGATCAGCACGGGCGCTTTAAGCTGTTTGGCCAATTGGGCTGTGCTGCTGGAACCGTCCATATCAAGACCATCATAAAGCCCCCGATTCCCTTCGATAACAGAGAGATCCGCCCTGGTTGAGTGATGACAAAAAGCTCGCAATATCTGGTCATTGTTCATGAGAAACGGGTCTAGGTTGTAGCACGGACGGTCTGCAGCAAACCCAAGCCACCCGGCGTCGATAAAATCGGGCCCTTTTTTGAATGGGGCAATGGTGTAACCCTCCTCACGCCATGCGGAGACAAGGCCCAGCGACAGGATGGTTTTGCCCGACCCACCTTTGAGGGCTGCTATGATGATTCGGGGGTTCATGACAGCAATTCGGGACGATAGTAAGGATATCTCTCGTAAAAAAACCTGTTTTGACCCCCGGGAGGCACGTCTCCGAGGGGTCTCATTCCCCTCTGACTTTGAAGGGAGAGCCTTGAGAATAAGGAGCATGGTCCACCCCTGTTGTCAATAAAAAAAGTGGAGTCATATCTGGTTTTTTTATTGACATCGTCCAGGAGATTTGATTAAGAA
>JAIPDZ010000295.1 GCA_021737425.1 Deltaproteobacteria bacterium
TCTCTCCAGCAGCAGGGCACAGGCGTCAATGGAGATTGTACCTACGAACCTCATACTCCTCTTTACCCTCCAAAAGCGACATAATCAGCTCAATGGTGACCGGGTCCACCGGATTCCATCCCAAACGTTCCAGCTCCTGATTGATGTCTTCCGTGCTAAAATATCCGCCATCAGCCACCATGTATAAAACATCTTTAAGCAAATCCGGAATTTGCTCAGGGTAGAAGCCCTTATCCGACAGCCTGCGTAACAAATGGGGAACAATGGCCTTCATCTCTAACCTCCTTTGTTTTGCCGCAATTTACGGGGTCCAACTTCCTCTGTCTGTATTACGCACCGGTCCTTCGGATATCTGTTGCATCAAGGTTATCAGAAGCCATTGCCCCTTTATATCAGGTCTATCCCGTATCTAATCGGAAATTTCCCTTTATTCCGGTTTTTCCGACCAAAGGCGGCGGGACCTTTCTGTAAGCAACCGCCCTTGCGTGAGTGTATCCTGTGCATACATGGAAAACCGATGTTCGAATACCAAATCGCCCCCATAGACACGCACCAGTAGGAATCGTTATGGTAAAGGCTAATACACGAATTCGGAAAAGGGCGTCAAGTATAATGTATGGGGAGCCTTACAGGAAAAATTCGTATCAACTTAGCGTGTCGAAATTGCGACCCGTGAATGACGGCCATGAGGGGGTCTTTTTCAAAGTCCGTAAATTTCCGGATCCCTTCCTTTCACGGCAGTGGGGCCTTGACTTATCTTGCTCATAGCCCCATAAGGATATGGCCTGTCGGAGTCGTCATCCTCTCTGCCTAACCGTGCGTACTCTTAAATCTTGCTGGGGCGTTCCATGGTCACTCACATGGGTATACGGACTTTGAAAAAGACCCCCTCATGGCCTGTAACCCCATTCCAGAGGCCCAAACTGTTACGGCGTTTCAAACCCCCGTATGCCAGGAGAAACATGATGATTACCCCTGCGGCCTCAAAGATGGTATGCAACACTCAACCGCTTTTTCTTTCAGGCCCGGGACCGGGGCCTCGTCCCTTTCCTTGACCCATGCCTCCCCCCCGGCCTCTACCCATTTTGGCCCGGGGCGGACTCTCCTCCAACCGGTTGAGTCGATTTTCTCTGAAGGCCTCCAGGGCCTCTCGGGCCGTTCCCGACCCCCCTACATAAACGGGAATACCGGCCGCCTTCAGGACCTGAGCGGCCTTGGGACCCACCTGGCCGGTTATTACGGCTTCCGCCCCCAAATCTACGATGGTCTCCGCAGCCTGAATCCCGGCCCCACTCCCACGGGTCACCGCCTCATTGGGAATGGCCTGGACCGTTTCCTCCTCTGTATCCACCAAAAGGAACGTGCTGCACCTCCCGAATCGCGGGTCCATGGCATCTTCCGTGGTCACGCCTGTAGACGTAATCATCACTTTCATTTCCTTTCATACCTCCCTTTCCGGCTTTCGAATACCCTAATGCAGGCCTACGCCCGCAACCAAATCAGTGGCCTGTGTTCAGGTTTCAGGTTTCAGCAAACAATAAACCCTGACACCCGTCGAAGATCCCGCTATCGCTATCTGCGGGGAAACCTGACACCTGACACCTTTATCGCTAATGATTCAATCTTTTCATCAGGCTTTGGGCATTTTCGAACATGTTGTCGTTGTTGAACATGCAATAGATGGTCTTGTGCGCCTTTGTTAGACGGGTTACTTTTTTCGCCAATTGGTCCAGTTCGGCCTTTGAATAATCATAGTTGTAGTCGTATTCCCGGGCATTGAGGCCATGAAGACGAATATAAGCCGTGGGATGATCGGACAGCGGGTCCCTCCGCATCACATCCACAATATGAATGAGCCCCAGATCCTTGCAAATGGATTCAATTCTCTCGGGGTTTTCGTTCCAGTCTCCCCGCGGTTCCCAGGCCATTTCAAGGTGGCCTCTATCGATCTTTTCAAAAAAGTTTCGGATATTTTTCTCATTTCGGTCATTGCAGTTGAAACGGGCCGGACACTGCAGCACACACACCCTTGCCGCCAGGGCCTGGGCCCGTTCCCTGGTCTGCTCCCACGCGTCCCTGACCTCCTTGTTGGAGCGCAGATTCCCGAAATTCTGTTTCTGCTTCTCCGTAAGCTTGTCGGTTCGCTTGCGCCAGGTCATGCTGCTGGTGGGATGGGTTATGGCCTGCCACGCCTTTAAGGTAAACTCAAAGCCTTCCAGGACCTCGTCCCGCCACCGCTCAGCGGTCTTAAGCATGGGAAGCTTGTAGAAGGTGCGATTCAGCTCCACCACCTTAAAGGTGTCCGAATACGCCTGCAGCTTGCTCCTATAGTGGCGTTTCCAGTCCCCTTTCGGTCTAAACCCCCCATACCCGCAGGTGCCGATCTTTACCAGGCTCATTTTCATTCTCCTCATGGATGGACACAAATTTGTTTTGAACCAGATTCTACCCTACAAGGCAATGGTCCTGAACGAATATGGGGTATACACATTATTCTGCCCTACGGATTCTGGTACGGGCCATTTTCCAACCAGAGTCACGACAGCAAATATTCGCTTATCTCCTGAGATATATGGCAAAAAAAGTCCGGAACATTGACATTTAGGGGGAAATTCCATTAAGGTTTTTATCAAAACGGCATAATGAGCTTAAGAATACAGACCCATTTACCGATAAAGAATAAAGGGCAATAGGTTCACGGACGGCATGTTGTATCCAGCGCCGGGCAGCCTACAGCGGATCAGGGGCTCGGATTGCATCCGCTTCAGCGACCATGTTGAAACCGGGAGAAAAAAAGCATGGCCATCAACGAACACCAGCAGGCTGATGGAGACCTGAACGACAATCTGGATCGGTTTCTCCTTCTCATGGACAGCCTGGATGCCGCCGTCTATGTGGCGGATATGGACACATATGAAATTTTGTTCATGAACCGATATATGAGAGGGTTGTTTGGAGATCGCGTGGGAGAGATCTGCTGGGAAACATTTCATGACGGTCAATCCGGGCCCTGTGCGTTCTGCACCAATGACCGGTTGGTGGATGCCTCGGGAAGACCCACTGAACCCCTGGTCTGGGACCATTTTAACCCCAAGACGCATCGCTGGTGGGAACTTCGGGATCAAGCCATCCTATGGCCCGACGGGCGCCTGGTACGGATGGAAATTGCCTTTGATATATCCCAACGGAAAACCAAGGAGGAAAACCTCAGGATTTCCCAAAAGCGGTTGCGGCAGATCATTGATTTCCTCCCCGACGCCACCTTTGCCATCGACAAGGAGGGAAAAGTGGTGGCCTGGAACCGTGCCATTGAGAGAATGACAGGGGTAAAGGCGGAAGATATGTTGGGAAAAGGAGACTATGAATATGCGATCCCCTTTTACGGAAGACGGCGACCGATACTGATCGATCTGGTGGGCCGGTGGAATCGAGAAGCAGAGAAGGAGTACAAGTATGTAAAGAAAGAGGACGAAGCCCTTATTTCTGAGACTTATGACTGTCTACTAAAGCCCGGCGGCACCCTGTGGAATAAGGCATCCTTGCTTTATGACGAACATGGGGAAGCCATCGGCGCGATTGAATCCATCCGGGATGTCACCGACATAAAGGCCTCGGAACAGGCTATGCGGGAAAGCGAGGAGAAATACCGTTCCCTTTTTGAACAGACCAGAGACGCCATTTTCATTACCGACAGCCGTGGGGCCATCGTGGACGCCAATCGGTACGCACTGGAGCTGTTTGGGTACCGGAAGTCTGAAATGCTGGCCATGAACTTCCAGAACTTTTATGTTCACCCGGACGACGGAAAGAGATTCCGCGAACAGATAAAGGAAAAAGACTCTGTCCAAGACTTTGAGGCCAGGTTGCGCAGAAAGGACGGCACTGCCATGGACTGCTTGTTCAACGTGGTCCATCGTCGAGATCAAACCGGCGCCATCCTGGGATATCAAGGTATTATCCGCGATATGACGGACGCCAGGTTGCTGCAGATGCAGATCCAGGAGACCCAAAAAAAGGAAGCCATCACCAATCTGGCCGGGGGAATCGCCCACCGCTTTAACAATGCCCTCACCACCATACTCGGAAATATCGAACTTCTGGAAATGAAGAAGATCCAGGATGAGAAGACCTTGAAAACCCTGAAGCAAATGGAGGCTTCGGGTCGGCATATGGCACACCTCACCAGTCAATTGCTGGCCTATGCCCGGGAAGGAAAGTTCAACCTACAAACGGCATCCCTGAGCTCCCTGGTCCTGGAGACCATTCCCCTGATTGAACATTCCCTCAACCAGGACGTTCAGATCGAGACGGACCTGCCCCAAAACCTTTTTCCCATAAAGGCCGACACCACCCAGATGCAGATGGTCCTGTCCTCCCTAATGGCCAATGCGAATGAGGCCATGGAAGGACCCGGCCGCATCCGGATTACCGCCCGGAATATGGACCTTGGTCCCGGATTCGTCAGGTACCATGGTCTTACGCCGGGCCGTTATGTCTGCCTTTTCATCGAGGATACCGGAAGGGGGATGGATGAGGAGACCCGAAAGAAGATATTTGATCCCTTCTTTACCACCCACTTCCTGGGCCGGGGCCTGGGCATGGCCGCCGTGTACGGCATCATCAAAAACCACAACGGCATCATCGAGGTGGATTCAGAGCCGGGGGAAGGGAGCATAGTCCGTATTTACCTGCCGGCCGTTATGAATGAGGGCGCGGAACCGGGCATAGCGGAAGCGGAAACAGGACAAGTGGAAACAGCCTCGGGTGAGGCCACCATCCTGGTCATAGAAGACGAAGAAATGGTCCTGGACCTCAGCCGGGCCATGTTGGAAAGACTGGGATACCGGGTTTTGGAGGCCAGAACCGGGGCGGCCGCCGTGGAAATGATGAAGACCTTTGACGGAGCTATCGACCTGGTCCTTTTGGATATCAAACTCCCGGATATGGCAGGAAAAAAGGTGTATACCTGGATCACGGCCCTAAGGCCCTCCCTGAAGGTGGTGGTGTGCAGCGGGTATTCCGTCGACGGTCCTGCCCGGGAAATTTTGCAGGCCGGGGCCCAAGACTTTATCCAGAAACCCTTTTCCGTCTCTCAATTGAGCGAGAAGGTAAGGCAGGTGCTTAAGAAAACGTAACCCACTGAACCCTAAGCTTATGTCCATCCGCGAATAATTTTGGACACTATCGGGTTTTCAATCCAGAAATGCGCAATTTTTCGCAAGGTCAAGGAAAACAAGGAGTTACGCGGAGGCGTACGATAGTACGCCGCACAAGGAACTCCGCAGTTTGACGCC
>JAIPDZ010000296.1 GCA_021737425.1 Deltaproteobacteria bacterium
GGTGGGTTATGCCGCAGATCTTGACCTTGACCACATCTTTCTCCTGTTAGGCGACATGCATGCCTGTCAGTTCCTTGGCCTTTTTGTCAATCCGTTCACTCTTCATTAAGGCGGTTCCCACCAGGAAGGCATGAATGCCGGCCTTTTTCAACAGTGCCACGTCTCGTCTGGTGTGAATACCGCTTTCACTGACCCGAATGCACCCGGCTGGCAGGTGAGGGGCCAACTTTAGGGTGGTGTTGAGGTCCACGCTGAAGGTATCGAGATTACGGTTATTGATCCCGATGATATCGGCACCACACCCAACAGCTCTTTTGAGTTCCTCCCGGTCATGAACCTCGGTAAGCGCCGCGAGTCCGAGACGTCTGCATTTGCCCAGCAAATGGTTTAACTGCTGTGCGGATAAAATTCGTGCGATCAAAAGGACGGCATCGGCCCCCCATACACAGGATTCCTCCAATTGGATTTCTTCCAGAATAAAGTCCTTTCGCAGTATGGGAAGCGAAACGCCCGTTTTGACCCGTCTAAGATGTTTGATATTTCCGCTGAAATTCGACTTGTCCGTCAGAATGGATATGGCCGAAGCCCCGGACTTCTCATATGCCTGGGCAATCGTCAACGGGTCACTCGAGCACCGGATCGTGCCCGCCGAGGGGGAAGCAAATTTGATCTCGGCGATCAGATTGATCCGGTTGAGTTTCGAAATGGCAGCCTCAAAATTACGGATGGGAAACTTCTCAGGTCGGCTTCCTTTTGAGATGCCTGATGTCTTCAGATTACAGATCTCGCTACGCTTCTGGGCAAGTATCTGCGTTAATTGAGGATTCACGTATGACTCCTGGTAACATCGCTATTGTGCGTGACCGTCTTGTTACAGCTCCCGAAAAGTAAAAACACCACACTGTCGGGTAAAATGAACCAAAGCATCCAGCTTTTCCTTGGCCTGGCCGGAATCTATGGAGGCTTGGGCCCGTTCAATGCCTTCTGTGATGTCCTGAGCAAAGCCGGCAACTGTCAAGGCAGCCCCTGCATTGAGGAGCACCATATCCCGCCTGGCTCCCTTTTCCCCATTCAGAATGTCTCTGATAATCTGGGCATTCTCCTTGGCACTGCCGCCCCTTATGGAGTCCGGTGCTGCTCTTTTGAATCCGCATTCCTCAGGCGTCATATGGAAAGTTCTTATGCCTCCACCGTTGAGGTGTGACACCTGAGTAGGCCCGCAGATGCTGATTTCATCAAAAGTCCCTTCCCCGCAGACCACAAAGGCCTCCCTGGCCCCCAGTCTCCCCAGAACGCCGGCCATTGTTTCGGTGAGCTCCGGGGCATAAACCCCCAGTACCTGGGCCGTGGCCCCGGCCGGGTTTGTCAGGGGTCCCAAGAGGTTAAAGATGGTCCTGAGTCCTATGTCCTGCCTGGCGCCGGCCACATGTTTCATGGCCCCGTGAAACAGGGGGGCATAGAGGAATCCGATGCCGATCTCTTGGATGCAGGTTTCTACGTTGGCGTGGTTGATCTCCAGTTTAACCCCCAGGTTTTTGAGCACGTCCGCACTGCCGCACTGACTGGAAACCGCCCGGTTTCCATGTTTGGCCACTTTGACGCCGGCGCCTGCGGCCACCAATGCGGTCACGGTGGAGACATTAAAGGTGTTGGTGCCGTCCCCACCGGTCCCGCAGGTATCCAGGATGGTTTCCTCCTCCACATCAATCTCGTCTCGATCAATGTTTACCACATGGTTATGGAGCTGTATGGGGGTGGCCTTGGCCCTCATCACCCTGGCAGCGCCTGTGATCTCATCCATGGTTTCGCCTTTTATTCTCAGGGCTGTGATAAAAGCGCCGATCTGGGCAGCGGTTGCCCTGCCGGTCATGATTTCCTCCATGACCCCTTCCATTGTCTCTTCGGTAAGGTCTTCCCCTCTAATTAGTTGAGAAATCGCCGGTTTAATCATGGCTTACTTCCTCCTTTCGTTGCGGTGGCTGCGGACAAAATTCTCAATGATGTACCTACCGGCCTCGGTTAAGAAGGATTCCGGATGAAACTGGACCCCTTCTATGGGATACCGGCGATGCCTCAGGCCCATGATTTTTCCCCCCTCGGTCCAGGCGCTGACCACGAGGCCCCGGGGAAGTGAGTCCCTGTCCACGATCAGGGAATGGTACCGTATTGCCTCAAAGGGACTGCCCAGACCCTCGTAGATGGCTTTGCCGTCATGAAAGATGGGAGAGGCCTTGCCGTGCATGATCCGGTCCGCCTTTACCACCTTCCCTCCGAATGCCTCTGCAATGGCCTGATGCCCCAGGCAGACCCCGAGAATGGGAATGCGGGACCCGAAATGGCGCACAGCAGCCACGCTCACGCCCGCGCCTGATGGAACGCCGGGACCCGGAGAGATCACGATGGCCGAGGGCCTCAGGGCTTCTATCTCCGGGACATCTATCTGATCGTTCCGACATACCGTAACGTTTTGGTTTATGCCCATCAGCATCTGTACCAGGTTGTAGGTAAAGGAATCATAATTATCGATCATGAGAATCATCAGAACCGGTCTCCTCAGAGAGCTTGCGCCCTGGCTTCGGGTTTGAAAGCCGCCTCTGCTTGCGCCTTCATAAGGGCCGTACACATGGCTTTGGCCTTTCTGAGCGTTTCGTCATACTCCCCTTCAGGGGTGGAATCCGCTACCACCCCGGCGCCCACCTGGATCGAAAGCCTGTCTTTGATCACGGTCATGGTGCGGATGGTAATACAGAAGTCCATATTCCCGTTTAGTCCGAAGTAGCCCACCGCTCCGGCATAGGGTCCTCTACTGCTGGGTTCCAGTTCATGAATGATCTCCATGGCCCTGACCTTGGGTGCACCGGTCACCGTACCGGCCGGAAATATGGCCATGAACAGATCAAAGCAGTCCAGTTCCGGTTTTAACAGGCCTTCAACGTTTGAAACCAGGTGCATCACGTGGGAATAACGCTCCACCTCCATAAACCGATACACGCTGAGGGACCCGGGCACGGCCACCTTGCCCACATCATTTCTTCCCAGATCCACCAGCATCACATGCTCGGCCCGTTCCTTGGGATCTTCCAGCAGTTCCTTTTCTAAGAGCCGGTCCGCTTTGGGGGTCTTGCCCCTGGGCCTGGTGCCTGCAATGGGGCGAAGTTCGATTTTGCCGTGGGTCAGGCGGCCCAGGATCTCGGGGGAGGATCCGATGAGTCGGACCTCTTTGAAGTTGAGATAAAACATATAGGGGGAGGGATTGATGCTTCTCAACGTTCGGTAAAGGATAAAGTCATCACCGGATATTTTCCCTGAAAACTTTTGAGAGAGGACGATCTGAATGGCCTCTCCTTCCGCAATATACGCCTTGGCCGTGCGCACGGCGTCTTCAAAATCCGCCTGTTTGAAATTAGGTTCAAAATCGGAGCAGGAAAAGGGACCTCCTTCTGAACCCCGGGGTAAAGGACCCTGCAATTCCCGAACGGTTTGGTCTACCTCGAGACAGGCAGCTTCATAGGTTTTTTCCAGGTCTTCCCGGCCTCTTAAAATCGCATAGGCAACCACCTTGATATGTTGGGTCAAGTGATCGAAAATGATCAGTCGACTGGAAAGGGTTAAGAGCAATTCGGGGACCCCGGAATGATCGGGGGGAATACTGGGGAAAGATTCCCATTTTCGGACCAGGTCATAATTAATATAGCCCACCAGTCCCCCCTGAAACGGCCCCAGACCTTGGAGCGTGACCAGATTGAAACGACCGGTCAACTCTCTCAAAAGGGGTATAGGGTTTTGCACCCCCTGCCACGTCCTTTTGGTTGGGCCGTCTTGTATGCTCATCTCCCCGTCACAGTATGCTGCCGTGATCAGGGGCCGGTATCCGATGAAGCTGTACCGTCCCACCCCATGGCCGTTGTCGGCACTCTCCAGGAGATAGGAAAAGGATTTATCCTGGATTTTCAAATAGGCTGAAATGGGGGTCTGCGTATCGGCCAGGAACTCCTTGTACACGGGGATCAGATTCCCGCTTTTTGAAAACTGCTTAAACTCTTTACGTGAAGGCTTTGTATCCATCGTATCTCTCCCAATAAAAAAGGCCGTGGGGATTCAAGCCCCACGGCCTCTATTTGAATGGAAAAAACACAAAAAAAACCGTGGGGGCTTACGGGAAGCGCCCCACGGTTTGTGATTCTATGTGAATGCTACCTTGGCGGGCACACCTCCCTGATCGGGCAGTGCCACCACCAGTTGCTCAAAGACAGGGCAAAACATATGTTGGGTGTGTAATCCATGACCGGCTTTCTAATACACCCCAAAGGAGATGTCAAGCAAAAATTTGCACCCGCCAAATTTTTTTTCTTGACAAGAGGGGAGGAGTCATTTATAAGCGTAAACCACTTTATTGGATCTAGGGAATTAAGCAATGATATTATTTCATCAATCCTGGCAGCACTTTTATTTTTATTTCTATCTTTGGAGGAGAGGTCTGCCCATGGATTGATTGAGATTTGTTGTGTGATTCGAAGCCGTGGGCGGTCAAAGCGTCCACGGCTTTTTTTATGCGCAAAGGAAAATCAGGAATCAGACAGTGATGAGCCAAACTCAAGGGATTGACCACCGGAATATTGTCCTCATAGGCCACAGATGCAGCGGCAAAAGCTCGGTGGGGAGACAGCTTGCCCAAAAGTTGAAAAGGCAGTTCGTGGACACGGACACTTGCATAGAAAAGCGGGCCCGGTGCACCATTGAGGCCCTGGTGCTCCGGCATGGATGGGACCATTTCCGGACCCTTGAGGCACAGGTGATACGAGAGATCTCCACCGGGTGCGACCGGATCATCGCAACAGGGGGCGGCGCGGTGATGGAGGAGGCCAACGTGAAACACCTAAGGAAAACCGGCTGGATCATCTGGCTACAGGCCGATGCGGCAGTGCTCAAAGGGCGCATGGCAAAAGACCGTAACTCGAAACCGTGCCGGCCCCCGTTGACAGGCACGGACCCACTGGATGAGATAGCGGACCTGGTACGGGAAAGAACACCTTTTTATGAAAAGGCTTCTGATCTAACAGTGGATACCACCCACCGGTCAGTTGAGGACATCTCGGGGCTTATTACGGATCATCTTGCCAGGTTACTCGGAGAAAGGGACAGTTGGATATGGGCGGCAGCACATTGGGAGAGGTGTTCAGGGTAACCACATTCGGTGAATCCCATGGACAAGGGATAGGCGTGGTGATTGACGGCTGCCCGTCCATGGTCCACCTGTCACCGGAAGACTTTGAAAAAGACATGGCGC
>JAIPDZ010000014.1 GCA_021737425.1 Deltaproteobacteria bacterium
GAAATCCGACCGTGTGGGATCGCAGGGAGGCTTGCGGAAACGTGGATTATGGAGGAGGCTAAACGGGCACGGAAAGCGGAAACGCCGAAACGGCCAAGCCGACACCTAAGATCAAGCGCGCCGTATTTCTATCCCGACCATCCCGTCAGCGGAAATACAGGCCTCAGAGTTGCGGGGTTCCCTGTTAAATTTAGCGAATCAGAAGCCGGGTTTGAAAGACCGGCACCTTACTGTGGTGAGCATAATGAGGAAGTATACAAAGAGTTGCTGGGGCTTTCAGACGAAGAGCTCGAAGCGTTGAAGGAAGAAAATATTATTTGAACGTCGGACTGAAACCATAAAAAGTGTGCTGATTAGGGGATGCCCGTACAGGGCCGATGCCCTCTTTCAGCCCCAGCCGCTTACATTGGGCGGGACGAGTTCCCTTCGTCAAGATCATGGGAATGGAGGTTGTTAATGGAGACAATTAGTCAAGATGAGGTGATCCAGATTTTGAAGATTGTGGAGGAATCAAGCTTCGATGAACTATGCCTGGAAATGGGGGACTTCAAGCTGGTGTTAAAAAAGCACGGAGACAGCGAACCCGTGCAAGGCGCTTTTCAGAGCGGGGAAAGAGTGCCTCATCCTGAAGGGGCCCGAGGGCAGCCGCCTGTAACAACCCATATAAAACAGGGAGAACCTGAGGTGACGGCTACTGTCCCGGAAAGGGAGGGTCAGAAGGGGGGACCTGTCGCCGGGAACCAGGAGGAAGGGTATATCCCCATACGTGCACCCATGCTCGGAACCTTCTACCGGGCGCCCAAACCCGGTGCGCCGCCGTTTGTGGAAGTAGGGCAGTTGGTATCCGGGGATGATTCGGTGTGCATTATCGAGGTTATGAAACTCTTTAATACGGTCAAGGCGAACGTGGAGGGACGCGTGGTCAAGATCTGTGCGGAAAACGGTCAAATGGTGGAATACCTGCAAACGCTGTTTCTTGTGGAGGAGGTGAATGCCACCGGAGGGAAAGGTCAGGAGGAAATTGCCTCATGAAGGGTATTTCCCGCGTTCTGGTGGCCAACCGGGGTGAAATCGCGGTTCGTATCCTTCGGGCATGCCGTGAACTGGGCCTGGAGTCGGTGGTTGCGGTCTCTGAGACGGATAAAAACAGTCTCCCGGCGAAGTTGGCTGACAGGACGGTATGCATCGGTCCGTCGTCCCCCACGGATAGTTATCTCAAAGTGGATACCATTATCGCAGCCGCCCTGGGTACGGGTTCCGATGCCATCCATCCCGGATACGGTTTTCTGGCGGAGCAGCCTCGACTCGCCGAGGCCTGCACCGCTCACGGCCTCATCTTTGTGGGGCCCAAGGCGGATGATCTCAGGAAGATGGGAGATAAACTCTACGCACGAAAGCTGGCGGGAGGCGCGGGGGTTTCACTTATCCCGGGATCGGAACTGGTCCATCATCTCGAAGAGGCGTCAGACGCAGCAAAACAGGTGGGATTTCCCGTTTTGTTGAAAGCGGCCGCAGGCGGCGGTGGGAAGGGGATGAAAATCGTTGCGCGGGCCGGGGATCTAAGGACTGTTTTTGACGAGGCTTCCAACGAGGCCCTGAGTGCCTTCGGGGATGATCGAATTTATGTAGAGCATTATATCCCCAATGCACGGCACATAGAGGTGCAGATCATCGGGGATCGGTTCGGGAATATTATCCATTTGTTTGAAAGGGACTGCTCGCTTCAGCGCCGGTATCAAAAGATGGTGGAAGAAGCGCCGTCTCCTGCAGTGGCTCCTGAACTCAGGAAGGAAATTTGTGAAGCAGCCGTCAGGATCGGCAGGCAGATCGGGTACGAAAATGCCGGGACCGTGGAATTCATGCTGGATCAGGATGACGGGCGATTCTATTTTCTTGAGATGAATACCCGCATTCAGGTGGAACACCCGGTGACCGAGATGATCAGCGGTATAGATCTGGTCAAGGAGCAATTCAGGGTGGCTGCCGGAGAGTCCTTCAGCGTAACACAAGAAGAGGTTCGACTGACCGGGCACGCCATCGAGTGCCGTATCAACGCCGAATCGCCGGGTGCGGATTTTTCACCCTGTCCCGGTCACATTACAAAATGGAAGCCCCCCGTAGGAGAAGGCATTCGGGTGGATTCCCACTGTTATTCAGGCTATTTCGTTCCACCATACTATGATTCGCTTCTGGCCAAGCTCATCACCCGGGGAACCGGCCGTCGGGAGGCCATTGATTTAATGCAATACGCCCTCGCCCATTTTACTGTTTCGGGCGTTGATACGACCATCCCTTTTCACCAGGTTATCATGAAGCACACCGACTATGTGAACGGGAGCATCAGTACAAATTGGATAGAAAACCGTTTGGTTAAGGAGTATGAAAAAAATGAAGGAAATCCGTTTCGTTGATACCACATTGAGAGACGGCCACCAGAGCCTCTGGGCCACACGGATGAGAACGGCCCACATGCTCCCCATTGCCCCTTTATTGGATCAGGCCGGGTTCATGGCTGCCGAATTGATGGGAACCGTCCATTTTGATGCCTGCCTCCGGTATCTGCGTGAAGATCCATGGGAGCGGATCCGGCTCCTTTCCGAGGCCTTGCCCAATACCCCCTTGCGCGCCTTGATTCGAAGCAAGTCTCTCACCAGTTTCAATATCGTTCCCGACTCCGTGATCAAGCTCTGGATAGAGCGCTGTGCGGCCAACGGCATCAAACATCTTATGATATTTGATGCCTTACACGACTGGAACAACCTTTCGAAATCGGTACCCATAGCCCAGGCCGCGGGAATTCAAGTGGTGGTTCCTTTGGTGTACTCTCTCAGTCCTGTCCATACAGACGAATTCTATGCCCGGAAGACAGCTGAAATGATGAGAACGCTGAAGCCGGATTATGTGATGATCAAGGATTCAATCGGTCTTTTGACCCCTGATCGGGTGAGGACGCTGGTCCCCACCATCAAGGCAGAGATTGGAGATCTGCCGCTGGAAATACATTCTCACTGTACCACCGGGCTTGCCCCCTTGTGCTGTCTTGATTCCGTAAATTTGGGGGTCGACATCATTGACACCTGTGTCTCCCCTTTGGCCAACGGCCCATCGCACCCATCCATAGAAAACATGATCATGAATCTTCGAAGACTCGGTTTTCGTCCCAAGGCAGATAAGGACGCCGTGGAAAAAATAGCCGAGCATTTCAGGTATATCGCCAAAAGGGAAGATAGACCCATGGGGGTCCCTGTGGAATACGATGCCTTCCAATACATCCATCAGGTGCCCGGCGGCATGATTTCCAACCTGGAATTTATGCTGTCCGAAAGAGGAATGGCCCACCGATTGGAAGAAGTGCTGGAGGAGGTCAGTGTGATCCGTGAGGAATGGGGCTATCCGGTTATGATCACCCCTTTTTCGCAGTTGGTCGGTACGCAGGCGGTATTGAATGTCCTCTTGGAGGAACGCTACAAAGTAGCCACAGAGGAAGGTATCCGGTATGTGCTGGGACATTATGGAAAGACGCCTGCGCCTGTTGATCTCAATGTCCTGGATAAGATGTCAGCCCTGCCCGAGGCCAAGGAACTGCTGAACTGGGAACAGCCCCAACCGTCCATCGAAGAACTGAGAAAAGAGGTGGGGCGGCCGGGCATATCCGATGATGAACTCCTGCTCCGGGTTTTGTTTCCCGCGGAGCATGTGGAAGCTACTATTGCTGCGGGGCCTATCCATACCCACTATCCCAGAGGGGATAAACCGGTCATGGCCCTGATCCATGAATTAGTGCGGGAAAAAGACCTCTCATACCTTTGCCTTCAAAAAGAGGCATTCTCCCTGAGTCTCAAAAGAAGTTTTGTTTGATCCACTATTCCAGGCAGGAATCGATAATGAAAGAGGGGTTCATCGTTGTGCAAGGGGAACGGCCCATGGCCCACATCCGATATGATGGCGGATACCTGGTTTCAAAGGGGTATACCCACTATATATTTGTCCTCCTCTTTCTCCTGTACATGTTTGACTGGCTCGACAGGATGGTGGTGGTTTCCCTGTTTCCGTTCATTAAGGCCGACTGGGGGCTGACCGATACCCAGTGCGGCATGCTCATCTCTGCGGTATCGTGGTCGATTGTGGTCCTGACATTCCCTGTCTCCGTCTTTATCGATCGATGGAGTCGAAAAAAGAGCATCGGCCTGATGGCCTTGCTCTGGAGCCTTGCCACGGCTGCCTGCGCCTTTACCCGCAATTATGTCCAGCTCTTTGCGGCCAGGACCGTTATCGGGGTGGGGGAAGCAGGCTATGCCCCCGGGGGGACGGCCATGATCTCCGCCCTCTTCCCCGAGAAAAAGCGGGCCAAAATCATGGGGCTCTGGAACGCCTCTATTCCCTTAGGGAGTGCCATCGGTATTGCAGTGGGTGGCCTCATTGCGGAACAGCTGGGGTGGCGACACGCCTTGGGGCTGGTTGCGCTCCCCGGAATGGTTGTGGCCGTACTCATGTTCAGGGTCAGAGACTACAAGAGTGTGGAACTAATCAGAACCACGAAAGACCCCACCGGGATGGGCGAACAAAAGCGCATGAAGAGCGAAGACATGGTGAGGGAATTTACCCGCACGCCGTCTCTCCTTTTCACCTATCTGGGGTTTGCCGGCAGCATGTTTGCAAACACCGCCCTGCTTACATGGCTCCCCACCTATTTTCATCGAATGGATCAGATTCCCATGAGCAGGGCAGGCGTAAAGGGAGGACTGGTTATGCTCCTGGCCATTGTGGGGGCCCCACTGGGAGGGTACCTTGCCGATAAATGGCTCCAGCGGAGAATCAACGGTCGGTTGCTGTTTGTCGCCCTTTCATCCGCCACTTCCTGTGTGTTGATGTTTGCAGCCTTTGCTCTTTTTTCCGGTCTCTCCCAATATGCCTGTCTCCTCCTCGGAGGCGTTTCCGCAGCCGCCTTTGTGCCAGGGGCGGCCGCTGTTACCCAGGATGTGGTGCATCCCGGGCTCCGGGCCATATCCTATAGTTTTTGTGTCATTATCCAGCATATCCTGGGAAGCGCCTTAGGCCCTATTTTTGTGGGAAACATATCGGATCGATACGGCATAGACGTGGCAATGACCATTTTGCCCTTCGCCTATCTGGTTGCCGCAGGCATGTTTTTTTCCGGGTCCTTTTTCTACAACCATGACCTGGAAAAGGCTGAAAAGGCGGTGTTGGAGATTGAATAGCCGTGGGCCTATGACCCGCCATAAAGTAGTGCAACCCGGCTGGTTGGATGGGTCTTGTCCTGCAGATGGAGGCGAGATGGTTTTGAAGGAAATTTACGCACTTTAACAAAACGTGAACGGTCCAATGAACAAAGGAGGCTTGTATGGGGTTTGTCAAAACCAAAGAGGAACTGGACAGGTATTTTGACCTCTCCATCCGGGAATTCCCCGGCGCAGAGATACTGGGAATCATGTACGAGACCGAACCCGACCTCGTGGCCAGGGTTCTGCCTCCCCCCCTTGAGCCGGCCATGGAGGCATGGGCACTCTCTTTTATCGCCCATTATCCGGTGACAAACCTGGGTCCCGGCTATCATGAAGGGGCCCTATTTGTGCGTTGCCAGTTTGAGGGCGAGGTGGGAAACTACTGTCTTTCCATGCCCATCGATGATGAAGCCCGAATGCACAATGGGAGGGATATTTACGGCTTTCCAAAGAAACTGGCGAATATCCGTCTAACCAGGGAGGAGAATCGAGTGGAAGGGTCCATCGAACGGCTGGGCCACCGTTTCGTGACCCTGCGCGCCGACCTGATGAATAAGATGGATCAGCTCCCCATGAAGCTGGGCCCCACCTTTCTCTTCAAGTATTCCCATTCAGCGGAACTCCGTCGCGGATTTGACGGGCCGGTTTCTTTGGTCCGGCAGCGCACCGAAATAGAGATGCAGAGTTTTGAAATGGGCTCTGGCGAGGTGGTATTCCAGGACTCGCCTTATGACCCGTGGTCGGAAATCCAGGTAAAAAATATCATTGCCGCCTATTATCTAATCAGCACCAACCGGATGTTGCCGGGCAGGATCGTGGGTCAGGCAGATCCCCAAGTCTTTCTTCCCTATTCTTTTCTAAAAACAGACTTTGTCGGGGATTTTGAAAATGATTGAGTTGTCGCTAACAGAAGAACAACAGGAGATCCAGGCCCTGGCCCGCAGGTTCGCACGAGAGGTCATTCGTCCTGCGGAGATCGCCTTGGACAAGATGGCAGATCCTGAAACGGTCTTTGACAGCCCCATCTTCCGGAAGACCCTTAAGAAGGCCTATACGTTAGGGTTCCACAAGATGGGTATCAGAGAAGATCTGGGGGGGCTCGGACTCGATCCGGTGACCACCGGGTTGGTCTGGGAAGAGCTGGCAGTGGGCGGTGTCGGCATTACCGCAACCCTCCTGGCGGCTCCGGTCGCCCCCCTGTTCCTGAGCGTGCTGGCCTCGGGCAGGACCGATCTCATTGACCGGTTCGTTAGACCCTATTGTGAGGATACAGGGGCAAGCCGGATCTCGGCCTGGGGGAGTTCCGAACCCAACATAGGGTCTGATGGAAGCAACTATCACGACCCCGGTGTTCATCATGAAACAAAGGCCAGGAAAGAAGGAACACAATGGGTAATTGACGGGGCCAAATCGAGCTTTGTCAGCAACGGGGGAATCGCCGACTTTTTTCTCCTGTTCTGTTGTGTGGATCCGTCCAAGGGGATTCCGGGATCAGGGGTCTTTTTGGTGCCCTATGGCGAAGGGGTGACGCGGGGCAGGGCGTTGGATAAAATCGGCATGCGCGCCCTGAATCAGGCGGAACTCGCCTTTGACCGTGTGTGCATCCCCGAGGATTACATGATCATGCCCCCGGGTGACAGCTATCCCATGATGCATAATGCCATCAAGACAGTGGGCAATATCGGTGTGGGTTATCTTGCGGTGGGACTGCTTCGCGCCGCTTACGAAGAGGCCCTTTCCTATGCCAAGGAGCGGGTCCAGTGGGGCAGGCCCATCTTCGAACATGAGGCCGTGGCATTCAGGCTTTTTGAGGCATTCCAGGCCATCGAAGCGGCCCGGGGGCTTTTGTGGAAGGCCTCATGGACCCTTGCCAACAAGTTCCTGGGGGATTTCAGGCTGTCGGCCGCGGCCCGGGTATTTGCCACCAATATGGCCATGAAACATACGGTGGAGATGGTCCAGGTCCTGGGGGGATATGGCATTTCAAAGGAATTTACCCTGGAGAAATATATGCGTGACGCCAAATTGTTACAGATCATGGACGCCACAAATGAAATCATCGCCCTGAAAGGGGCTGCGCTTTTATAAACACAGTCAGCGTTTCAGTTTCACCCTGTGACTGGAGGAGGGGATGATGCCAGAGATAGTGATCGTCAGTGCTGTTCGAACGCCCATCGGCGCATATTGTGGTATGCTTCGAGATGTCCCTGTAGAGAGGCTGGGTGCAATTGTCCTTGCCGAAGCGATCAAGAGGGCCAGACTCAGGCCGGAGGAAGTGGATGAGGTGATCCTGGGGCAATCGTTTCCAAACGGGGAATGCCCCAATGCTGCGCGGCTGGCCCTGCTGGAGGCCGGGTGGCCCGTTGAAACCCCCGGTTTTACCATTGACAGGCGGTGCTGTTCCGGGCTGCAATCCATCTGGTCCGCAGCCCTGCAGCTTGAGGAAGGGGATGCAACCTGGATTGTTGCCGGGGGGGTCGAAAGTATGAGTCGGGCTGAATTTTACATCCCTGGTGAATTTCTCAAATGGGGGGTGGGCGGCAGGGTGGACCCGAAATGGGGGTTTTTCCCAAGACAGCATGGCAGCCTCGCACTCTGGGGTCTCCCCTTTTATGACAGGATACAGCGGGGCAGACCGATGCACCAGCCCATAAAGAGATTCGGAGAGTTGAATTCGATGATGACCTGGGCCGAAACCGCGGCAAAGAACGAGGGGATCAGCCGAGAAGAAGCGGACAAATGGGCGTTTCGCTCTCACCAGCGGGCGATTGCTGCCATTGATTCGGGAAAATTCAAGCCGGAAATAGTCCCTGTGGAGGTAAAGCAAAAGAAAGAGAGGCTCTGGTTGGATACGGATGAAACCCCGCGGCGTGACACCACCCTGGAAAAGCTGGCCAGACTCAGAACGGTTTATGAAGACGGCATTTGCACGGCCGGCAATTCTTCCAGTGAAAATGACGGTGCCGCGGCCCTGGTGTTGACAACCCGTGACAACGCCGAGGACCGGGATGTGGAGCCGATGGTCTATGTCAAATCGTTCGCCGTAGCCGCAGCCGATCCTACCCTGACGTATCCGGCTGTGCCCGCGGCCGTAAACCGGGCCCTCAAGAAGGCGTCTTTGACTATGGATCAGATGGATCTCATCGAGATTCAAGAGGCCTTTGCCGCGCAGGCCCTGGCGGATGCCAAATTGCTGGGAATCGAGGAAAATGATCTGGACAAAAAAGTAAACGTCAATGGATCCGGAATCTCCTTGGGTCATCCTATCGGGGCAACCGGTTCCATTCGACTCACAACCCTCATCCATGAAATGGTAAGACAGGGCGCCCGTTATGGCCTTCTCACCATCTGCGGGGGTGGGGGATTGGGGATCTGCGCGATTCTGGAGAGGAAGTAGACGGCATCGTCTCATTACCATATGGAAATTTCATGGAAAGTCTCCCCCTTTGGAGTCACTTCTGGATAATCGCTTCCTTGGTCATTTTATTGGCCAGTATTATCCAAGGAATGACGGGCTTTGGTGCTGGGCTGCTCACGGGTCCCGCCTTGGCTCTTTTTTTAGAACCAAAACTGGTCGTAATGATCATCATGTTCACCGGTATCGGCAATCTGCTCTTTGTCGTCTATAATGCCAGAAAACATATCCACGCTGATCGGGCCTTGCCTCTCATCCTCCCTGGCATGCTTGGTGTCCCTGTAGGGGCGTATATCCTTCATAGGGCGGCATCTTCAATGACCAGCCTGGCGATAGCCTGTGTTTCCATCCTCTTTTCCCTTATTTTGTTAACGGGGTATCATATGCCCATCAAAAGAGAAGCCGTGGCATCATTCGGTTTTGGGTTCACCAGCGGTATCCTGTGTGCGGGAGTGGGCATGGGCGGACCCCCTCTGATCTTGTTTTTGTCAAACCAGAGGTGGCCAAAGGAGATATTCAGGGGCACAATCGCCCTCCACTTTCTCCTTACCGGCACGCTGGCGATTATGTTTTATGTCATTACGGGGATAGCAACCTATTCTCGTGTAGTGACCAGTATCTCATTATTACTCCCCGCCATCATCGGCTTTTTTGTTGGGAATTTGATATTTCACAGGGTCAGTTCAACCATCTTTTTGAAAAGTTCTCTATCCTTGATCCTTTTTGCGGGAATTATTTCACTGTTTATGAACCTATCCAAGATACTGTGAGACCGCCTGGTGCGAACAGGTTTTCCGGTATTAACTTATCATGTTGAAATAACGACCCCCTCACGGCCTGTACCCCCGTTTCAGAGGCCTAAACTGTTACAGTTTCCGTATAATCGTCTTCCGATGGTGCCACGGCGATGCGGTTGACCCCCCGGATGCATGAGATGGACAGCATGGAATGGTGTAATGGGAGACTTCGGCTATCATGAAATGATGCTTGTGGCGCTGGCCGTATTCGGTTCGGCAATTATTAAAAATAGTGTGGGTATCGGAGCCGGGATTTTTTTGCTCCCCTTTTTGGCCCTGGTATTCCCACCCAAGCTGGCATTGGGACTGGGAGCACCGGCTATGTTGATCTCTGACGTGGTGGGCGTCAGGAACTACTGGAGAGAATGGGACAAAAAGGAATTAGGCCTCCTTATCCCCCCTGCGGTAATGGGTGTTTTTGTGGGTATCATGATTATCAAAATGGTCCCCGACACCGTGTTTAAATTCTGCGTAGGGGTTGTGGCCATGCTCTTTTCTTCCTACCATTTGGCCAGCTCAGCCTTACGGGGGAAGGGCAAGGGTCTCGGCCGGGTGGGCCATTCCACCTGGACCAAGAAATACCTGACTATGGTATTCGGTTTTCTTGGGGGGGCGGCAAGTACCGTCATCCATGCCGGAGGCATGATTATGTCCGTTTATCTGCTCCAACGGGCTGCGGACAAGAGGGGCTTTGTGGGGACCCTTGTCTTCTTTTTTGCCGTTCTCAATTTTTTGAAGTTAGGGGCCTACTTAAGAATCGGAATAATTACGTACGATACGGCCTTGCTGGTGGCGGCAATCTCTCCTATCATTATTTTAGGCGGATTTTGTGGAAATTTTCTAAACAGGCGATTCTCACAGGATTTGTTTCGGGTTATTGTGCTCATGATCATCTTCATTATTGGGGTGAGACTTTTGTGGGCTTAGGGGCAATCTGTACCGCACCGCCTTCCCACGGCCCATCGATTGCACGATCCGTGGCGTTGCATGGGAAGCATCTCGGGATGTGCGGTGATAAATACAATTCTTTGGGGGAGATTGCCTGTGATCAGATGCGAAATCTTTTCCAGAATGCTTTGTCCTCGTTTTGCCAATCTTGTCCGAATTTCGTGTCATAGTAACCCACGAACCTGTCCAACCAGCGTTCTAAGAAGCCTTTATTCTCCTTTTTGGCCTCAAGCACATCATTCAAACAATCCGCCATCTCAGCCATTTTTTCCTTGGGCACATAATAAGCGGCGCCGCTTTTAAATGATCTTACGGTATCCTCTACGCTCAGGCTGTGAGCGGTAAGCATTACCGCGGTGACGTTGTTTTGGTTGGCTATGTTCAGCAGTTGATACCCATCCACCCCCATAATATCGAGGATGCATAGATCAAAATATTCGCTTTCGAGATGTTTCTTGGCTTCCTCGAAGTTGTCGGCCCTTACCACCTCGCACATGGGTAGCAGCTCTTCCACTGATTCCAAGACATCGATCTCATCATCCACAACGAGTATCTTCTTGCCGTTGATCAGGTGTTTGTTTGACATTGTAACCCCTTTGTATATCCTGGCTTGCGCCGAGATAATTAAATTTCAGTTGTCATTGAAGTTGTGCAAGCTTTCAAAAAGTATCGATTCCAGTTCGTTACGAGTTCCCCGAAACGGGAGATATCTCCAATTTTTTCATCCGATATTGAAGGGTAGACCTGGGGATTCCCAACAGCTGAGCAGCACCACGTTTCCCCCCGGTACGCCCTCCACATCTTTCCAGGGCCTCCTCAATATGCCTTTTTTCCATCTCATCTCTCGTCAAAAAGTGGGATTCCTGTGTCTGGGTTTCTTCGAAATCAAATGGATGGAGGAGGCGTTTGATATCCATTTTGGTGAGCTTTTGACCATTACTGAGAATCATTATTTTTTCAACGGCATTCTGTAATTCCCTGACATTGCCGGGCCATTGATACTGGAGTAGCGCATCCATTGCCGATGAGGAGTACTGGGCTTCAGGCCTTTGCATGACTTTTGCAAAATTGGAGGTAAAGCACCTCACCAGAAGTTCAATGTCCTCAAGACGTTCTCGCAATGGGGGAATCTCAAGAAGGATTGTGTTGATGCGATAGAAAAGGTCACGACGGAATTTACCGGCCCTGATGTTTTTCGCCAAATTCTGATTCGTGGCGGAGATAATTCTGAAATCAACTGAGATCGGAGTGCTTTCTCCTACTCGTTCAAATGCTTTATCTTCCAGCACCTGAAGGAGTTTGGCTTGGCTTTGCATAGGGAGCTCTCCGATTTCATCGAGAAAAATGGTTCCGCCGTTCGCCATCTCAAAACGGCCTATTCTTTTAAAATTCGCACCGGTAAACGAACCTCTGGCATGTCCGAAGAATTCGCTCTCAATGAGCGATGAGGCTAATGACGCACAGTTCACTTTAACGAACAGGTTCTGGCTTCTGGGACTGTGATTGTGTATATATCTTGCCACCAGATCCTTGCCGGTTCCGGTTTCGCCAACAATGAGTACCGGAGCATTTGACTCTGCAACCAAATCCATATCATTTTTGAGTTTGGTCATCTTGTGGCTCGTAAAGTAGAAGGCCTCGTTGGCCTTATTTATTTTTTCTAATACGAATCCTTTTTGTTTCTCAAGCGCCTCATTTACATTTCTGAGCTTCTCATAAGAAAGCATATTATCAATCGCGATGGATATTTGTTTGCACAATTGTTCCATGAAGCCGGCGAGTTCCATTATGTTTTCCGGGCATTCTTTGAAAGAGCAATGCAGCGAACCGATGATCCTATCCCGAATAATCAGGGGAAAGGCCATGGTGGATGTTAACCCCGCCATAAGCATTGAATCAGCTGAAGTCCAATGAGACACGCTTGTGAGGTCTTGAATGATGACCGGTTTTCCTGAGTCAATAACCGTATTGGCAACCGCCCCGGCTGATAAAGGTCGACTCGTTTCGCAGGTGATTCCATTGGGCTTAATTCCTTTTGCGGTTGCAAAATAGGTAATGGAACTGTCCATGGGATCGTAGAGCTGGATGCTGCAACGGTCGTAAAGACAAACCTCCCTGAGCTGGGTGGCTATGGCTTCAAAAAGGCCTTCCCGTGTTTTCTTGGTAATAATGGCATTGTTGATGTTCAGCAAACATTCATATTTTTGTTTCGATTGCCAGGGCATTCGACCCCTCCATTACCAAGGTGATTTCGGTAGGAATATATATTCTTATAATGAAAAGGACATCATTTTCAAGCCCAAAAGTCGGCGGGCAAATCCAAAATTCGTCCATTTAGGGGGTCTGTGGCCGCAAAGATAGTAAATTATGAATAAAGTTAAAAGGTTATGTTAAAGAAAGATGCGGCACAGAATTTGCTGGGATAGTCATCAGCATAAGAAGGAATAGGTCGAAGAGGGAACGGAGGGAGCCTTTCAGATATGGGCCGAGGGCCGTCATGTACAAGGAAGGTGCCGACGTATTGAACGGCAAGGTAGAGGAGACATATTTATGCCCGATAGCCACCTGATGTCCACGGATGCCTTTAGAACCAGGAATCAGATGTGGGACGCAACCGGCATGTGGGCCTGGGTGCTCCATCGCATTACAGGTCTTGGCCTGGTGTTTTACATTATTTTGCATACGGTCCTCATGGGGACATCTCTTTTGTCCGGAAAAGAGGATTTTAATGAAACCCTATCGGTTTTAATGGGTCATCCTGTGTTCGAATTTTTGGATATCTTGTTGGTTGGAGCAGTACTTTACCATGGTCTCAACGGCATTCGGATATTGTTGTTCGATATGGGGATAGGCGTATGGATCCGGACCCAAAAGATCCTATTTTGGATGTTCATGGGTGTGGGGGCCATCCTATGGTTTTGGTTCATTTTGCTAAAACTCGGGGAGTGAGGAGACCGGCGAATGCATGCCTGGACATGGCTTTTACAAAGAATTAGCGCTGTATTATTACTCATTGCGGTAGGATTGCACATCGGATTTCTTCACTTTTCCAATACCGGAGAACCCCTCAATTACGGCGAAGTGGTCACCCGTCTCAAGACCCCGATTCTTATGGTTTTCGATATCTTGCTGTTGATCTTCGGGGTATATCACGCCTTGTACGGCGTGTATTCTGTATTCCTTGACTTTGGTTCAGGGAAAAAAGAAAGGGTGCTCGTGTTTGCCTTTTTGGTTGCCGGAGGGCTGGGTATTGTGGGTTTTGGAATTTTCGGCCTCCTCTACACCGCTGGTTCGCTTTGAACGGTCTTTGAGAAAAGGCCCTGTTTCTCGGAGATGAAGAATGCCTGAGCCACTACATGTAAAGGTTTTCCGGTTCAACCCTGAGAATGACGTTGCACCTACATTCGACCATTTCCAAGTGCCTGTGTTCGATAACATGGCTATCTTGGATGTGGTCATGCATATTCAAAATTACCTTGATCGCTCACTCTCTTTCAGGTTTTCCTGTCGTATCGGGATGTGTGGGTCCTGTGCCATGTACGTGAACGGCCGGGCCCGCTTGGCGTGCAGGACCCAGGTCTCTTCGTTAAAGACCCGAGCCATCACCATTATGCCCCTTCCCAACTTCCCTATCATCCGGGATTTGGTGGTGGATATGGAGCCGTTCTTTGATAAATGGAAAAAAATAAGGCCTTACTATGTTCCCAAAAAGGAGATCGATAGGCCGGTCACTGTCCAGCCTGATTCAAATGAACGGGAGTTCATCGATGACATGCTCGATTGTATCAGTTGCGGTTGCTGCTATTCGGCCTGTTCCATGGTTGCAACCCACAAGGACTATTTAGGGCCGGCCGCACTCAACAGGGCTTACACCCTAATCGCCGATAAGAGGGATGCCATAAGAGTTGATAGATTGAAGGCTGTGGACCGATCCTATGGCGTCTGGCGGTGTCACACGCAGTTCAATTGTGCGGAAGTCTGCCCCAAAAATATCGTTCCCACCCGGTCTATTCAGAACTTGAAACGACGCTGTGTGTTGAAAAAATTCGGCGTGTTCAAATGAAGGGCTTCAGATAAGGAGTGATGGCATTTTGGAAGTGATAAAAACCGACATATTGATCCTTGGCGCAGGGGGCGCGGGACTCTTTGCCGCATTGCATGCATACGACAGCAATCCTCGTCTCAAGATCGTGATGGCCACAAAGGCATTGATCGGAAAAGGGGGGTGCAGCCGGATGGTACAAGGAGGACTTAATGTGGTCTTGAACGAGAAGGATTCCTTGGAAAACCATTTTGTAGACACCCTTAAGGGCGGGGGGTTCATCAATAACCAGGAATTGGCCTGGACCTTGGTGAGCGATGCCCCCAAAGCGGTTCACGAACTGGAGGTCCGGGTGGGATGCTTCTTTGATCGCGGTGAAGATGGGAAGATTCATCAGAAGCCTTTTGCAGGCCAGTCTTTTGACCGGACAGTCCATGTGGCCGACCTGACAGGGATCCAGCTTATCAGCCGGATGACGGATCAGATATATGCCCGGAATATACAGGTGCTGGAAGAGACCCGTGGGCTTGATTTACTGAGCTCCGAGGGCGGGGATCGCGTGGTAGGGGCGCTGCTATCGGATATCCGGACCGGAGAAATCTTTGTTGTGAACGCTAAAGTGACCATCGTGGCCACAGGAGGCTGTGCGTCCATGTACAAAATATCAGCCCCGTCTTTTGACAAGACCGGTGACGGGATGGCCATTTGTTTCAGGGCCGGCGCTGAATTCGTGGATATGGAGATGGTCCAGTTCCATCCTACAGGACTGGTCGCCGGGCGGTCCCGGCTGAACGGAAGTCTCCTGGAAGAGGGTCTCAGGGGTTCCGGGGCCAGGCTCTATAATGGACAGGGCGAGAGGTTTATGGAACGATACGATCCTGAGCGTCTCGAACGATCCACTCGAGATCGGGTGGCGCGCTCCAGCTTCATGGAAATCATGGCAGGCAGAGGAACAAAGAACAACGCCGTATATCTGGATGCAAGTCATCTCGGAGCGGAATTTGTGGAACAAAAATTTCCGGGTATGGTGGAGCGGGTAAAGGACATCGGAAAGGATCTGGCCAGGGAAAAGGTGGAGGTCACCCCTACAGCGCATTACCAAATGGGAGGAGTCAGGATAGATAGCCATTGCCAGAGCAGCCTAAAGGGGCTGCTGGTGTGCGGCGAGGATGCAGGGGGGGTTCATGGGGCCAACCGGCTTGGAGGGAACGGTATTTGCGATTCAACGGTCTATGGCCGGAGGGCCGGAGACGCGGCAGCGGCGCTGGCATGGGAAGAAGCTCTCCACCCCTATGAAGAGACCGAAGCTGAAAAGATGAGAATGCGTTGGCTCAAGCCCTTTACGCAAGATACAGGAGAAAACGTCTATGAGATCCGGGATGAAATTGAAAATCTCATGTGGGAAAAGGCTGGCCTGGTCCGGATCGGCAAAAAGCTGGCAGAGGCCGGGAATCGCCTGATGGAGCTCCTGGAAAAGGTTGATCAGGCCAATGTGGCGGACAAATATCTATCTCGATATAACCTGGAATGGAACAATATCATCGATGTGACCAACCTGATTGCCGTGTGCAGACTGGTGGTAAATTCGGCGTGCCGCAGGGAAGAGAGTCGGGGGGCTCACTACAGAGAGGATTTCCCAGCCACGGATAACGAAAACTGGCTAAAAAACATTTATCAGAAAAAGGGCCATGGATTTGAGCTGGAGTTTACGGAGCAGCCCGTTGACTTGAAGCGGTTTGAGCGGGGGAGAATAGAAGATCGATTCTTCGAGAAAGTGAGGAAGCCCTGAGCAAATACCGAAAGAAGAACTCGGTTTCAATCCGGGTCTTCGGGAACAAGAAAATGAGCCTTTATTGATTCGGAAGCAAGCCGATCATTGTGGATCCCACCTGGACCTCCCCTGGTGAACCAATGAGCAGGACGTTTTTCAGAAAATCCTTCTGTCTCTGGGACGGCATTATCGCCACTGCCGTGCCTGTCTTTTTTCTCCTGTTTGCTCTATTTTCCTGTGGTAATGTCAGGCAGAGTTTCATCGGCTCGTTTGCCATTGTGGGCCTGATGATGACCATAGGCCTCAGCATTGAAGCCATAATCGAAACCTTGAAGAACATCAAGGGCCTGGGAAAAGTGGTGGCTTTTATTACCAATGGCCCGGAAGCGGTTTGCCTGATCGTAGGATTGGCAGCCGGCGACATCATCTATGCTGCGTCCACGCCTCTCGGTTCCAACCTCATGAATCCCGTGATGGGCGTAGCCGCGGCACTGATTTCGGGCAGTCTGGCATCGGCGGCACGCACCCAGCCGTTTTACACGATCACCAGTGCGGTTTTGACGCTCGTGTTGGCGGCAAGCTTCTTCTGGATCATCCAGTTCGGTCCGGCCATGGTGGCGGGCTGGCTCGTGCTGGCGGTGATCGTAAGCGCACTTGTTTTCATCAGGGCCCCCAGCGAAGTGGATATAGAAGTAGAAGACCTGGAGATCGAGAAGATGTGGCTGGTTCCGGCGCTGCTTATGCTGATGGGCGGCGGTTATTACCTGGACGATGTAGTGACCTTTACCGCCGAGGCCAGTCGTACACCCAAGGGTGTGATCGGGTTTTTCGTGCTGTCCAGCCTGACCAGCTGGCCGGAATTCAAATCCGCGCTGGTGCTGTTTCGCCGCAAACGGCCGGTCGACGCCATGCTCAACATTATCATTTCCAACGTGACCAACCTTTGGCTGGCGGGAGGCGGCGTGGTGCTGTGGCTGGCTCAACAACTTGGGTGAGCGTTCCTTGTGTATCCATGGTCGATTTTGCACCCCATGTGAGCCCTTTTGGTGGGGAGAAAAATATGCATTGACAACCAACTATATTGTTACTACAATAAAACAGTGAAATACGAATGGGATGCGAAGAAAAACGCTGTCAACCGAATAAAGCACGGCCTTGATTTTAGCGAGGCAGAGGCTTTTTGTTGGGATACCGCCGTAGAAACGGTGGATGATCGGGCCGAATACGGTGAGGAGCGCTGGATTGCTCTCGGGCTGATCGGTGATCGGGTCCATGTCATGATCTACACAAAGCGTGGTGAAAATCTCCGAATCATCAGTCTGCGCAAGGCAAACAACAGGGAGACCAAATATTATGAGAAAAGGTGAGAATATTTCGGAAAAGGACTTGCAGTCGGTCGAATCGCCGCCTTTGACAGATGAGATTCTGGCCCGCATGCGCCCGGTGGCTGAATCTCACCCAGAGATCCCTTCTCGGGTTCGCGGTCCCCAAAAGACCCCCACCAAGAAATCGACCACAATACGTTTAAATGCCGAGGTGATCGAGTTTTTCAAGGCCCAGGGGAACGGCTGGCAGACAAAAATCAACGATGTCCTGCAAGAGTATGTAGATTCGTCCAAGGGATAATCCCGTATTGCTCAGTCCTTTGCCCCCCTGCTTTTGCCTCCCGTGTTGAATACCCTGGATCCTGCATTCAATCGCACCCTATGCGCACCCAGCAAAAAGACGAAAGCCGTAACCCATTAGGATTACGGCCTTTTGACATGTGTGGTGCCGAAGGCGGGACTTGAACCCGCACGGGCGTGGCCCACTACCCCCTCAAGATAGCGTGTCTACCAGGTTCCACCACTTCGGCACATATGAGAAGACATTATTCTGACGGCTGCTGGGTTTCTCCCGCCCTTCCTTGGGTTGGTGCCGGTGCCTGCGTTTCGGTCTGGGTTGTGGGGGTCACATCCTCCATGATGGAAGAGGGCCCGCCCCGTCCGATGAAAAAGGAGAGGCCCAAGGAGGTCAGCATGAAGATGACGGCCACCACCGTGGTCACCTTGTGCAGGAGGGTGGTTGCCCCGGCACTGCCGAAGACGGTCTGACTGGAACCGCCAAAGGCCGCGCCCATTCCGGCCCCTTTTCCTTTCTGAACAAGGACAATAAGGATTAGCGCAATGCAGACACAAATATGCAGGATCAATATGATGGGTATCATTTATAGCCTCTTTATGTAACCGATTTTGGCAGCTTTAACCCGCTGCCATCCTATTATTATAACTTTGCATGACCATTTTGCAACTGAAAATTTGTTGTCTATCCCTCTTGAAACCGGATTATTTTCAGGAACACCTCTGATTTCAAACTGGCGCCGCCCACCAGGGCGCCATCGATGTCCGGTTTGGACATGAGGGCGGATATGTTGTCAGGCTTCACACTTCCGCCGTACAGGATCCGTATCTGCTCTGCGGTGTGGGTATCAAAACTGGAGTCAATCCACTCCCGGATAAACCGGTGTACCTCTTCTGCCTGATCCGGTGAGGCGGTCCGGCCCGTACCGATGGCCCACACCGGCTCATAGGCCAGGATGGTGGAGGGCGGCATCCGCTGGTCAGCGAGAAAATTATCCATGGACTTCTCCAGTTGGCGTTGGACCACCTCGAAGGCCTGTCCATTATCCCGCTGTTCAAGGGTTTCGCCCACGCATATGATCGGAATGAGGCCTAAAAATGACGCGGCCTTCACCTTCTGGTTTACCATGTCACTGGTTTCCTGAAACAGGTTTCGCCTTTCCGAGTGTCCCAAAATGACGTGGGTGCATCCGGCCTCCTGCAGCATCCGTCCGGACACCTCTCCGGTATAGGCACCGCTCATTTCCCAATACATGTTCTGAGCGGCGAGGTAGATATCCGCACCGCCGATCGCTTTCAGGACCGTATCCAGGTGGGTGAAGGGAGGCGCCACCAGCACCTGGATGTCTTTCAGCCCTTTGATGCCGTCTTTGATGGCATAGATGAGTTCCTGGGCCTCTTTACGTCCCAGATTCATTTTCCAGTTGCCTGCAATCATGGGGGTTCTTTCTGCCATTTCTCAATGCTCCTCGGTTTGGGACTTTATGGAGATATCCGAATGGTTCCGGCTGCTTGCTTACGGGCTCCCACCAACTCAGGCGTTGGCCATGTAAAGGGCCAGATCCACCATTCGATTGGCGTACCCGAACTCGTTGTCGTACCATGCCAGGACCTTGACCATGTCTCCCACCGCCATGGTGGAAGGGCCGTCTACCGTGGAAGAAACGGTTGTGCCGTTGAAATCAACAGAGACCAGAGGTGCCGCACTGAATGCCAGGATCCCTTTCATGTGGGATTCGGCCGCTTGCTTCAGCATCTGATTGACCTCGTCGGCCGTGGCCGATTGGCTGAGCTGGACCACCAGGTCCACCACCGATACATTGGGCGTGGGCACGCGAATGGCCATGCCGTTGAGTTTGCCTTCCAATTGCGGCAACACCAGGGCGACCGCCCGGGCCGCTCCCGTGGTGGTAGGGATCATGGAAAGGGCGGCGGCCCTCGCCCTGCGGAAATCCTTGTGGGGGAAATCGAGCAGGCGCTGGTCCCCGGTGTAGGCGTGGGTGGTGGTCATCAACCCTTTTTCGATCCCGAAGTGATCCAGCAAGACCTTGCACACCGGGGCAAGGCAGTTGGTGGTACAGGAGGCATTGGAGACAATATGGTGTTTCCTTGAATCATAGTCGTGATGATTTACCCCCATTACGATGGTGATGTCCGGTCCCTTGGCAGGGGCTGAAATGATCACCTTTTTCGCACCGGCCTCCAGGTGGCCCGACGCCTTATCTCTTTCCCTGAAAAGCCCGGTGCATTCGAGTGCGGTGTCAACACCCATGTCGCCCCAGGGAAGATTTTCGGGTTCTCTTTCGCTGTGGATTGGAATCTCTTTTCCGTTATACACAAGGGAATGATCTGTGCCGGATATATCGGCGTCCAGGATGCCGTGAACAGAATCGTATTGTAACAAGTGTGCCAAGGCCTTCGGGTCCGTAAGATCGTTAATGGCTACAAATTCAATGTCAGGATTATGGATTCCCGCCCTGAAAACCATTCTGCCGATTCGACCGAAACCGTTTATTGCCACTCTCAATGCCATTGCCTGCCTCCTTCACTCCATGATGATTTCAATTTATAAGAAAACACAGTATCTTTGATCTTACAGAATCATATGCGTATATCAATCAGACGGCTCTGTTGTTAATGGTACGGCCATGATGATGGCGTCTTCGTTGGTGTCGTCGTAATACCGGGGCCTGCGGCCGATCACCGTAAATCCCAGCTCCTGGTAAAACGCCCTGGCCCCGGTATTGGAGGGTCTTACCTCCAGGGAAACCGCTTGTGCCCCCGCTGACAGCCCGATATCCAAGGCCTTGCCCATGAGCTTGCGGCCCACACCGTTTCTGCGCCACACGGGGTGCACCGCGAAATTCATCAGATGGATTTCCTGAGCGACGAGCCAAAAACAGATATATCCCACTGCTTCCCCATTCATCTGGGCCATCCATAAATGGGAAATGGGCCGTTCAAGCTCAGCGGAAAAGGCCTCCGAACTCCAGGGTGAAGGAAAGGAACGCTGTTCAATGGATACTATCTCTTTTTGATGGGTTTCAAAGTTGTCCCGAGTGAGCTTTGCCAAGAAAATCATTCTGAGTTCAATAACTTGCCTGCCAGAGTAATACTCCTCCTGCCGGCCTCCTCCGCCTTTTCTCCCAGCTCGCTCAAGGTAACCCGTTCCCTGTCTTTGGCCACGGCAATGAGCATGGGCAGGTTAACCCCGGTCAACACCTCCACCCGCTCATCTTTTAAGAACGAAAGACTCAAGTTGGAGGGCGTGCCTCCGAACATATCCGTCAGTACCAACACCCCCTGGCCCTGGTCCAGGGCTGCAATTTTTTTTGAAATTTGTTTCAGAATTTCCTCACTCTCCGTGGTCTGCATGATGGGGATGGAATCGGTGGCATCCAGCTTGCCCACAATGAGCTCGGCAGCCCTCAGGAATTCTTTGCCCAGGTCACAGTGAGAGATGATTAACACTCCGATCATCGCTTTTTTAGCCTCGTGTTGGGGTTGGCGGTTCAGCATGAAAAAACCTCTTTTGGGACCCTTTTGGTTATTCCTTATCCGATTGGATGATTTTTTGGTACAGATCGTTTCGGGTAGGGGCCTTCAGGAGCGCCTTCCTGAAGGCACTGTTCTTCAAAATCCTGGCAATTCGGGTCAGGACCTGTAGATGGAACCCGGATGAATTTTCAGGGGCCAGGAGGAGAAAAAAAAGGTACACGGGCTGTCCGTCCATGGCGTCAAAATCGAGGCCTTCTTTGCTCCTCCCGAAGGATACAATGGGGTAGGTTACCGTGTTCAGCTTCCCATGAGGGATGGCCACGCCATCGCCGATTCCTGTACTTCCCAGATGTTCTCGGTCGATCAGGACCTTAACCAGGGTCCCCTTATCAATGTTGGGATGGTGTTTGCAGATGACTTCCGCCAGTTCCCCCAATGCACCCTTTTTGTCCTTGGCCTTGAGTTCAGGTATGATATTGGTTTCTTCTATGACATCTGAAAGTTTCATTTTATGTGAACCGCGTTTCCACCCGGGGTGGTACGCTTCTGTCTATGTAAGGTTGATAACCTGCGGGGCTTTCCAGACGACTGCGGCACAAAATGGGCCGAATCCAGATTCCATGTCAGCCCAAAAAAGGGTCTAATCGTGGACAAAGTGTATCCCCCTCCCGTATCCCATGGGTCCACCCAATCCTGCTGGAAACGGGATTGAAAAGTTCCGTGGGGCCGGTATGCGACAGGCGGGGATCCCGCAGGCGGGATTAACAGTTTCGTGGATGACTCCCGCTAAAGGCAAGGGTTCGGCCGAGAGGGGGCCTGTTTTCAAACGCATTTCAATTTGATGGCTCAATCAACCCGAGATTTCCGTCACCCCTTTTGTACAATACGTTGATCTCCTTTGACTTGGCATTTCGAAAAACCAGAAAGTCCTGTTCCAGCAAATTGAGCTGCATGGCAGCCTCCTCAGGGTCCATGGGCTTGGCCACCATCTTTTCCACTTCGATCACTGGTTCCTCTTGGAGCGGCGACAGGACATCCCCGGTTTCTTCATCCGTGAGGACCTCCTCCCCTTTCGGACCCTCTGGTCGGTGGTCTCTAATCTTGGACATCCGTTTTTTGACCTGAAGTTCCACCTTATCCATGACCTTATCAATGGCGGAATACATATCTTCTGTCTCTTCCACCGCCTTGATACGGCCCCCGTCAATATTGAGGGTTACGTCTGCGATATGCCTGAATTTCTCCACAGAAAGCACAATGTGCGCCTCAAGAGGGGAGTCCAAATATTTTTTGGTCTTGGCCATTTTTTCTTCTGCATAGGCCTTTAGACTCTCCATCGGTTCAGTATGTCTGAATGTCACCATTACGGCCATATAATTCCTCCAAACAATCAGTTTAAAATAGTCATTATATGAATGTCAAAGATTTACTTAAAAAAAGGGTCCCTCCGTTTTCTTGATGGAAGGATCCCCAACAATTCTCTGTATTTGGCGATTGTGCGGCGGGCCACATTAATGTTTTGCTCCCTCATGAGTTCGTGAATGGCCTTGTCGCTGTAGGGACTGGCCTTGTCTTCCCTCTGGATGATTTTACGGATGGCTTCTTTCACGCTTTCCGAGGCTACGGCCTCACCATCCAGGCGATTGATGGAGCTGTTAAAGAAGTATTTGAGTTCATACAGCCCCTGAGGGGTATATACATATTTGTTTGTGGTGACCCTGCTTATGGTGGACTCATGCATCTGTATATCTTCCGCCACGTCACTTAACACCAGCGGTCTTAGATGGGAGATTCCTTTGTCAAGAAAGGGCTTTTGGAATTTTACGATACTCTCGGTCACGCGATATATGGTTCTTTGTCGTTGATGAATGCTCTTGATCAACCATGCGGCGGATCTTAGCTTTTCCTGGACATAGGTTTTGGTCTGTTCGGCTACCGTATTCTTGCTGTCCAGGATGTTTTTATAATATGAACTGATTCTCAACTTGGGCAAGCCGTCCTCATTTTGAACGATTTCGTAATCATCCCCCACCTTGAACACATAGATATCGGGCGTGATATAGATCGTTTCTTCTGCGGAGTAAATCCGCCCGGGCCTGGGATCCAACCCTCTTATGACCGTCAGGGCGGAGAAAATCTCGTCCATGGGTATGCCGAGACTGCTGGCAATCCGGTCGTATCGCTTTTCTTCCAAATCGTTGAGATGCCTATCGATAATCTGTTCCACCACGGATCCCTCAAGGTGATGGAATCTGAGTTGGGTAAGCAGACATTCCCGGGTGTCTGAGGTGGCGATTCCCACCGGATCGAAATTTTGGATGGTACGGAGCGTCTTTGTGACCCTGTCCAGCGGGGAACCGGTGGCCTCACTGATCTGCTCCACAGTGGTGTCGAGATAGCCATCCTCGTTGAGGTTCCCTATGATATATTCCCCGATTTCCCTTTCCTCCTCATCCAGGCTGCTCATATTGAGCTGCCAGTCGAGGTGGGCTGTGAGATCGGTCTTGGAGGCAGTGAAGTTTTCAAAGGACGTGGCCTCTTTTCCCTCATAACTCGACTCAGCCCATCCGGTATTATACTCTGATATGTAATTCTCCCAATCGATGTCCTCCCTGGCCCGTTCCTCCACCCTGACCTCGGAGAGTTCGGGTTTTTCCGGCTCCAACTCTTCCGCTCTCTCCTGCGGGGGTTCATCCTCAATCTCTTCTCCAACCGTCTCCTCCAAGGCGGGATTTTCCTCCATCTCCTGGGAGATGGTATCCAGGAGCTCAAGCCTGGAGAGCTGCAGGAGCTTGATGGCCTGCTGGAGCTGGGGGGTCATCACCAACTGTTGGGCAAGGCCTAAGGATTGTTTCAGTTCCAACGCCATAGGTAAGCCATAACCGTCATAGATTAAAATTTTCGCCCAAGTAGGCACTTCGGACGGTCTCACTGTTGACAACCCGGTGAGGCGGCCCCTGTTCGATAATCCGACCTTGACTGATAATATAGGCATTGTCACAGACGCTCAATGTCTCTCTCACATTGTGGTCTGAAATCACGATGCCTAAGCCCCGTTCCTTCAAGTGCCGGATGATTTGCTGGATGTCATTGATGGCCATGGGGTCGATTCCGGCAAAGGGCTCATCCAAGAGCATGAACCTGGGATCCGTCACCAGGGCACGGGAAATTTCCAGTCTGCGCCGTTCGCCCCCAGAGAGGGAAATGGCCTTTTGTTTGGCCAGATGGGCGATGCCCAGTTCATTGAGCGCCTTTTCCAGCCGGGATTTCCGCTCCTGTGCCTGAATATTCAGAAGTTCCAGGATGGCCAGCAGGTTTTGTTCCACGGTCAGTTTCCTGAACACGGAAGGCTCCTGAGCCAAATAGCTGATCCCTCTCCTGGCCCTTCGGTACATGGGATCGGCGGTGATATCCATTCCGTCCAGAAAAACCCTTCCCTGATCCGGATGGGTGAGCCCCACCACCATATAGAAAGTGGTGGTCTTTCCCGCACCGTTGGGACCCAACAGACCTACGATCTCCCGGCGTTTGAGGGCGATATCCACCCGATCCACCACCCGCTTTCCCCCATAGCTCTTTAACAGGCCCGCTGCCTCGAGGGTGTTGGTGTCCGCGGCCACGGTTACTCCTTTTCCCCTTCTTTGGGAAAAATAACCGCCTTGACTCTTTTGTCTAAAGACCCTTCCACCACGCTTCGATCCTCTTTCAGATAAAGGGTGATCCGATCACCGGTTACAAAATCATTCTCCTGTTTAACCACGGGGTCTCCCGTAAGCACGAGCGTTTCCTCTTCCTGATGATAGACCGCCTGCCGGGCGGTAGCGGTTCCACCCAAGCCGCGGACAATCTTGACCTCCCCGGTGGCCACAATCCGGTCAATCCGGCGGGATGCCTCCTCCTTTTCTGTGGTTTTGGCTGACTTTTTCAGATACACCACCATCTTCTCGCAGTCTATGGTGAAATCCTCTCTGTTGGCCTTGACGTTGCCCGAGAAGGTGATGGTCTGCGCTTGGTCATCGGCCTCCAACCGGTCTGAATTGATGACCATGGGACCGCTTCCCAATCCGCTCGTTTCCTTCTGGGCGCCGTCGGATTGCACAGGGAGGCCCATGCCAAGATATAGTAGGGCAACCCAAAAAAGGATGGGAAACCATGTGGAATATCTCATGAAATCAATGCCCCTTCATGAATCTCGGTGGTGACGCCCGATAGAATTTCGACCTGCTTCCGCTTCAGGTCGGCCAGGAAGCCTCGCCCGTCTACCCGGAAGAAGGGTCCGAAGATTTTGACCGGCTGATCTGAGGACATCTCCTTTTTTTGTTCATTTATCATCACATATTCGGTCAGGATTCGGTAGCCGTCGGCAGAGACGCCCTCCAGGTCCCCCCATAATTCAATGACTCCGGAATCCCTGTCATACCGTCCCCTGTTTCCCTTTAGTTTGAACCACTGTTCTCCTTCGGGTTCCACCCTCAGGGCAAAGGTGTTGAACCGAATGGTTTTCCTGTCCTCTGAAAAAGAGACCTCCTTAGCATCCAGGACCCATTTCATGCGTCTATCCGGATCATCCTGTGTGTAGTGGATATCCTTTAATTTGAGCCCTTGGCCGGATATGACATCTTTCAACAGGGCAGGGGCCCTGACCAGCTTGCTCCCTGATTTGATGAAGTAAAAACCCACCATCAGGAGCAGTAGTCCCAATCCCAGAAGGGGCCAATGTCGTTTCAAAAACTTCATATTTTATTATATCAACGCCTTATTTATTCTGTAAAGCTCATTTTGGGCGATCGGCCTTTACATCTTAATAGCCAGTCACACACCTCTCTCACAGCACCCCATCCTCCTTTTGTTCTGGTAATAAAATCAGCTTCTTGACGTATTTCGGACACGGCATCCGAAACCGCGACACAAATGCCGCATTCCCCGAACATGGGTAGGTCGGGCAGATCGTCTCCGATACAGCAGACTTGGGTTTTGTCAAGCCCCTTTTGGCTGATGAGTTGCTGAAGGGTTTTGCGTTTGTCCGCAATGCCCTGATATACTTCCGCAATACCCAGTTCCCTGGCCCGGTGAGCCACTGCCTTTGATGTGCGACCGGTGAGAATGACCACCTCAATGCCCTCGGATGCCACCATCTGAAGGCCGAGTCCGTCTTTTACGTTAAAGGATTTTATCTCCTCTCCCCTTTCGTTGAGGGTGATGCGGCCATCGGTCAGGACGCCATCCACATCCAGGATGAGCAGGCGTATTCCGGCCGCCTTTTTTTCAAGCATCGTTTCTCCCTTTACATGCGATGGAGCTAATCACGTCGAATCAGGAGGCGGTTTCCGAAAGTGGTCCTCACCCTGATCCCTCATGAGCGGTTAGATCAAAGATTTCCTTGAGTTGCTTCAATAAGGGCTTGACCTCATGGAGCGGCAGTGAATTGGGCCCATCACACAGGGCGGAATCCGGGTCAGGATGAATTTCCATGAAAACCCCGGTGGCCCCGGCCGCCACCGCGGCCCTCGCCAGATGGGCCACAAATTCTCTCTCGCCGCCTGAACTGCCCCCTTTTCCGCCAGGCAGTTGTACACTGTGGGTGGCGTCAAATACCACTGGATAACCGAAGTCTCTCATAATGGCAATGGACCGCATGTCCACCACCAGGTTGTTATACCCAAATGAAGATCCCCTTTCCGTGAGCAGCAGATGACGATTCCCCGTGGAGGTGACTTTGGCAATGGCCGGGCCCATGTCCCAGGGAGACATGAATTGCCCCTTTTTCAGATTCACCGGGAGGCCTGAACGGGCGGCCGCCAGCAACAGATCGGTCTGTCTGCACAGGAAGGCGGGAATCTGAATCACGTCCAGGATCCCCGCCACCTGGTCTATCTGATCAGGGGTATGTGCGTCCGACAGGATCGGAAGTCCGGTTTTATGTTTGACCTTTTCGAGGATATCAAGTCCCTTTTGCATCCCAGGGCCCCTGAAGGACTCCAGGGATGTGCGGTTCGCCTTGTCATAGGAGGCCTTGAAAACAGCGGGAATTTTAAGCTCATCCGTAATTTTTTTTACGAATTCAGCTACTTGTAATGTAATTGCTTCGTCCTCAATCACGCAGGGGCCTGCAATGACAAAGAAAGGGCCTTTGCCCTGAATGGCGAGAGGGCCGATGTGGATGATCTGTGGTATCATTTGGTAAAATAATTTACCTGCAAGGCGGCTTGAAAGTCAAGTACGGTGCGATATAATATGCCCAAGAGCATGGGCGGTGGGAAACTTTTTGTTGTCATAAAATGAGAGAGGGTTTATAATACAGGGTTCAATAATTTTACCCGAGGATGGTGACAGGATGGCGAAGAAGAAGGTCTCTAAGACGATTGATGATATCAACCAAAGAATCCGAGAGGGCAAAGTGGTGGTGGTCACGGCCGATGAGATGGCCGGCATTGTCCACGCCAAGGGACCGGAGCAGGCGGCCCGAGAAATCGATGTGGTGACCACCGGCACCTTTGCGCCCATGTGCTCTTCCGGGGCCTTTATCAATTTCGGACCTGTACAACCGGCGATCAAGGCCTCAAGTGTCTCGCTGAACGGTGTTCCTGCCTATGCGGGTCTGGCCGCGGTGGATATCTATATCGGGGCCACAGAGCCTGCTGAAGATGACCCCCTCAACGGCGTTCATCCGGGTCAGTTTAAATACGGAGGCGGTCACGTGATTCACGATCTCGTGGCCGGGAAAAAGGTGGAGCTCAGGGCCACCGCCTATGGTACGGATTGTTATCCCAATCGCAGCCTCAAAAAACGGGTGGCGCTGCAGGAGCTTAGTTCCGCCACCTTGCTCAACCCCAGGAATGCCTACCAGAACTACAATTGCGCCGTTAACCTGACCTCAAAAACCATTTATACCTATATGGGGGTATTGAAACCCAACTGCGGAAATGCCAATTATTCCACCGCGGGTCAGTTAAGCCCGTTGTTGAACGATCCCTTGTATATGACCCTGGGATTGGGCTCCAGAATCTTTCTGGGAGGGGCCGTAGGATACATCATCGGTCCCGGAACCCAGCATAATCCCGATGTGGCGAGGGCCGACAATGGCACGCCCCTGAGTCCTGCGGGCACCCTCATGGTCATGGGAAACCTGAAGGACATGAATCCGAAATGGGTGGCGGGGGTCAGCATGCTGGGCTATGGGTGTTCCCTCGCCGTGGGCGTGGGCGTACCGATCCCGGTTCTCAACGCGGACATTGCCCGTTTTACCGGGGTTTCAGATGAAGAACTCTTTACCCAGATTATCGATTATGGAAGTGACTATCCCAAAGGGGAGGCCGTCAGCCTGGGCACGGTCAGTTATGCGCAACTGAAGAGCGGGACCGTCCCCTTTAACGGGCAGGATGTGCCTTCCGTCCCGCTGTCCTCTTATGTCAGGGCCCTGGAGATTGCCGATCTGCTCAAGGAATGGATCGAAAAGGGCCAGTTTTTGCTTACCCAACCCGTGGAGACATTGCCGGCCGGCAAAATGGGTATGGCCTGAGCCTGAGCTGATCCAGGGCCGAGCCACCCCTGCTTTTTAGCGTAGGAGCGTATTGTCATGGGATTACTCGTCCGATGGTTGATCTTGACTGCGGCCATCACCGTTGCCGCTTACCTGATTCAGGGAATAGAGGTGAGCGGCTTTTTCAGCGCCTTTTTTGCCGCCGCCATCCTGGGGGTCTTAAATGTTTTTTTCAAGCCGATCCTGCTCATTCTGACCCTTCCCATCAATGTCCTGACCTTGGGGCTTTTCACCTTCATCATCAATGCGGTCATCCTGAAGATGGCATCGGGCGTGATCTCAGGCTTTGAGGTACACGGGTTCTGGTCGGCCGTATGGGGGGCCCTCATCATCAGTGCGGTAAATTGGGTGTTGACCTCGTTTATCAATGAACAGGGAAGGGTGGAATACGTGGATCTCAAAAAGCGGGACAACGGCAGATGGGAATAACCCCCCTATCGAACCCGTGCCGTGAATCGATCCTTGTCATGGGCCAGTTGCGCGGCATCCGGATAGTGACCTAACTGCATTTCACATTTTTGGATTCGCTCAGAAAGGGGGGGGTGAGTGGAAAACCAGGAACCCTTCTTGGTTGATTGCGCCTGAATATCCCGCAGTCGTTTCAGGACCAGGATTATGCCCCGAGGATCATAACCGGTTCGGTAGGCCGTTTTCATGGCGCTGATGTCCGCTTCAAACTCCATGCTCTGATCCAGCCCCTTGTCAAAAAGCACGTTCTGCAGATCGCCGATCATGGCTTCAAACTGCTCTCCCTTTTGGCCTTCCATGGTGGCAGAAGTAATTTCCCCTACCCCTTTGAAAAACCGGGCCCGTTTTATGGATTGAAGCGCGTGCTTGTGGCCCACGTGCGCCACTTCATGGGCCAGGATGCATGCCAATTGAGCCTCATCCTCGATGGTATTGAGAAGTCCCTGGGCCACAAAAATGATTCCGCCTGGGCAGCTGAAGGCATTCTGCAGCGGGCTGTCCACTACCACAAAGGCATATGGAATGGTGGGACGCTGGCTGTTTCGGGCCACAGCCAACCCCACCAGATTGACGTATCGCTGTAATTCAGGGTCATCCACAGGAAGACCATACCGGCGGAAGCCTTCCAAGGCCAGACTTTCGCCGATGGTTCGCTCCGACTCATAATCGATTTCCCCGGTGGCACTCAAAAGCGTGGTGGCGCCTTCCAGCATCTTTCTCTCTTTTGATTCAGGGTCCATCAGCTTATCCAACAGCCCCGCAATCCGGGTGTTGTGCAGCGGCTTGCTTTTTCCAGGTGCGTCCTGAATCTTTGAACAAAGGCGTGGCTGTTCGGATGCTGTGGCCTCAAGGGGGCAGAGTCCAAATACCAGAAAAAAAAGGACCGCGACCCAATAGCGTATTTGTTTCATGGTATTCTCCCAGGGGGCCGATGAGGTGATCGGCCCTACTTAGGGCTCACTCAAAAATAACTTCCCATTTTCCCATCTCAGCTTCGGGCCATCTTCGGCCGCCGCTCAATCGTGAAGTCCTCGAAATAGTCCACTATTTCTGTGGCTTCACTCAATCGCGACGACCAAATCTGACCC
>JAIPDZ010000297.1 GCA_021737425.1 Deltaproteobacteria bacterium
TCAAACGATTTGTATTGGTATACAATACCCAACGTTATCATGGTGCCATTGGTTATGTGACCCCGGAGCAGAAGCATACAGGCCAGGCCGAGCAGATCTTGAAGGGAAGATCTGAAAGAAAGCGTCTGGCTCGCCTGCATCGGATGAATGAAAACCGTCAATCTGTAAGCCACTTTGAGTCGAGAAAAGCGGCATGAAAACTTGCTTAGACCTTTATCCGTTTTGGTGTTGACAATTCAGAAACGGGCTACTGGCGAACATATACCTGCACTATGTATTGGGCCTGTGGGTGGAGAAACGTATTCTGCACCCATATCCGAATCAACGCCTCTGCGTTACTACCTGAGGTAGGAGCCCGGTGCGTTAGTAGCGCACGCCGGGATCTGTGCGGGGGGTGCCGGGCGACCGGCATTCCTACCGCGACTAACGAAGTAAATAACTTTTGGATATATCTTTCTGCCTAATAGGGGATATTTCAAGAGGCCTTGTCAAAGCATGGGAAGAGGCCACCAACACCTGATAATGCGAATAGTGCCATGCACACGGGCGGGAAGATCCCGTGCTGCATTCCCGACGGTGATGGCAACGTTAGGCCACTGGAGGAAAGAGGTAAAATGGCAACCGATCCGAAGAAACAAGCACGAATTGAAGAAGTCCGAGCACTTCTAAATGCATTCTCACAAGAACATCTCTCTTCCGATTTGTAAAGGCTTTCGGGACGTCCATAAATAAGTCAATAACTTGTAAATTGGAAGGTTACTTATTTAGTTATGGCCCACACTTTCACTGGAAGAGATCAAGGCCGAACTTCTGAAACTGCAGGAGGAAGGCGAATGACTGCTGGAAGAGATAATCGGAGAGGAAATTAAATAATGAAGGATGCCCAAAAACCGGATCATATCAGTCTAAACACGCTTATCAGCCGATTGAAGGAGGGGCGTTTCGTAATTCCCGACTTCCAACGGGAATTTGAATGGCGACCATGGGACATAAATTCGCTCATGCGATCCATATTCCTCGACTACTACATCGGAAGCCTCCTGGTTTGGAAAGGAAAGAGAGAAAATTTCGACGCATTGTCCTGTGAGATTGTATATGGGTTTGACAACAAGACAGGACAATATCCATGGAACTATGGAGAGGGTAAGGCTGAGCACATCGTTTTGGATGGGCAACAGCGTCTCACGGCACTTTATTATGCCTTTGTCGGGCCGGACGTGCCACTTCCCAACCGGGTTAGCCGGGCGGTTTACTATGTGAACGTTGAAAAGTTCATGAACGAGCAATACGATGAAGCATTTCAATATGAATGGCTTTCTCGCCGTTTAAATAAGGTGCTGAATAACTTAGACTTGCAGTTCGAAGAACATATTTTTCCTCTCATGGTTGTCGGCGCAGGCGGCTGGGAATTGTTTAGCTGGGTACAAGGCTACGAGGACTACTGGAACAAAACAAGAGCTGCAGCTGAAAGCACAGGAGACGATTCGGCGGTAGAAAAAGCGGTTCGTAACGCACAAAACGCGAAAGAGTTTGGAGGGCATGTCAAAGGAATCACCGAGCAGTACCAGATTGCATATATCGAATTGGATAGAGATCTTGCCGTCGACAAAGTGTGTGATATTTTTACGCAGATCAACAGCAAGGGTATTCGGCTGGATGTTTTCGACCTGATTAACGCCCTTCTAAAACCCAAGGGTTTGCAGCTCAAACATATGTGGCGCAAAGCATCGTCAAAATTTGAATTTGTTGAATCCGGTAAGATGAATGTTTACGTGCTCCAGGTGATGTCGATCCTTTGCCAATCCTATTGTTCGCCGAAATACCTATATTACCTCTTGCCCGGACAAGAGAAAGTGGTACGCACATCGGACAGGGGATTGGTTAAGGAGGTTCTAATACCTGACATCGCAGATTTCGAACACCGGTGGAACTCTGCCATTGACGAGCTCGCAAAAGCCATCAACCTGTTAAAACATCCGCAGGAGTTTGGAGTGAGTTCTGCGCAATACCTGCCGTATGTTGCCATACTTCCCGTTTTCACAGCGCTTCAAGCCGTTTGCAAAGACTTGATGCCGAATAAGCGACTGAACGCGCAGCGAAAGATAAGGCATTGGTACTGGGCTTCAGTTTTCATCAACCGCTATTCCGGCTCTGTGGAATCTACAAGCGCGCGCGACTTCATCGATATGAAGGCGTGGATGACTGATGACGACACCAGACCGGCTTTGCTTCAAGAATTTGAGAAGCGGTTTCGCAGTCTGGATTTGCGCAACGAGACGAAAAAGGGAACCTCAGTCTACAACGGCATTTTCAATCTGTTGGTTCTTCAGGGTGCACGCGACTGGATGACCGGCAATATACCCCAGCCCGGAGATTTAGATGATCATCATATTGTCCCCGCCTCTCAGGCTACCGGGGAGTTGCAAGGCATAAATGTACATACGATTCTCAACCGAACGCCTTTAACGGCTGAAACCAATCGACAGGTCATTAATAATGGACTCCCGAATAGTTATCTGCCAAAGCTCATGGCGAAAAGCAGCGAAAGTCAGATCCGTGCGCTGCTTGAATCACATTTCATTTCACCGGCGGCATTTTCAATCTTGCTACGTGATCCGTTCAGCCCGAATGACTATGAGGCATTCATTTCAGAACGTGAGCGCACGATTCTTGAGGCCATAGAAAGCCTGTTAATCAAAGAAAGGTTCGATTTGTCTCCTCCTTTGCGTGAACTGGACGCAAAAATTGAGGAGACAGAATTGGCGCTTCGCAAATGCATTGTCGATGCGTTTGACAATAACCCCGAAAAATTACCCTCTCATATCGAGCAAAAACTTAATGAAGCCATTATGCGGGCGGCGAAAAAAAGCGTTGCGATTGATCCGGAAAACTTTAAGGAACTTTCCAGTAAGCTGGAGTTCGCAGATCTTCGGGAACTACAAGAAAGCATCATCTCCAAGGCAAATTGGGAACATTTCCAATCGCGATTTGGAAACAAGGAAACGCTCAATGCCAAATTCGGTCAGCTTGCCGAAATGCGCAACGGCATTCGTCACAGCCGGACCGTTGACGAAATAACGCGCAAGGAAGGTGAAGCTGCTATCCTATGGTTCAAGCAAGTGCTCGGGAGTAACGAATGACCTTCTTGCAGCCCTATCCCGAATACAAAGACAGCGGTGTGCCGTGGATCGGTTGTATCCCGCAACACTGGGAAGTGCGCAGGAACGGCCGGTTGTTCTTGCAGCGCAACTCGACCGGCTACGGCAGTCTGCCTATTCTCGAGGTGTCGCTGAAGACCGGGGTCCGCGTCCGCAATATGGACAACCTGAAGCGCAAACAGGTGATATCCGACCGCGAGAAATACAAGTGGGCCGCCAAGGGCGGCATCGCCTATAACATGATCCGGATGTGGCAAGGCGCGGTCGGAGCTGTGCCGGTTGACGGCTTGGTCAGCCCCGCCTACGTGGTTGTCCGCCCTCGCCCCGAGGTCGAGCCGCGATATTTCAGCTACCTGTTCCGCACTGACATCTACAAGAAACAGGTGGACGGTTTCTCGCGCGGCATCGTTAAGGATCGCAACCGGCTCTACTGGGAAGACTTCAAAAGGATACCTTCGTGCTTCCCATCATTGGGAGAGCAGAAAGTTATTGCGGATTACCTGGGTGCAAAGGCGTCGAAGGTCCGCCGCTTCATCCGCAATCGCCAGCGGCTGATCGAGGTGTTGAACGAGCAGAAGCAGGCCATCATCAACCGAGCCGTGACTCGCGGCCTCAATCCCGATGTCCCCCTCAAACCATCCGGCATTGATTGGCTCGGCAACATCCCGGAGCATTGGGAGATGAAATCACTACGGCAATTAGGGCGCTTCATGAAGGGGTCGGGCGGATCGCGGGAAGACGATGTAGCCGGTATGGGCACCTCTACATGTACTTCAACTTCACCGTGTCTGCCGTCCGCACATACGTATCTGAGAATCGGGCGCACAATTATGGGCGAATCAAGTATGGCGACATCCTCTTTACTGCATCTGGTGAAGACATGAGCGAAATCGGGAAATCAGTTGTGAATCTAATTGAAGAGGAAGTGTGCTGCAGGGGATATTTGATTATTCTGCGCCCTCGGATAGTCGCTCACTCACCCTTCTTGGGGTACGCCTCAGATGCGTGGCATGCCAGGTGCCAGAAGGCTCGGCTCGGGCGAGGAACCACCGTTAAGCACATATATGGAGATCAGTTAAAGAAGGTCTGCATTGCAGTTCCACCCAAGGATGAACAGGTGGCGATTGCTGAGCATATCCGGCAGGCGACTTCAGAGGCGACTTCATTGATCGACCGCGCCCAACGCGAAATCGACCTCATCCGCGAATACCGCACCCGCCTGATCTTTGACGTTGTAACCGGCAAGGTGGATGTGCGCCACCTCGCCCCGCCGCCGGGCGGTGAAGATCTGGAAGAGAGGGCTGAAGCGGTCGAGCCGCTGGAAGAAGACATCGCTGCCGACATGATGGATGATGAGGAGCCCGCCAATGACGCCGAATGATGCCCCCCAGGAAAACAGTTTCGGGAAAGAGGGGAATTACCCGCGTCTGCTGACCGAAATCAAGGAGCGCATCCGCTCCGCCCAGTATGAAGCCCTCAAGGCGGTCAACAAGGAGCTGGTCGGTTTGTACTGGGACATCGGGCGGATGATCGTGGAGCGGCAGGCAGACGCGAGGCATGGTTCTGCCATTGCGGAACAGCTTTCCATGGACCTTCGGACCGAGTTCCCGGGGATCAGCGGATTTTCCCGGCGCAACATCTTTTACATGCGGGAATTTTATCTGCTCTACCGCGACGATGAGCGAGTGCAACCACTGGTTGCACAAATCGGCTGGACCCACAACCTGGTTATTCTTCAGCGCTGCAAGGACCCCTTGGAACGGGAATTTTATATCCGCATGACCCGCAAGTTCGGCTGGTCGAAGACCGTGCTCATTCACCAGATCGACAACCAGAGCTATGAAAAAGCGCTGATGGGCCAGACCAATTTTGACCGGGAGTTGACGCCGGAGTTGCGGGCTCAGGCCCGGCTGGCCGTGAGGGATGAGTACACCTTCGATTTTCTGGAGCTGGGTGAAGATCACAGCGAGCGTGAGCTGGAACGATCTCTCATCGCCCGGATCGAGGATTTTCTGCGAAGCATGGGCGGCATGTTCGCCTTCATGGGCAGTCAGTACCGGCTGGAGGTGGATGGAAAAGAGTTTTTCATCGACCTTCTCC
>JAIPDZ010000298.1 GCA_021737425.1 Deltaproteobacteria bacterium
ACCTATGATGTGACCGATAACTGGAAGATCCAGGTGGGGGGGAATATCTTTACCGGAAAGCAGGAGACCTTTTTCGGGCAGTTCGAAGAAAACAGCAATGTTTATGCTGCGGTTCGGTACAGTTTCTGAGAAAATCTAACCAAAGATATTTGGAATTTAGGAATTTAGGAATTCAGGAATTCAGGAATTCAGGAAATGATTTGCGAATTGGGTGATTTTCGCGAACGTGGTGGGACCGCTGCAATTCCTCAATTCGCAATTCCTCAACTGGCTACGGATATAAAGCTGTTACCGGGCTTCTGAGAGAAAATTTCTCAGAATGCAGGCGTAAGAATCTAAAAGATACCTATTCGGTAGAAGGAGAGAAAACCATGGCCCAATATGAAAACGTACGGCGACCCGCTGCGGCGGGCATGTTCTATGAAAATGACCCTGAGACGCTGGAAACCTCCATAAAGGGGTACCTGTCCAAAGCCGATCCTGAAAAACTCTCGGCCCCGGTCATTGCCCTGATCAGTCCGCATGCAGGGTATCCTTTTTCCGGACAGGCTGCTGCTTTTGGTTTCAAGCTCCTGGACCCGGAGCGGACCCACAGGGTGTTTCTGATTGCGCCTTCCCACCGGATGCACTTTCGGGGAGTATCCATTCCCCCGGTAGAGGCCTATGAGACTCCGCTGGGGCTGATCCCGCTGAACCAGGAGGTCTGCGACACCTTGTTGACCCACAATACGCTGTTTTCCAGCGTTTCTCAGGCGCATCTGCAGGAGCATTCCCTGGAGGTCCAACTGCCGTTTCTACAGGTGGTATTGAAGAATTTCGAAATCGTTCCCATGGTGGTCGGCCAGGTAAAGAATTCAGACAGTGAAAACATCGCCAAAACCCTGGGGGGTCTTATAAAGGAGGACGATGTCGTGGTTGCAAGTTCCGATTTTACCCATCAGGGACCCAGGTTCGGATATGTGCCCTACCGGGAAAATGTCAAGAAAAACATTCGGGATCTGGATATGGGGGCCGTGGATCGGATCCTTAAAAAGAGCAGTCAGGAGTTCGTACGGTATGTGGAGGACACCGAAGCAACCATTTGCGGAAGCCATCCTATTTCCATTCTGCTGGACATGCTGCCCAAAGAGGCCAAAGGGAGCCTTTTGATTTACTACACCTCCGGAGATGTGCTCGGAGATGAAACCGACACGGTCAGCTATGCTTCCATTGCTTTTGAGAATGCTGCCGGGTGGGGGTAGGCCATGACGAAAGGCGGGTAATGTTACCCGCCCTACGACATAAGGTTCCCAGGTTCAAGGGTTCAGTGGTTAGAAAAAAAGGTTCTAAGGTTCAACCGTCTTCGTGCCGCGTCGAGACGGCGGAAGGTTCAAAATTTCCCTGGTCAAAGAAGGGGGAGTTCGTAGGGGCGATAATCCGTCTGGCTCGGGGGGAGATCATGGCAGACAAGCATCATCGGCCCGTGTGTAGGGCCTCTGTTACCTCGCAAGCGAAAGCACGATGGCACGCATCTTCGATCTACAGCCCATCAAGTGGTCAGTTTTCGGTAGATTTCCGGTATTTTCAGCGGTAATTTGGTTAGATCGTCAATAAATACATAGCTGGCATGTCCGTACATATGCGAAAGATAGCTGTGCTCCGCCTTGTCAATGGTGATGGAAAAGGGATGGATCCCCTGTTTTTTGGCCTCGAGGAGGGCCTGACGGGTGTCTTCAATTCCATACTCCCCGTTGTAGGCATCATAATCATCCGGCTTGCCGTCGCTCAACGTTAAGAGCAATTTGGATCGGGCATCGATTTCCCTCAATATTTCTGTCAATCGACGGATGGGTGGACCCATCCGGGTGTATTCGCGGGGCCGGATCCCGGCGATTCGCCTTTTGATCCGATCTCCATAGTGCTCATCAAAGCCCTTAATGCGATAGAGTTCACACCGTTTACGGGTCTGACCGGAGAACCCATAAATGGCGAATCGGTCTTCTATCTTCTGCATGGCCTCGCACAGGATAAGGAGGGCCATACGCTCGGTCTCATTAATCCAGCCGCTGGTGGAACCGCTCAGGTCGATGAGAAAGGCCGTGGCAATGTTCCGCCGCTCGCGGCTCAGGCGGACAAAAACCCGTTCCGTTGGGGTGAGCCCTGCCTTCATATCCGAGAGGGCTTCCACCGCAGCGTCCACGTCCACTTCCTCTCCTTCCTTTTGTCTGCGGAGCAGGGTCTGATCCTGGCGAATGCACTCAAAACGGCGCTTAATCTGCTGGGTCATGGCGCCGAAGCGGGCCATGGTCTGTTCCACAAAGCTTACATCCCCTTCTTCTGCATCGGCTTCTCGCAGCAATGCCCATCGTTTTCGATACCCTTGACGCCGGTAATCCCATTCATCCAGCACACGCACCCCTTCTGCATGCTCGGAAAGAAAATAACCGGTCCCCTCCGGCGCCTGACAAAGGGAGTGGAAATAATGTCCGGTCATGTCGTCGGCAACCGTAAGGTACGTACTCGGTATGGAGCCCAGATCCTCGTAAATTTCCTGTATAATCTTCTGCATGGCCTCAGGAACAGGAACGGGAAGATCGTTGACCATTAGGTGTTCCGGTATTTCCTGTCTTTGGGGCCGGCCCCCGGGGCCGGCCTCTTCTTCTAATGCCTCGGGAAGTTCTATTCGGATATCTTCAGGTTCCGGCAGGTCCTCTATCAGTTTGGCCAATTCCTTCTGAAAATCGAGGCGCCGGGATTCACGACGACACTGAAGTCCGGCCTCGGCTGCTTCAGGGTTTAGCACACCCATATAAGGGACCGGTTCCACAGGGCGGTACGGTTCTGCATGGTTGGGCATGTGGGTGTAGGCCTCTTGGGTTATTCGGGCGATGTCCGCCGTATACAGGGTCATGTCTCGAGCGGTTGACATAACCTTGAGTAGGTCGTTTCCTCCGGGGAAGGACGTTCCCGAAAGATACCAGTGTATGAGAGCATCCATCCTGCCGGTCTTTCCGCGGTGGTCTGAATAGCCGTTTCTTTTGCGGGCCAATTCCGGTTTGAGAACAAGGAGCCTCTTTAAAAGACCGGGCAGATGGCGCCCCATCCAGGATTCTATCCGCAAGGTGTCCGCCAATAAAAAAAGGTCCCTCACCAGATCCGGCTCGGGAAAACGGTGAAAGAATCGGGAAAGACCGGACTGGAATTTGCAGGATTCTTCGGAGCCGTCTGAGCAGGTAGGGGAAAGAAAAAACGCTTGATCATCCAAACGATAGGTTTTCAGTTTGAGCTGAGCCACTTTGTGGGTAATCAGAAGCTTATATAAGAGAAAATTTTGGCTTTGATCCGAGAACAGGGAGAAGGATTCCGGCACAAAGATGGTCTGCCCGTCCGTGTAGGATTCGGCCTTTGTCTCTAAGGTGAGGGTTTCGGCCCCCAGCCCGCAGACAAAATTTCGTAGGATCCCCGAAACCGCTTCAAAAGCGACGGCATGTTGCTGGAATTGAACGGCCGGATGATCCTTGGATTCCACAATGAATGCCCGTGCCGGATTAAGTCCCCGGGCATCATAGATATGTAAACATGCCTGGACCCATTGTTGCAGTTCCCGGGGTTGAAGGGACCTAAGAAGTTCCGGGGCCTCCAGTAAAAAGTGAAATGCCAGTTCAGGCTTAATCGATGCCAGGGTCCTGGCGTTCTCCAAAATGAGATTGGCGGTTTCGAATGGGGCTTGGTCCAGGGCACGGGTCAGTCCGGCCTCTTTGAGGTCTTCTTCAAAATAGAGGCCCCGGCCCGTATAAAGCGTACCCGGGAAGAGTGCGAGAACCTCCGCTTCCCACGGACTTTGTTTATATGTCTGCGTGCTCAACTCTCGATCGCCTCCCATTAGAATGTGCCCATCTACAAATCAGTTTTGGGCACTAATGCGGTTTCCGGTTCAGAAATCGGCAATTTTTCGCAAGGTTGAGGAAAACCAGGAGTTAAGCGGAGGCGTACGATAGTACGTCGCACAAGAAACTCTGCAGTTTGACGCCAAGATTGCGGAAAAGAGCCATTTAAGGATGGAAACTAGAATACGGCCGCGGCCATTTCTTGAATGGAGCGCTGCATTTCCGTTTCATCGCTCAGGGTATTTACAATGGCCGCCTGGCAGGCTTCTTCCGCGTCGATCCCGGATCGGATGAGCCGGGCCGCATGAATCAAAAGACGCGTGCTGGCTCCCTCGTCAAGCCCCCGTTCCTCCAGATTCCGGGTCATGCCGCCCAGTTTCACCAACCGGGCGGCGAGCTCTCTGTCCACTTTTGCCTCTCCGCATACAATATCGGCCTCCTGTTCCTCGCCCGGATAATGAAAATCAATGGTGACAAACCGCTGCCTGGTACTGGGCTTAAGGTCTTTCATGACACTCTGGTACCCAGGATTATAGGAGATCACCAGCATAAACTCGGGCGGTGCGGACAACACCTCCCCGCGCTTTTCAATGGGAAGAATGCGGCGATCGTCCGTCAACGGATGGATCACCACCGTGGTATCTTTTCGGGCCTCCACGATTTCGTCTAAGTAGCAGATGCCGCCCGCCTTGACCGCACGCGTCAGGGCGCCGTCCATCCATACGGTCTCTCCGCCTTTAATTAAATAGCGCCCGACCAGGTCGCCTGATGTGAGGTCGTCGTGACAAGCCACTGTAATCAGGGGAAGTCCGAGCCGCCAGGTCATGTGCTCCATAAACCGTGTCTTTCCACAGCCGGTAGGCCCCTTGAGCAGGACCGGAAGCTGATTCCGATGGGCCTGTGTGAATATTTCCACCTCGTTGGCAATGGGCAAATAATAAGGGGCTTCGTTCAAGGTGAAAGCCTCAATGGGTTTCGTCGATACGGGCATTTTTTTCGCCTTTCCAAAATAGGGTTATTCCCTCGTATCTTCTCAATAAATCGGGGTGACCGCTTTCTCTGGCACGGTACTGGATTCCGGCGAAGGCCGGAATCCAGGAGGTTTGCACCTGATTATTGAGATGTTACATTCCCTCAGTAATGGAAATAATTATGATAAAAATTACACCATTTCCATTGGATTCTTTCTCTTTTTATCAAGATAAGGGTCCCTGTTCCCTTTTCAAGAACCGGGATGGGAAAGGTCCGGGGCAGATACAGTGGATTCAGGCTGCAAATACATGATTAAGACCATAGCTCTCTGCTTGAGCTTGTTTTAAAATGTATTCATGATGATGGCGCTTGAGATCATAACGGCTCTGGTGGTCGCCTTTCTATTGACCC
>JAIPDZ010000015.1 GCA_021737425.1 Deltaproteobacteria bacterium
AACTGGCTGACTCAGGTGCAGAAAAACGACTGGATGCCTTCAGGGGCCATGACCGATGCCCGGGGGGACAGGAACCTCAGGCCCCATCAGCAAAAAAACAAGGACACTTATCTTCACATCAAAGAACGGTTGGACGACGGAATCATTGTCTCGGGAATAAAGGCCCATATCACCGGCGCCATCAACAGCCACGAAATCCTGACCATGCCCACCCGGACCATGGGAGAGGAAGATGGGGATTTCGCCCTTTCCTTTGCCGTTCCTTCGGATACCAAAGGGGTAACCTTTGTCTTCAGCCGGCAGACCAATGACACCCGCCGCCTGGACAGTCCATTAGATGCCGGCAATCCCAAGTACGGTATCGTGGGGGGAGAAGCCATCATCATCTTTAAAGATGTGTTCGTGCCCAATGAGCGCATCTTCATGGCCGGGGAATTCGATTTTACCACCCAACTGGTGGAAACCTTTGCCGGATATCACCGGAGCAACTACGGGGGGTGCAAAGTGGGCCTGGCCGATGTGGTGGTGGGCGGCTCCTACTGGACCGCCGATGCCCACGGCATCAGCAAGGCCTCTCACATCATTGACAAATTGACGGATATGATTGCCATGGCAGAGACCTGCTGGTCCTGCACCCTGGCCTGCTCCTATGAAGGGTATCAAACCCCTTCAGGGGCTTATCACATCCATCCGCTTTTGGCCAATGTGGTGAAGCTCAATATCACCAAAATGGTCTATGAATGGATGCGTCTGGCCCAGGACATCGCAGGCGGCAAGATCATTACCCTCCCCTCTGAAAAGGACCTGGAAAATCCTGAACTGGGCAAAATCATCGAGGAATGTTTTGTGGGTAAAGAAGGGTTTCCCACCTCGGATATCATTAAGATGTTGAGGCTGATCGAAAACATGTCCGTGGGGGCCGGGCTCCCCGAGGCCATGCACGGCGCCGGATCGCCCGCCGCTCAGAAGATCATGATCGCCAGAAGAAGCGGTATAGACAGAAAAGTGGACCTGGCCAAGAGCGTGGCAGGGATAAAAGAAGATAAGGATTTTGAACAGATTATCGGCAAGGATGAAAAGACCTACTGGCAGGAGACCAAGGAGAAAATCAAGAGAAAAAATGTCCAGATATGTTGATTCCTTTGCTTATGTATTTACAATGGGCTGTTGTGCATGTATTTGATCGGCTTACGGTATTGCGGTGGATGCAACCCTGAAATCGACCGGACCGGCCTGGTTGAGCATCTACAAGAGACCATGAAAAGGAGAGGATTTGCAGTAAGGTGTGTTTTGGACAAGGAAGCCGCCACAGATCTTATCCTCCTCATCAATGGGTGTAAACACGCGTGTTTGGAACAGGAATTCCCCGGCAGCGGTCAGGGCCCTCCCATCATATCCGTGCGCGGGGAAATGGTGGGGGATCGCTACGTCCAGGAAAGGGACATGCCGGAAGTGCTGATGGAGGCAATCATGGGAGAAAAAAACCGGGAAGGCGAACCTCCACAGTGAGTCCTTCATGGGTCCCGCTGCCCTGGAGGCGTTTGTGTGGAATCCCCTCCAAAAAAATAACATTGTTCAGATCCGTTCCAGCTGATATAATTGTTTTGTTTGTGGAATCGGTCCATTTGTTGGACACAGATCATAAAAGGAAAACAGAACAATGCCCATATATGAATACAAATGCCATACCTGTAAAGAGGAGTTTCAGGCCCTGATCATGAACAGTGAAGAGCAAGAGGCCCTGACCTGCCCCGCCTGCGGAGGCCGGGAAATGAGCCGGCTTATCTCCCGGGTGGCGTATCACGTATCAGAGGCGGACCGGTTGGCCGATTACAACCCCAATTCACCCCAAGATGACAGCTTTTATAAGGATACCCGAAACATCGGGCTTCAGGCCAAAAAACGGGCCCAACAGATGGGGGTGGATCTGGGCTCCGGCTTTGAATCCAAGCTGGATAAGCTGAGGAGAGACCCCGGCTCCGTTCTTGACACCACGGAGTAGGCCCTCTCCACCGGTCGCCGGGATCAGGGTGCCGGCGCCCAACCCTACGCTGTAATCTCAACACCCTTTGCTTTACAGAGGACGCGTTATGACGGATATCGGGGATGTGGTCCTGATTTACCATCAGGCCAACCCTACTGTTTTCGCACGAATTGAAGCCATTGAACCGGATGCAAAAAAAGACTGGTATCATGTGACCCTTTTATTCCTCACCCTCCCCATGCAGACGGTTACCTGGATATTAAGGGATGTGTACATCAACGGGGAGGAATTCACCATGAACGGAAAGCCCATGCGGCTGGAACCGGTTAGACGAGTCGAACCCCGGAAGGCGGCTTCCTCACCTGATTCGGGTGAGCGGAATAAGAAGGAAAACGGCAATACCGCTACAGTCATACCGTTTAAAAAGCCGTAGATGATCCGCCTTGCAGACAGCCATGGATTTCCTCATCTTCAGACCCGAAGGATAGAAAAGTGAACCGAACCACCACATTGATTATCCGTCTTTTGCTTTCAGCGGCGTTTGCCGTGATACTCTCACGCGTTTTCTTTACCAGCCTGTCTCCCATCAAGGTGATCGGTCTGGGGGCAGCGCTTTTCGGTCTTGCCTACGTATTCGAATATGCCAGAAAAAAGAACAAGGAAGGGGAATAGCCGTGGCCAAGAAATATATCTATACCTTCAAGGAAGGAAACGGAAAGGACAAGAAGCTTCTGGGCGGCAAAGGGGCCAATCTCTGTGAGATGACCCAGATCGGACTCCCCATCCCCCCCGGATTTGTGATCACCACGGAGGCCTGTCTTGCCTATCTGAAAAAGAATAAAACAGGGCTTCCAACCGAACTCAGAAATGAACTCCACGCCGCCATGAAACAGCTGGAGAAGGAGACCGGCAAGGGATTTGGAAATCCGGAAAATCCTCTTCTCGTGTCCGTGCGTTCAGGAGCGGCCATGTCCATGCCCGGCATGATGGATACCATCCTGAATCTGGGTCTGAACGACGAGACCGTTTCCGGTTTGATCCGTCTTTCCCAAAATGAGCGGTTTGCGTATGATCTGTATCGACGGCTTATTCAGCTTTTCGGTTCCGTGGCCCTGGGGGTGGAGGACCAGGAATTCAATGTCATCTGGAACAAAATCAAAAAGGCCCATAACGCTCAGCAGGACATTCAACTCTCTGCCAAGGCCTTACAACAGGCGTGCCAAGAGTTTCTGGATCTTGTGGCAAAAAAGGACCGTCCCTTCCCCCAGGATCCCTATGAGCAACTGGAGCTGGCCGTGGAATCGGTATTCCGGTCCTGGATGGGGAAACGGGCCGTGGATTATCGCAAGGAATTCCACATTACCCGGGACATGGCCGACGGCACCGCCGTCAACATCTGTACCATGGTCTTCGGCAACATGGGGGACAGCAGCGCCACCGGTGTGGCCTTCACCCGGGATCCGGCAACCGGAGAAAACCGCTTTTTCGGGGAGTACATGATAAACGCCCAGGGAGAGGACGTGGTGGCCGGCATCCGCACCCCCAAACCCATCAGCGAGCTGAGAAAGGAGATGCCCGCCGTCTACCGGGAACTGGACAAGTTGAGGCATACCTTGGAGAATCACTTCCGCGAAATACAGGATCTTGAATTCACCGTAGAAGACGGAAAGCTGTATTGCCTTCAGACCCGTGACGCCAAGATGAATGCATCCGCCTTTATCAAGACATCTGTGGACATGGTCAACGAAGGGCTTATCTCAGAAGAAGAGGCCATCTTACGGGTCAAGCCGGATATGCTGGAACAATTGCTCCATCCCAGACTGGACCCGGAAGCCCAGGCCGTGGTCCTGGCCCAGGGACTTCCCGCCTCTCCCGGCGCTGCATCGGGCAGAATCGTCTTTGATGCGGACCGGGCCGAGACCAAGGCCAAACTGGGAGAAAAGGTCATCCTGGTGAGAGAGGAGACCAAACCGGACGACATTCACGGGTTTTTCGCCTCCCAGGGGATCCTCACCAGCAGGGGCGGAAAGACCTCCCATGCCGCGGTGGTGGCCCGGAGTATGGGGAAACCCTGCGTGTCAGGATGTGAGGCCATCGTCATTGATGACATCAAAAAAGAGGCGGTTATCTCCGGGGTAAAACTGAGAGAAGGCGATACCATCACCATTGACGGGACCACCGGCAACGTGTATCAGGGGGAGGTCCCCACCATTGATCCGGAGTTTGTGGAGGATCTGTTGGTCCTTCTGGAATGGGCCGATGAGATCAGCGATCTTGAGGTCATGACCAATGCCGACACCCCTGAGGCGGTCACCAAGGCCAAGAAATACGGCGCCGTGGGAATCGGCCTGTGTCGCACTGAGCGGATGTTCAACCAGCAGGAGAGACTCCCGGTGGTGCAGGACATGATCCTGGCGGAGACGCCCGAGGAGCGCCAGGCGGCATTGGATCAACTGCTCCCGTTCCAACGGGAGGACTTTCTGGGCATCTTTCGAATCATGGACGGTTCCCCGGTGACGGTCCGGCTTCTGGATCCGCCCATACACGAGTTCCTGCCGTCCCATGACGAGTTGGTGGAAGAAATCAATCACCTCAAACGGCTCAAACAGACCGTGGAGGGCATGTCCGGCCTCCCTGACACCCTCAAGATCATTGATCCGGAGCTCCATGACCGGTACGCGGCAAATCTTGAGGCCATAACCAAGGGCCTGGCCGAACTCAAGGACAGGCATTTGACCGCATCCATCATTGAGGCCAAGGAGTCTTTGCTGGAAAAGGTGGATTCCCTGACCGAAATCAATCCCATGCTGGGACACCGGGGCGTGAGGCTGGGAATCACCTATCCCGAGATCTATGTGATGCAGATCCGGGCCGTACTGGAGGCCGCGGCCACCCACATTCGCGAGGGGGGAAAGGTGGCCCCGGAGATCATGATCCCCCAGGTGTGCACCTTACAGGAGCTGAAATGGGTCCACCGCTATGTCACCGAGATCAGCAAGGATGTGGAGAAAAAGTTCAAGACCCAAGTCCCTTACAAATTCGGGACCATGGTGGAGGTGGTCCGGGCCTGTATGCGGGCCGGACGGATCGCTGAACTGGCCCAGTTCATTTCATTCGGGACCAATGACCTGACGCAGGCCACCTTTTCCTTTTCAAGAGAGGATGCTGAAAACAAATTCCTTCCCCTTTATAACGAAAAGGGAATATTGCAGCACAACCCCTTTGAGGTCCTGGATGTAAAAGGGGTGGGTCGGCTCATGATGATCACCATTGAGTGGGCCCGCAAGACCCAGCCCGGCCTCAAAGTCGGCATCTGTGGGGAACAGGGCGGGCATCCGGACTCCATCCGGTTCTGTCACCATATCCACATGAGCTATGTGTCCTGTTCTCCGCCCAGGGTGCCCATCGCCCGCCTGGCGGCGGCCCATGCCAAGTTGACGGAAAAAGAGTACCGCCTGGACTGACGGGCAGGGATGCGGTTTTCCCCGCTCTCGGAGCGGGAACCTCCGGCAGGGCTATGGGAGGCGGGCATCAGTAAATGCCGGTGTCATTGGCCACTATTTTGTCCGACTCGGATACCACCCCCATCAGGTACCGGCCGTATTCATTTTTGAGCATGCCCCGGGCAACGGCCTCCAGCCGCTCCTTTCCGATAAATCCTTTTCGATAGGCGATTTCCTCGATACAGGCGATCTTGAGACCCTGTCGCTCCTGAATGGCCCGCACAAAACTGCTCGCCTGTTGAAGGGTTTCGTGGGTCCCGGTATCCAACCACGCAAACCCCCGGCCCAGGAGCTCCACCCGCAATTCATTCTGATGCAGATAGGCCATGTTGAGATCCGTGATCTCCAGTTCGCCCCTGGGTGAAGGTCTCAGACCCTCTGCAATTTCCACCACATGGTTGTCATAAAAATAGAGGCCCGGGACCGCATAAGGGGTCCTGGGCCTTTGGGGTTTCTCTTCGATGCCCACCACCTTTCCCTCGGCATCAAAATCCACCACCCCGTATCGGTGGGGGTCCTTCACCGCATATCCGAAAATAACCCCCCCCTTTTGGAGTCCCACGCACCGGTTCAGGATTTCAGATAACCCATGGCCGTAAAACACGTTATCCCCCAATACCAGGGCCACAGTATCCTCTCCGATAAAGGATTTACCGATAATAAACGCCTGGGCCAGGCCTTCAGGCCTGGGCTGTTCCGCATAGGAAAGGGACAGGCCCAGCCACTCCCCATTATGGAGCAACTGTTTAAACCGCGGCAGATCCTCAGGGGTCGAAATAATAAGGATCTCCCTGATCCCGGCCAGCATGAGTGTGGACAGCGGGTAGTATATCATGGGCTTGTCGTACACCGGCATCAACTGTTTGCTCACCACCCGCGTGAGCGGATAGAGCCGGGTCCCCGACCCCCCTGCCAGAATAATTCCTTTCATTTTCTTGTCTCCCCTTGTTCCGTCATTTGACAAAATCTCCATGGCCTGGGGATGAGATCCCAACCTACCCGCCATGGCGCCTCCACTGCCCGTCATTTGATATCAGTTCATGCGTGCCCGTGTAAACCGTTTTATGGACAGATGTGCATGGGTGCATCCCAGGGGCGGCAGGGCGCATGGATAAACTGGATCAGGAGTTTAAAGGGAATTCTGAGATGGATTTCGATCAGGGTGATTTTGTTCTAACATCCAAGGCATTGAATTTGAGAGGAAAACTCATCGATTTTGGTCGCTAAACGTAATGGCCCGGTTTCCCCGCTGCAGACGGGATCTTCGACAGGTTTCAGGATAAAGCATTTCATCCTTTCCTGACACCTGAACACTGAAACCTCTTGATATATTCAAAACCTCTGATACGGCTTTATTCAAAGGCATTTTCTGCTTAGAACAAATTTGCCCTGGCCCAAAAGGGACGTTGTCTTGACAGGCCTGTCCGCGTCTTCTACACTGCACAAAACACCTGCATGGGGTCATCCAGGTGCAATCACCAGGGAATCAGGAGGGCAAGGGTGAACGGAAAAAAGATTTTGATAGGGATCACCGGAGGGATTGCCGCATATAAGGCCGCAGATGTGGTCCGCCGACTGGTGAAGGCCGGGGCCCGAACCCGCGTGGTCATGACCGAGGCCTCGGCCCGGTTTGTAACCCCCCTCACCTTTGAAGCCCTGTCCGGCCATCGGGTGATCCACGAAATGTTCCATGAAGGCACCCGGCCCATGGACCACATCGCCTGGGGACAGGATGCAGATCTCGTCATCATCGCCCCGGCCACCGCCGACATCATCGGAAAGATGGCCCACGGCATTGCCGACGACTTTCTCTCCACCTGCATCCTGGCGGCGACCGCCCAGATCATGATCTGCCCCTCCATGAATTCCGAGATGTTCATGAACCCCGCGGTACAACACAACCTGGCTCAACTCAAGGAGCGGGGCATATTCGTCATGGAGCCGGGCGCCGGGGATCTGGCCTGTGGCAGTGAAGGTCCGGGCCGACTTCCCGAGCCCGAGCAAATCGTGGAACAGGCCCGGATGATCCTTTCCAGAAAGGACCTGTCAGGCCGGAAGATCCTGGTGACCGCAGGCCCCACCGTGGAACCTATAGACCCGGTCCGGTTCATCACCAATCGGTCCTCCGGCAGGATGGGCCATGCCCTGGCCCGGGCCGCAGTCCGCCGGGGGGCAACGGTTATCCTGGTGAGCGGCCCGACCCCCCTCCCCCCTCCCTCCGGCCTCACCTATCTACCGGTAAGGACCGCACAGGAAATGAAAGATACGGTTTTTCAAAATCTGGATGGTTGTGATATGATTATAAAGGCTGCCGCGGTCTCTGATTACCGACCGGCGTCCGCCGCTGTTCAGAAGATCAAAAAGGGAGCGGAACGGGTATCCCTGGAACTGATCAGGACCCCTGATATCCTGGCTGAACTGGGCTCCCAGAAGGCCGAATCCGGTTTTGTCCTGGTGGGATTCGCAGCGGAAACCCAGGACCTGATGGCCAACGCCCAGAAAAAGCTTTGGTCCAAACATCTCGATATGATTGTGGCCAATGATGTCTCCCAAGAGGATGCGGGCTTTGAGACGGACACCAACCGGGTGAAATTGATCTACCAAGACGGTAGCGTGGACAACCTTCAGCTTATGACCAAAGACCAGGTGGCGGATCTGGTGCTGGATAAGGCCAAGGGGTTGAAAGATGGATAGGGCCTATGAGCGCTGCAAGAGATGAACTCAGACAAATCTTCGCTGATGTCAAGGCCCTGACCCGGGCCTATGCCGACCTGGAGATGGTGATGCCGCCATTGTCCGCTGATGCGCTCAGATTCCTGCAGGAAAGCGGACCGTCCCGTGAAACCGGGCGCCATCCGCAGGACCCGGACGTTGCGGGTCACACCCAACAGGGAGCAGCACCCCAGGCGCCCCAATCGCCATTCACCTCCCTGGAGGCCCTGAGCAACCATGTGGGGGAGTGCCGGCGGTGTCCGCTTCATAAAGGCCGAAACAAGCTGGTCTTTGGCGAAGGATCCCCCCAGGCCCGGCTGGTCTTTGTGGGCGAGGGCCCGGGGGCGGACGAAGATCGGGTGGGTCGACCCTTTGTGGGAAAGGCGGGAGGGCTTTTGACCCGGATCATCGAAAACGGCATGGGCCTGAACCGGGAAGCGGTGTATATCTGCAACATCGTCAAGTGCCATCCACCCGGAAACCGTGATCCGGAACCCGAGGAAATCAGGGCATGCATGCCGTTTTTAAGAGATCAGATCCGTATCATCAAACCCGAAGTCATCTGTACACTGGGGCGGGTGGCGGCCCAGGCCCTGTTCGGGGCGAATTTCAAAATCACCCTTCAAAGAGGCCAATGGCAGGACTATCAGGGAATCCCTGTAATGCCCACCTTTCATCCGGCCTATCTGTTGAGATACCCGGCATCCAAACGCCAGACCTGGGAGGACATCCAGCAGGTCATGGCAAAACTGGGCCTGGAGATAAAGGGAAATGGTGCATAAACCGCTCTTCGTGCTGACCTGTCTCTTTTTCGTACTGACCCTGTGCTGCGGCATCCTGGCGCCGGCGGCGCCCGCAGACCAAGGCGACAATTCCTCCAATGAACTCATGATCATCCAACTGGATGGATCCATCAACCCGGGGACCGCCCTATATGTGGAGAGGGGGATTGAAGAGGCCCAAGAGACGGGAGCAGCCCTGGTAATCATACGGCTCGACACCCCCGGGGGTCTGGCCTCTTCCATGCGGACCATCGTGAAGGCCATATTGAACTCCCCTGTGCCGGTGGTGGTGTATGTGGGACCCCGGGGCGCGGGTGCGGCCTCTGCGGGGGTGATGATCACCGTTTCAGGGCATGTGGCGGCCATGGCCAAGGGGACCAACATCGGGGCGGCCCATCCGGTTACGGCAGGGGGCAAGGATATTGACAAGACCATGAATAAAAAAGTGGTCAATGACATGGCCTCCTATGGAAGGGGGATAGCGGAAAACAAGGGACGAAACGGAGAATGGGTGGAAAAGGCCATTCGAGAGAGTGTCTCCATCACCGCAGAAGAGGCCCGGGAGAAATACGTGGTGGATTTGGTGGTCAAGGATATGGATGATTTGATCCAAAGGCTGCATGGTCGTGAAGTGTACATGGCAGACGGCCCCATAACCCTCAAAACCCAATCACTGAAGACAACGTATTACCGGCCCGGATTCCGGGACAGGGTGCTTAAGACCATCAGTGACCCCAATATCGCCTATATCCTGATGATGATCGGGCTGGCGGGACTCTATTTTGAACTCTCCCACCCGGGGGCTATTTTTCCGGGCGTGATCGGCGCCATCTCTCTGATCCTGGCCTTCTTTTCCTTTCAGACCCTTCCGGTCAACTATGCCGGACTTATTCTGATTGCCCTTGCCATCCTATTTTTTATTGCCGAAGTAAAAGTGGCAAGCTATGGTATACTCTCCATCGGCGGACTCATCTCTCTCACCCTGGGTTCCATCATGCTGTTTGAAGGGGTAGGGGTTTCTCTGAAGCTTATGATGCCGACCATACTCTTAGTGGGTGGTTTTTTCGTGGTGGTGGCCACCCTGGCCTTTCGGGCTTATCAGCGGAAACCGAAAGGCGGGGCTGAAGGCCTGGTGGGCGAACTGGGCGTGGTCAAGGAACCCCTTTCTCCTGAAGGGCGGGTCTTCGTTCATGGAGAATACTGGCGGGCGGTTCCAATTCCGCCGTCAGAGGTACTAAAACCAGATGAAAAGGTGGAAGTCGTAGGGGTTGAAGGTCTGCTCTTGAAGGTGAAAAAGGCCACAGATCCGGATATCGAACATCCATCGTAAAACGACGAGCGGGTCAGGGGTTCCGGGGAACACCGACCTGTAATCAAAGGGAGGAGTAAATGTTCTACATACTGGCACTGGTGCTTGTTGTCCTCTTCTTAGTATCCGCCATCAAGATCCTGAAAGAGTATGAGCGAGGGGTGATCTTCCGTCTGGGGCGGGTGATCAAGACCAAGGGCCCCGGCTTGATCATCCTAATTCCGGTAATCGATAAGATGGTCAAGGTAAGCCTCCGCCTTGTGGCCATGGATGTCCCTTCCCAGGATGTGATCACCCGGGACAACGTCTCGGTGAAGGTCAATGCGGTCATTTATTTCCGGGTGATGGATCCCACCAATGCCACGGTAGAGGTGGAAAACTTTCTCTTCGCCACCTCCCAACTCTCCCAGACCACCCTGCGGAGCGTCTGCGGCCAGGTGGAACTGGACGAACTTCTGGCCGAGCGGGACAAGATCAATACCCGGTTGCAGGCCATCCTGGACGCCCAAACCGACCCATGGGGCATAAAGGTCTCCAATGTGGAGGTCAAACACATTGACCTGCCCGAAGAGATGCAGCGATCCATGGCCAGGCAGGCTGAAGCTGAGCGGGAACGGCGGGCCAAGGTCATCAATGCGGAAGGGGAATATCAGGCGGCCAACCGGCTGGCCGACGCGGCTGAAATCATTCGACGCCATCCCGAGGCCCTTCAGTTAAGATATCTGCAAACCCTGAGGGAGATCTCATCAGAAAGTAATTCCACCACCCTTTTTCCCATTCCCATTGACCTGATATCGCCGTTCTTAAAAAAGGCCCAGGAAAAATCAGACTGACCGGCTGACCCTTCGGGGGTCTCGACTCGACCCATGCCACCGCGGGTGGGAATGGAAAAAATATAAGAAGAGAGGATTGCTTTGATCACCATTCTGTGTTATTTTAAATGGATTTTCTAAAAATGATCATGTAAAGCGTTTCAATAGGAGAACTATCATGGAAGAGGAAACCAAGACAGAGACGACGGAAACAACCCCGGAGGCAGACCAAGGTGAGGCCCCTGAAGCAGCGGCTCAGGAGACCCCAGAGAAAAAGGCGCCATCCTTTGACAAACCGCTTAATAAGATGACCACTCCCGAACTCAAGGAGGTGGCCATGGAGATACCCGGGGTGACCGGGGCCCATGCCATGAAAAAGGACGACCTCCTGGCCGTCATCAAGGAGTACTGGGAAATCGAAGACGAAGGGCCTGAACAGAAGAAGGTCCAAAAGCCTGTGGCCACCATCAAGAGCCTGAAAACAAAAATGGATGAACTGAGGGAAGAAAAGGCCCGTGCCCGGGAAGCCGATGAGAAAGACCGGGTAGACATCCTGCGCAGGCGGATTAACCGGCTCAAAAAGCAGACCCGAAAGGTGGCAAAGGCCTGACACCTGAGGCCGAACAACTTTTTGTTGAGTGGAACCGAAAGCGGCCTGCCTTTTTGGGAATGGACCCTGTGCATCCGCTAACCCCCTACTCTCTTTCGTCCGAAAATGACTCCTGATTCCCTGAAAACCGCAGCGGTCATCCCGGCTGCCGGAGCGGGTATCCGCATGAAGCGACACAGGGCCAAGCAATTCCTTACGCTACAGGACAGGCCCATCCTGGCCGTAACCCTTCAGGCCTTTGAGGACTGCCCTGATGTGGACGGGGTAATTGTGGTGGCGCCTGCCAGGGATGTAGCCTACTGCACTGAGGAGATCATCGCCCCGTTTGGGTTTCGCAAGGTCAGAAAGGTGGTGGCAGGCGGGGATCGCCGGCAGGATTCGGTGCGACTCGGGATTGAGGCCACGGCCGGGCAATATGGGCGTATCGTCATTCATGACGGGGTCAGGCCCCTGATTACACCCGAACTCCTACGTAGGGTCATTGATGCCCTCAGCGCCTACCGGGCGGTGATTGCGGCCCTACCCGCCAGGGAAACCGTAAAAGAGATCAATCCTCTTGGGGAGGTGGTCAGGACCTATGAGAGGGACCGGGTGTGGATGGCCCAGACCCCTCAGGCCTTCCGCTATGAGGATATCCTGCAGGCCCATCAGCGGGCCCTGGACAGGGGCTGGCAAGAGGCTACGGATGACGCCTTTCTGGTGGAGCGTTGCGGCATACCCGTGAAGGTGGTGGAGGGCCTGGAACGAAACATCAAGATTACCACCCCGTTCGATCTGGAAATGGCCCGTTTTTTACTGAATCCCCCCCCACCGTCGGAGTGGACATGATCCTCAGGATAGGCACCAGAGGAAGCCGGCTGGCGCTGAAACAAAGCCGGTGGGTGAAGGAGCGGCTTGAATCCCGGCACCCGGACCTGCAGGTGGAACTCATCCCCATCAAAACCACGGGGGACAGGATCCTGGATGCGCCCTTGAGCCGGGTGGGGGGCAAGGGACTGTTCGTGAAAGAGATAGAAGATGCCCTGCTCCAGGCCAGGGTTGATGTGGCGGTGCACAGCATGAAGGATGTCCCGGCCCAATTGCCCGAAGAGCTGACCCTTTCCACATTCCCTGAGCGGGAACCTGCCAATGACGCCTTCATCGCCGTTGAATTCCCAAGTCTCGATGCCCTTCCCACAGGGGCGACGGTGGGTACCAGCAGTCTGAGACGGGGGGCCCAACTCCTTCATATGCGACCGGATCTGCACCTCCTCCCCCTGCGGGGGAATGTGGACACTCGGTTGAGCAAACTGGAACAAGGGGAGATTCAGGCCGTTATTCTGGCCGCCGCCGGCCTCAAACGGATGGACCTGTCGCATCGCATCACCCAAATGATTCCCTTTACTCAAATGCTGCCGGCCATCGGTCAGGGCGCACTGGGTTTGGAGGTCAGGCGTGCGGATGCACGGACCACGGCCCGGCTGGCCTTCTTAAACCATGAGGCCACCCAGCATCAGATAGAGGCGGAGAGGGCCTTTTTGAAACGGCTGGAAGGGGGCTGTCAGGTCCCCATCGGCGGCCTGGCCCGCATCCGAGGGGAACAACTCGTTTTTGAAGGTATGGTGGCGGAACTGGATGGAAGCACCATTTATCGGGACTCCCTGTCCGGGGAAAAAGACCGGGCAGAGGAGATTGGAAATGCCCTGGCAAAGAGGCTGCTCAGCCGCGGCGCAGACAAGATCCTGGCACGGATCTACGCCGGGGACCTGAATCACCAGGGGACTTGAATGGACGTAACAGAGAAACAAACCGGCAAGGTGTACCTGGTGGGGGCGGGTCCGGGTGATCCGGGTCTGATTACGGTGAAGGGGAAAGCATGTCTCTCCCGGGCCGACGTGGTGATCTACGACTATCTTGCCAACCCCGTATTTCTGGATTGGGCCCCAAAAGGGGCTGAGATCATTTACGTGGGAAAAAAGGGCGGCGCTCATACCATGAGCCAGGAGGCCATTAACCGGCTGATCGCAGGGCATGCGGCCCAAGGCAAAATGGTGGTCAGACTCAAGGGCGGAGACCCCTTTATATTCGGCAGGGGGGGAGAAGAGGCAGAGGAGCTGATCAAATGCGGGGTTGCATTTGAAGTGGTTCCCGGAGTCACCTCGGCCGTGTCTGTGCCCGCCTATGCGGGTATTCCGCTTACGCACCGGGATCACACCGCCACGGTGGCCTTTATCACCGGTCATGAAGACCCCCTTAAGGGGCAATCCACCGTGGCATGGGACCGTCTAACCACCGGGGCCGGGACCCTGGTGTTTTTGATGGGTGTGGGCAACTTACCCGAGATTGCGGAAAGGCTGATCGCAAACGGCCGGTCTGAGGATACGCCCGTGGCCGTCATCCGCCGGGGGACCCTCAGCGACCAGCAGACCGTGGTGGGGGATCTCGGGAACATCGCCCGGCGGGTCCGGGAAAACCAGATACACCCGCCCGCCATTATCGTGGTGGGAGAGGTGGTCCGTTTGAGGTCAGCGCTGAACTGGTTTGAAACCAAGCCCCTGTTCGGGAAACGGATCGTGGTGACCCGGGCCAGGGCCCAGGCCAGTGAATTTGTCCAGGCCCTCTCCCTGATGGGGGCCCAGTGCATTGAATTTCCCACCATACAGGTCATTCCCCCGGAAACCTGGGACCCTGTTGACCGGGCCATCCGCAACCTGGAGACCTATGAGTGGCTCTTATTCACCTCTGTAAACGGTGTGATTTTTTTCCTTGACCGGCTTTGGGCTGCAGGAAAGGACATCCGGGACCTCAAAGGCCTCCGGATCGGCGCCATCGGGCCCAAGACCGCCGGGGAATGGGAACGCCTGGGGATCAAGGTGGATCTAATGCCCGACGAATACCGGGCCGAGGCAGTGGTGGAGGCCTTCAGGGAGGCCGGCATTCACAGGACAAAAATCCTCATTCCCAGGGCGGCAAAGGCAAGGGAAATCCTTCCCAGGGCCCTTCGGGAAATGGGCGCCGAGGTCCAGGTGGTCCCTGTCTATCGGACCACACGGCCTGATCACAACACCCCGATGGTGAAGACACTGCTACAAAGCGGAAAGGTGGATATGGTCACCTTTACCAGTTCTTCCACGGTGACCCACTTCGTGGGGATGTTTGAAGACGGCAAGGAGGACCTGCATGAATGGATGAAAGGGGTGGCCGTGGCCTGTATCGGGCCTATCACCGCAAAGACTGCCCGGGATAAGGGACTCTCTGTGACCGTGATCCCAAAGACCTATACCATAGAGGCCCTCACCCAATCTGTTGTGGACTACTTTTCCCCGGATGCATAGCCGGACTCCAGGAGTTCCTCCGTCTCCAGGAGAATGGAAACCGCCCCATTTTCCATGACGCCCACTCCGGCAATATATGGGACTTTGGCCAGAATTTCATCCACCGGCATCACCATGAGGGGTCTGTTGCCCACAATTCCCTCCACTGCCAAGTGGAAGGCCCGGTCAAAACCTTCCGCGGCCCCCCCGTATCCCAGTTCAATGACGTGCGAGGCCGTTTTAAACTCCCCTTCAATGCCCAGTCGTTTCCATATATCCCATAGAGATTCCATGGACCCCACATCCGCCGGCGTCACCCCTTTTATGGACTGAACATGCGCGGTGGGAATGGAAAGGGTATAGGGACCCAACCTGAAGGTCACTGCATAAACCAGGGAAAGCAGAAGGGGCAACCGAAAAACAAACTGGGCGCCCTCAAACGCTGGGGAGCGAATGGACATGGAGCCATTGAGGTTTTCAACGGCCTGGGCAACCACGCTCATGCCTACACCCCTGCCGGCCATTTCGTCCGCACCACCGGTGGCGGAAAAATCGGGGCTGAGGGTGGTGCGGAGGAATTCCTCTTCCGACATGTGCGAGATGGCTTCATCTGACATGGACCCCTTCTGTTTCAAATAGGCTGTAACGGCCGACCGGTTAATCCCGCGACCATCATCGCTGACCTTCAAAACAAGGGTGTCTCCTCTCCGCTCCGCTTCCAGCACCACCTTTCCCTCACGAGGCTTCCCCGCCGCCTCTCTCTCCTGAGGGGATTCAATGCCATGGGCAACGGCATTTCTCAGCAAGTGCATAAACGGCTCCCTGAGCCGATCCATCAGGGCGATATCCACCTGAAGCTGTCCCCCGATCACTTCCAGGGACACCTCCCGATCATAGCTTCGGGCCAAATCCCTCAATGCTTTCCGAAAGAGCCCTGCAAAATCCTCCACCGGAATTAATCTTAGTTTGGTCAATTGGAAGTAAAGGGATTTCAGCTCAGACGTGTAATGGTCCATCCATCCCTTTACGCCGTAAGATCCCTGATCCCGGGTCATGGGAGGAAGCCGGCTTTTGAGATGAAGAATCTCCTGAGAACGGCCCAAAAGCTCCTCGATCAGGGAATATTCCACCCGTACATGGCCGATACTGTCCGGGGAGGGATGGGGATTATCCGGTTCATGCCCAGTAGAGATGGGGGCTTTGATCGGTGTCCCTTTTTCCGGTTCCGGCGGCAGCCTCGAAAAACGGCTCATCAGCCGGTGGTATTGCTTCGCATGGCGGGGGTCGCTCAGGTCCTCTTTTTGGGCTGCCAAGGCCCGCAATATCCGGGTACCGTCAAACAGCAATTGGACGGCCTCATCGCCCGGGGCATATTCCCCTCTCTGAAACCCCGTGCACCATTCCTCCATCAAATGGCAGAGTCCGGAAATCTTTTCCATACGAAGGGCCCTGGCCATCCCTTTGATGGAATGAATCTTTCCATGGATATCGCTCCACAACCCCCTGTTCAGCGGATCCTTCTCCACCTCAAGCAAGGCATTGTCCAGTTCATCCAGATATTTCTCCGACTCCCCGGCAAATATCTTTTCATACTTTTCCAGGTCCATAATCCATGCGAACCATCCGTTTCCAGATGGCCTCCGGGGTGATCACCTTGACCCGAAGCCCTTCCACCCGGTACTCTGTATCAAACAGATCGGTCTTTTCCATCCATTTGATCCCCACGATGCGCTCCGGAACCAGGCCCAGATTATGCCGGTTCCACTTCAACAGAATAATGTAAGGGGGTTCCGGGGGTTCCTGGCCTTTCCCTGCAAAAATGCCCCCATCCACCACATGGAACAATTCTCCTCTATGATAGCCCAGCCCCCGGTAATAGGGGGGCAGGAGCGGGACCGGCGTGATCATCAGGTCATCGACCACCCGGTACACGCACAGGGCATCGATCCCAAAGGATTGCCCCCCTGTTTCAAAGATGAAATATTCCATACTGGCCGAGGGATCATTCCCCCACCTTGAATTGTCCTTGGGTTTGCATCATTTTTTCTGAGAGGCGGCTCAGGGATTGCATGGCACTGAAGATCTGCTCGATATCTTGTTTCTGGTTCTCGGTGCCGATGGTGGTCTTCTGGGTATACATGAAGTTGGCCCGGGAAAGTTGGGAGAGTTCTTCGAACCGGGTCAAAAGGCCCCTCATCTCTTTGACCTGTTTTCGGGTCACCGCTTCCACCTCTTTCATATCTGAGTGGATGTGCTTGACGCCGGAAACCATTTCGCCGAATGTCTCCACAATGCCGTTGATGATTTCCCGTCCCCGAGTGATACCGCTTTCGCTTTTTCTGAGGGCCTCTGTAACCGCCTGGTTGTCCTCAAAAATATCTTCCACCATGCGGCCGATCTCCTGGGAAGACTGCCGGGAATTCTCTGCCATGCTCCGTATTTCGTCGGCTACCAGGGCAAAGCCCTTGCCCATCTCTCCTGCCCGGGTCGCCTCAATGGAGGCGTTCAGGGATAAGAGATCGGTCTTCCGGGAAACCTCATCCAAGACCGCCATGACCATCCGAATCTTTTCCACCTTACCGGACAACCGGTATATGGGCGCGGTATTTTCCTCCATCTGTTTTAATACCTGCTCCAGATGCCTGAGGGTCTCACGGGCATTGGATTCCCCCTGCTCCGCCTTATGCCGGGCATCATCGATATGGGTCACTGCACCGGCGGTCTTTTCCGTCATTTCGTCCATGTTCTCCAATCCTTTGTGAAAGGCCATGGACGTCTCCTGTACAATCACAGACTGCTTTTCCGAACTCTCTGCAATGGCTTTTCCGGACTGGGCGATCTCCTGACTGTTGGCCAGCACCTTCCCGGTCAACTCCGAGAGGTCCTTATGGGTCGCCTCTATCTGTGCGGCCACCGCCTTTGTCTCTGAGATCATCCCCCTGAGGTGGGCCACCATGGTCTGGAAAACCTCTTCGAGATCTCTTATTTCATCCCTGGAGAGGAGAGAAATGTCCTGGGAAAGATCCCCGCGACTGACCTCTTGCGCCGCCCGGCTCAACCGTTTCAATCGACGGACAATGGACCTGGAGAAAATGCTCCCAAAAAAAACCCCGGCCATCAACGCCAGGGCAGCGGAAAGGGCAAGGGCGGTATCAGGCTCATGGGTGATCCGGTGCGCCACGCCCACCACCACCAGCACGATGAGGAGCAATACCAGGAAACTGAGGATCATCTTGTTTTTGATGCTGGTGCGCTTCATCCCTCTCTCTCCACCAGCACGAGGATCCACCCCTGGGGGTCCTGTTCGATTCTCAGGAGGGAGACCACGGCCCGAAGGGGCTTGGCAGGACCGGATACGTCGACAGGGGTACTTTTCAAGGAAGGGTCCTGGGCCACGGCCTTGAGTGCATCAATCAAACGGGGCCTTTCCCCTTTGGGAAACATGGAGGTAACCGGTGTATTCAACACCTCTTCAAACGAACGCTCCATTAGTTCAAGCGCCACAGGGTTAATCCTGATGATTCCGGCATCCTTGTCCAAAATCATCACCCCCACCCCCATACTCTCGAGCACGCACTTTTGATAGTTGAGGTGCTCCACGAGTTCTAAAGTGGTCTGTCGGGGGTACATCTCGCCCGGTTCGATCAACCGTTCCAGTTTCTCGGTGGAAAACCCATTGCGCTCCACCTGATCCATGAATCTCTCCACGTGTATGGACATCTGCTCCAGCGGTCCTTTAACGATGAAAAAGTCGGCCCCCGTGGTATGGATTTGATCCAATTGTTCGATGAATGTGCCGGAGATGGCCACAATGGGGAAAGAAGCATCCGGGGACCGGTGCCGAATCACCTTGATCATCTCTCTTCCGTCGATCTTGGGCATCACCATATCCACGAAAACGATATCCACGGCCCCGGAGTCCAATTTGGAAAGCCCTTCTTTCCCGTCATAGGCCTTGAGAACTTCATACCCCCGCTTTTCGAGCAGTTCTGCCAGGAACTCCACAAAGAAGAAATCATTATCCGCAACCAGGGCTCTTTTGGGCATTCTTGCTCCCCGTTTCACCTGTTCATGTGAGCAAATAGCGGACCAAAGCGCATCACTCGATACACACCCGACGCACTTCATTCAGATCTGTCAATCCTGAAAGGACCTTTATGATCCCGTCCTGTTTCAAGGTGGTCATGCCGTCTCTGGCCCCTTGCAGGAAGATCTCCTCAGTGGAGGCCTCATTTTTTATCAACTGCTTAATTTTGGCGGTCCCTTCCATCAACTCATGGATCCCCATCCGGCCCTTATATCCGCTGCCGGAACACTCCTCGCATCTGGAGGGTCGATAGAGGACCAGATCCGGGGCATACTCCATATGCAGGGCCTGGAAGGCCTCTTCTCCATACTCCATAATTAGTTCCTGGAATTCCGCTTCTGAAGGGTGGTATTTTTTACGGCAATGGGGGCAAAGCCGTCTGACCAGTCTCTGGGCCAATACGCCCAGTAGGGCGTCTGCGAAATTGAGCGGGTTCACCTCCATATCCAGCAATCGGGTTACCGTCTCGGGTGCACTGTTGGTATGAAGGGTGGAAAAAACCAGGTGTCCGGTCAGAGAAGCCTCCACAGCGATGGCCGCTGTCTCATGATCCCGCATCTCACCGATCATAATCACGTCCGGATCCGCCCGTAAAAAGGCCCGCATGATCCGGGCGAAATCGAGGCCGATCTTGGGTTTGACCTCCACCTGCCGGAGTCCGATCTGCCCTATCTCCACCGGGTCCTCTGCCGTCCAGATCTTGATGCCCGGGTTATTGATGTATCCCAGGGCGGAATGAAGGGTGGTGGTCTTGCCCGACCCGGTGGGTCCCACCGCCAGGATCATCCCATAGGGTCTGGCCAGGATGCGTTTCATGACCCCCATATTCCGTTCGCTTAGCCCCATTTCATCCAGTTTCATGGCCCCGGATGCCGCGAGAAGCCGCACCACGGCATCCTCGTGTCCACCGGCCGTGGGGAGGGTGGCCAACCTGAGGTCCACCGGCGGGACCCCTTTGCGACGGAATTTGATTTTGCCGTCCTGGGGAAGGCGTCTTTCGGCGATATCGATACCCGCCATTATTTTGAGTCGTGACAATATCCCTTTGGCCAGGGAGTTGGGAACCTCCAGATACTCCTGACACACACCGTCCAGACGGAACCGGATCTGGGTCTTGTTGGTGATGGGGGAGGGTTCCACGTGGATATCGGACGCGTTTTTTCGAAGTGCTGTCACAATGAACTGATCCACCAGTTTGACCACCTGGCTCGAGGACTCATCCACCTCCTCCTGCGCGGAGGTCAGCTCCTCCTCTTCCTCCTCAAAAGAGATATCGGGGATGTAACTCAGTTCATCCATCATCTCCTGCATGTCTTTGACCGATTTCTCTTCTTTGGCCTTATCAAAGAACAGGATGATGCATTGCTCGATATCCTCCTTGATCCCCACGCAAAACCGAATTTTGTTACTCTTGGTAAGTCCTTTGATCTGGCTGGTCTTTCTGAGGTCTCCGGGATCGTCGATCAATACTTCCACCCCTTCCGCATCCCAGCCTATGGGAACCCAGAGATCGTGGAGCAGAAAGGCCTTTTTGAAATTCCGGATGAGTTCCACAGGTACGGGCATATCGGGCCTGAAACGCTTGAACGGACACCCATGGAACAGGGAAAGGGATTTTCCGATATCCGATTTTTTTACCTTGAACTGCTGCATGAGTATGAATTCCACACTCTTGCGCATCTTTTTGGACAGACTCAGAGCCGTCTGCAACTCCCTTTGGGTGACCAGATTTTTATGAATCAGGTAATCATATTTAGACCCCTTGGACAGCCTGGAGATAATCCCTTCCAGCCGCTCCTGTACCTGGCTGTTTTCCGGATCCGTTTCCGCCGCACGCTTGTATAAATCCAGGGCCAGGTCCATATACCCCCCGCGTTCCGTCTCCAATCCCAGGTAGAACCTGATCCGCGCGATTTTCTGGTCGTCAAAGCCTTGGTCATTGATTACATTCTCCACCCGCTGGACCACACTGTGGGGGGACTTGGTCTTGGACAGGCACGCCACCAATCCAGGAATGATCTTTATGGGGGGACAATCGGTATCAAACAGCTTTTCATATTCCACCACCGCCTCTTCCACCATACCCAATTCCCTGAGGGAGGCGGCATTATCCAGCATGGCCTGTATGTCATCGGTTGTTGCGTCCATGGTCTCCTGGACAACCTTTTTCTTCACCATATCCTGACCGTACTCCATTGTATACGTCTCAAGCGGGCCTTTCTTCTCACATCAGCCGGCCGGGCCGGTTCTCAACCGTTAACCAATCGCACCAGCGTCTTGTCCGGATAATAATCGATAATGTTGAGACACCCGTAATCCTGCTGGATATTGAACATGCAAGAGAGGTCCAGGCCCATGGCCTGACAGAGGATGACCCGGTTGACCGCGCCGTGCACCACCAGAGCGATGTCCTTCCCCTTTTCCCGCTCCCGAATCTCATCAAAGGCCTGGCAAATCCGCTCTCCCAGGTCGCCCACGGACTCACCCCCGCCCGGGACCCTGAAGTTGATTAGATCCGCCTCCCTTTGGGTCAGGGCCTCGGGAAATCGATGTCTGATCTCAGCCAGGGGGAGCCCTTCCCAGTCGCCAAAGGCCATCTCCCGAAGCTCCGGGAGGACCCGTACCGGCACGTCGTGGTACATGGCTATGAGCTTGGCCCCGGTGGATGCCCGTTTAAGATCACTGGCATATATGACCTTGAGGTTGGTCAGTCTCAGGCGCTCGGCCATCTGTTTCATCTGCAGCATCCCGATCTCGGTCAAATCCACGTCCGTATGCCCGTACACCACAAAGTCCTGATATCCGTTCACCTGACCGTGCCTGATCATATATACTCGATTTTCACGCTCCATGAGGGTGAATGGTAAATACTGAGGTCCATATTGTCAACGCAATTGAGCGGGTGGCCGGTATGAGCGCCTGTAGCCCTCATCACTTTACCCCTGAATCCTGAGATTTTTTTCCAAGGGGCTTTATTCGAATCCATGAATCGTGTATCATCGCATGGCCGGTGTCAAAAGCGTCGGCTTTTAAGAGAATATGAAGAACCACGGACTGAAACGCCATCCGGTTATCCCGGAGGAAATAGGCGATATCAAGAAACCCTTGAAACCGGTTGAGCCCTATCATCATGGCAGATCACAAAAAGGAATGTTTCGGCATCTTGGATCAGGTCTTTCCCATGGGCCCTGAAGGGCTGCGGGAGATCACGCCCACCTGCTTTGAGTGCCCTGATAAAACCGTTTGTCTCCAGGCAGCGCTGAATACCCAAGAGGGAGTCGAGTTCAGAAGTCAGTTACTGGACCGTAACCCCGCCACAGGGGTATGGGACCGCCTCAGACGGTGGTCTGAAAAAAAATCTCTCAGCCGGCAAAAAGATGCCACGGGAGGAAAACCCAAGTGACCCTCACCCTTGTCTGTCCCTACTGCCGGTTCTCGAGACGGGTCTTCGAAGCAGAAATCCCTGCGGGCGCCAAACGGGCCGTCTGTCCCCGCTGCGGTCAGAAGTTTGAATTTCGTGCCGGGAACCATACTCCATCCGATTATGAGACAGTCGACGGCCCTGATGAGGATATTATACATAAGGAAGGCCACGGATGGGAGTCCAAGACCGATCACAGGGGCTCTCCATGGGAAGCCCGCACAGAGATCGGCATCTTACGGGGAATCGTAAATACACTTTCCCAGGTCCTTTTCTCACCCGGACAGTTCTTTAAGGCCCTGGCCCCCAAGGGCAAACTGGGTGAATCCATGGCCTTCGGCCTGCTCATGGGGGCCATCGGCAATATGCTGGCCCTTTTCTGGCCCGTTATCCTCATGTCCGGTGGTCTATCCCCCTTTCAGCAACCCCTCCTGGAACAACTGACCATGGGAATGGTCTTTTTGATCATGATGGTCGTCGTTCCCTTCTGTGTACTGGTGGCCATGTTCGTTTACAGCGCCATCCTCCATTTTTTCCTGTTTCTGGTGAGGGGGGGCACACACGGATTTGAGGCCACCTTCAGGGTCATCGCCTATTCCCAGGCGGCCCAGGCCCTAAGTCTCATTCCTATGGCAGGGGGCTGGATCGGCGGGGTCTGGCAGGTCATTGTACAGGTGATCGGCCTCAGGGAAATTCACCATACCTCTTATTTCAGGGTCATCATGGCCTTTATCCTTCCGGTGGTGGTCCTCTTTGTTCTGGCCTTGAGCGCCCTGATCCCCCTGGTCCTGTACCTCTTCCAGCAGTGGTCCGTCCCACTATGATCCTTCACAGCATCCTTCTCATGGCGGGCATCGCCCTTTTATATCTGGGTTCCGAATGGATGGTCCGGGGGGCGTCCGCCCTGGCCCTTGCCTTTTATATCCGGCCGGTGATCATCGGACTTACGGTTGTGGCCTTTGCCACCTCGGCCCCGGAACTGCTGGTCAGCCTCATCGCCGCCATCAAGGGGTCCAGCGGCGTATCCTTAGGAAATATCCTGGGCAGTAATGTGGCCAACATGGGCCTGGTACTGGGGTCCAGCGCCCTGGTGAAGCCTCAGGGGGTGGACCGGGGATTGCTCACGCGCGAACTCCCCTTTATGATCGGCGTATCCGGTCTGTTCTGGTTGATCTGCTTGGACGGCGAAATCGGACGATTGGACGGGGTGATTTTGCTGGCCGGCCTGGGGACCTTCCTCCTCATGGGGCTTATCACCGCACGCACCGGAATCCAAATCACGGTGGATCCAGGGGCCGCCCGGGAGGCGAAAAAAATCCTGTGGCAAGGCATCCTGATCCTTTTGGGCCTCGGAGGCCTTATGGCCGGGGCCCACATCATCGTCAATTCAGCCATCTTTATCGCCGAACACCTGGGTCTGAGCGAGGTCTTCATCGGGCTTTCCATCGTGGCAGTGGGCACATCCCTGCCCGAACTGGCCACCTCAGTAGTGGCCGGGGCCAAAGGGGAACATGACATCTCCATCGGCAATGTGGTGGGCAGCAATGTCTTTAACGTCTGTATGGTCATCGGGGCCGTGGGCGCATTCAATCCCATGGCCGTGGATATCGCCTCCTTACAGCTCAAATTTGCCGGCATGATAGCCCTGTCTCTTCTCCTCTTTGTGTTCTGTCGGACCAACTATAGGATCACCCGGTTGGAAGGATTATTTCTGCTCATCAGCTTTTTCGCGTTTATCGCCCTCTCCTTCTGGCTCTGAAAGCGGTCCTGCCCATGGCAATAGACATCCATTCAATTCCATGACCATCATGGAAGGGAAAACATTACGTGGCAAACAAAATTAATTATCATGAGCTCTTGAATCCCGCCCAGGCAGAGGCGGTCACCACCCTGGACGGGCCTGTACTGGTCATTGCCGGTGCGGGGAGCGGAAAGACCCGGACCCTGGTATACCGGGTGGCCCGTCTGGTGGAATCCGGGCTGGCGCCTGAATCCATCCTGCTCCTCACCTTTACCCGGAAAGCGGCCCAGGAGATGCTGGACCGTGCGGCCGCCCTCTCTGACGCCCGGTGCCGGTTCGTCTCCGGCGGCACCTTTCACTCCCTGGCCTACAAGGTCCTGAGGACCCATGCAGAGGAGTTGGGATATTCCAGGGACTTCACCATCCTGGACCGCTCAGACGTGGAGGAGATCCTCCGTTCCCTGACCCTTGAACTGAACCTGCCAAAAGGGGGGCCGGTCCGATTGCCCAAGCGGGGGACCCTGGCCAATATCCTGAGTAAAGCGGCCAACCTGCAATGCCCCATCGATCAGTTCATGAATGACGAGTATGGCCAGTTCATGGAGGTCATCCCTCAGATCATGACCCTGGATCGGCGCTACAAAGAGTACAAACAAGACCATCAGCTCATGGACTATGACGATCTCATTATCAACCTGAGAAGGCTCCTGAAGGAAAAAAGCCAGGTGCGCAAGGAGCTGAACCGGAAATACACCCACATCATGGTGGATGAATACCAGGACACCAATGCCATTCAGGCCGATACCGTCAAATGGCTGGGTCATGAGCACAGAAATGTCATGGTGGTGGGGGATGATTCTCAGTCCATCTATTCCTTCAGGGGGGCCGATTACCGGAACATGCTCGATTTTCCCGCTCACTATCCTGAGTGCAAGGTGATTAAACTGGAACAGAATTACCGGTCCACCCAGCCCATCCTCTCCCTGACCAATGCCCTCATGGAACAGGCCCAGGAGAAATATACCAAATGCCTGTACACCCAAAGGGAAGGCGGCCAAAAACCGGTGGTGGTGGATACGCAGACCGCCCACGAGCAGGCCCTGTTCATCGCCCGCCACATCCAAGAGGCCCTGGATGAAGGCAAATCCATCCGTGATATTGCTGTGCTTTTCCGGGCCGCGTACCACTCCTTTGAACTGGAAGCCCAACTGACCCGCCAAGGCATCCCTTATGTGAAATACGGGGGGTTCAAGTTCCTGGAATCCGCCCACATCAAGGACTTTCTGGCCCATATGCGGGTGGCGGTCAACCCGGACGAAGCAGTGAGCTGGATGCGCATATTGCGGCTCCTGAGCCATATCGGCATGGGCAAGAGCCAGAAGATCATTCAGTGGATGAGAGAGAACCAGGTCCGGCCCCAGGCCGTGGATCAATGGCCCGGGGCCGGGAAAAGGGAAAAGGGACTCAAGGGACTGGCGGCCCTGTTGAAGGGACTCATGAAAAAGGGCCTGTCACCGGATCAGGGCGTGGAACAGGTCCTCGAGTATTACCTGCCCATCCTAAAGGAGCGTTTCGATGACTATCCGAGACGTCGAAAAGAGCTTGAACAGCTGATCCCCATGGGGGCCCGGTACAAAACCCTTCGCGCCTTTTTGGATGACCTGGTACTGGATCCCCCCACCAGCGCTGCGGATATTGAAGACACCCACGGCGAAAAGCTGACCCTGTCCACGGTCCATTCGGCCAAGGGGCTGGAATGGTCAGAGGTAATCATCATCTGGGCCCTGGAGGGACGCTTCCCTCCGGCGCGGGCCTTGAACAACCCTATGGATCTGGAAGAGGAGCGACGACTCATGTATGTGGCCGCCACCCGGGCCAAGGACCGCCTCATATTCACCTATCCGGGCCGGGAATCCGTGCCCATGTGGGCCACATACCCCCACAGCGCAAACGGCGTCTCTTCCTTTATCGCCACCATTCCCAGGGATTTTTTCTATCATGAATCCGGTTCCCATTCCTACCGGCCCCTGTCCAAGCGGACCAAGCGCATCCCGCAGCCGGCCACCCATACCCCTCCCCCCCAAGACGAAACCCCTTATCGCCAGGGAGAACAGGTAAAACACCCCGCCTTTGGGATGGGGGTAGTCTCCAGGATGGTGTCCGATAACAAGGTGGAGGTCTTTTTCAAAAGCGGGGGCAAAAAACTGCTCCATCTCGAATACACGGTGCTGGAGAAAATCTAAGGCCTATGGGGAAGGATCCCTGATCATCTCCATCACCCCCTCCAGGCTCCCCTCCATAAGCTCAAGGGCCCATGCGGTTTTGAGGTGCGTTTTGACGGCCTCACGCACCTTCACCATAGAAACATCATATCCCAATTCCCGGGCCATAGAGGTCGCTTGGATACCGGTGAGGCCGCAGGGATGCATCCACGTAAAGGGCTCCAGGGATGGATTGATATTAATGGACATACCGTGAAAGGTAATCCAGTGTCGGATGGCGAGTCCGATGCTGGCCAGCTTTCGATTGCCCACCCATACCCCCCGGTTGAGGGGGTTTCGTTCACAATAGATACCCCAATCCGCGGTCAAGCGGATCACCATATCCTCCAGGGCCTGGACCAAGTCCATCACACCCCACCCCGTCTCTCTGAGATTGATAATCGGGTAGATCACCAGCTGGCCCGGTCCGTGATAGGTCACGAATCCGCCCCGCTCCACCTGAAAGGACGTGATCCCGTGGGCCCTCAGAAAGGCGTCATCCTTCAGGAGAAATTCCCTCCCTCCTCGTCGGCCAAAGGTGAAGACCGGAGGGTGCTCCAGCATCAAGACCAGGTTATGCTTCGCCCCTCCCCTATATTTGGCATCAACCAGGGCATGCTGCAAGTCCAGGGCCTTCTCGTAATCCATTCGGGGAATATCGATCATTAACCAGGGCTGACGCAGGTCTCGCAGGGGGGGAGCGGCATCCATGTCTGATGAACTCCGACCCCTCTTTACCCTGTTAGGCAAGGTTTCCTGGCCGCCAGGGTCTCATCCAAACGGCGCAGCTTCAATTGATGGGGGGCCTTTAGAAGAAGATCGGGATCCGTCTCTGCCTCTTTGGCGATGGCCTGGCAGGCTGCTATGAAATGATCCAGTTCCTCCTTGGATTCCGTCTCCGTGGGCTCCACCATGATGGCCCCGTTCACCACCAATGGAAAATAGACGGTGGGCGGATGGAACCCGTAATCCATGAGGCGCTTGGCCATATCCAGCGTGGTCACCTTCCGGGGCCTTTGGTATTGATCTGAGAACACGCACTCATGCATACAGGGCCTGTCGTAAGGGAGGTGAAAATACGCCTTGAGCTGCTCCTTGATATAATTGGCGTTCAAAACCGCCATCCGGCTGGCCCTGTTCAAGCCTTGAGCCCCCATGCTCAAAATGTAGGCATAGGCCCGGATCATGACCCCTACATTTCCATAAAAGGCGTGGATCCTCCCCACGGACCGGGGGTATTTTTCTGACAAATCATACTGGCCTTTTTCCTTTATAATCCGAGGGATAGGCAAGAAAGGCTCAAGTGTTTGTTTAACACAAACCGGTCCGGCACCCGGGCCCCCGCCGCCGTGCGGGGACGAAAACGTCTTGTGCAGGTTCAGGTGGAGCACGTCCACGCCGCTCTTTGCCATATCCACCACGCCCATGACGGCATTCAGGTTTGCGCCGTCGCAGTAGACCAGTCCGCCCTTCTGGTGAACGATGTGGCAGATCTCTTGGATATGCTCCTCAAAAAACCCCAGGGTGTTGGGATTGGTGACCATGATACCGGCCGTCTGTTCATCCATGACCCCGGCCACCGCCTGGGGGGTGAGGATGCCTGCCGCATTGGACTTCACCCCCACGGGTTTGAATCCGCACAGGGTTGCACTGGCCGGGTTGGTGCCGTGGGCCGTATCCGGCACCAGAATGGCTGTGCGGTTTTCGCCTCTATCCCGGTGATAGGCCTGCATCATGAGCATCCCCACCAGCTCCCCCTGGGCCCCCGCAGCGGGCTGCAGCGATACCGCATCCATCCCGGTGATGGCGACCAACAGGCGCTCCAGTCTGAACATGAGTTGCAGCACCCCCTGGGCCCACTGGACCGGGAGCAAGGGATGGGCGCCGGCAAACCCCGGAAGCCCGGCACACCGGTCATGGAGCTTGGGATTGTACTTCATGGTGCAGGAACCCAACGGATACATCCCCGTATCCACGCCGAAATTCCACTGGGATAGGCGCGTGTAGTGCCGAACCAGGTCCACCTCACTGAGTTCGGGTAAATCCGGGATGTCTCCCATAAGCGCTGAATCCATTTCCGCCCGTTCCACATCCCTTTGGGGCATGGAAAAGGCGCATCTCCCCGCCTTCCCCTTTTCCCATAAAAGGCGCTCTTCCTGAATCATGCCAAAGGCTGACGGTTTCTGTGTCATACGGTCTCCCCAACTTGTGCAATCAATTGGTCTATATCTGATTTTGATTTGGTTTCCGTAACGCACATCAGGTAGTGGCCCTTTAAATCCGGGGCATATGGCGCCAGGGGTAGACCGGCAACCACCCTTTTCTCCAAAAGCCTTCCATACACCTCCTCGCCTGCCCCTGGGAACGCGACCACGAACTCATTGAAGGTCGGGGCATCAAAGGGTATGCTGCATCCGATCTCCCTAAGTCCCGCCTTGAGATAGGCGGCCTTGTCATGGTTGAGTTGAGCCAACTCGCGAATGCCGGGTCCTCCCAGCGCGGCCATATACATGGCCGCATTCAGGGCGCACAGGCTGCTGTTGGTACAGATGTTGGAGGTGGCCTTTTCCCGTCGAATGTGCTGCTCCCGCGTGGCCAGGGTGAGCACAAACCCCTGTTTCCCCTGCGTATCCGAGGTCTTTCCCACCAGCCTGCCGGGCATCTGTCGAACATAACCCCTGCGGGTGGTAAAGAGGCCCAATCCGGGTCCGCCGTAACCCATGGGAATGCCCAGGCTTTGCCCTTCGCCGCACGCCACGTGGGCCCCCTGACTGCCCGGAGACGTAAAAAGCCCGTAGGCCAATGGCTCCGTAAAACAAGTCACCAAAAGGGCCTCTTTTTCCGAGCAGATAGCGCTGATTAGTTTTAAATCTTCAATGCACCCGAAAAAATTGGGGGATTGGATTGCCACCCCTGCCAGATCATCCATCTGGTTCAGTCCATCCAGATCGGTCCTGCCGTCCGCCTGCCAGGGAAGCTCCGTCATCTCCACCCCGGCCGGTCTTAGATAAGACCGCACCACCTGGCGGTAATGGGGATGAATCACTCCGGAGAGGGCCACCCGTTTTCCACGGGTGATGCGATGGGCCATGAGCAACCCTTCGGCCAGTGCCGAGGCCCCGTCATACAGGGAGGCATTGGCCACCTCCATCCCTAAGAACCGGGAGATGAGGGTCTGGAACTCGTAGATGCCCTGAAGCGTCCCCTGGCTGATCTCCGCCTGGTACGGGGTGTACGCGGTGGTGAACTCAGAGCGGCTCAGAAGCGCAGGGATAAACGCCGGAATATAATGATCATAACGGCCCCCACCGAGATAAGCGCCATAGGGGGCACCCACCCCCATGCGGCCTGAAGCCTGATCCATGTGTGCTCGCAAATCCCATTCGGTCAAGGGGCCCGGGATATCAGGGGGATCATCCGGGCGACAGGCCTCAGGAATGGCCGCAAAGAGATCCTCCAGGCGCTCTGCCCCCATGCTTTCCAGCATGGCGGCAATCTCTTCATCCGTATGGGGCAGATACCGCATTTATGCCGTTCCTTCCAAAAGCCTGCGATAGGCCTCCCGGTCCATGAGCGCATTCAGATCCGCTGCCTGATCCGGGCCGATTCTCACCAGCCATCCCTGGTCATAGGGGCTGGTGTTGACCAGCTCCGGGGCATCGGTCAGGGCCTCGTTGATCTCAGTGATTTCACCGGAAACAGGCATAAACAGCTCGGCCACCGCCTTGACCGACTCCACGGTGCCGAAGACGTCTCCCTGTTTAAACCGCTCCCCCACTCCCGGGAGTTCCACAAACACAATGTCCCCCAGCTGGTCCTGGGCATAATCCGT
>JAIPDZ010000016.1 GCA_021737425.1 Deltaproteobacteria bacterium
CGATCCATCCGATCCTTCAGGGACCAGCCCGTGGAAAAGGAAAGGCTTAGACGACTCATCGAGATTGCGCGGTACGCTCCCAGCGGCGGCAACCGTCAACTGGTGGAGTGGACGGTCTTCACCCATCCGGATGAACTCAGGAAAATTGCCCAACGCACCGTGGAGTGGATGCGCAAGGTCCTGGCCCAGGCCCCTGATTCCGTCCCCCCCTACTTCCCCGTCATCGCCGACGCCTGGGACAAGGGCTACAACTCGGTCACCTGGAGCGCACCCGCACTAATCCTCGCCTCGGCACCGCAAGAGGCCACCACCGGCATGGTGGACGTGATCCTGGCCCTTTCCTATCTTGACCTGGCCGCTCCCAAGCTGGGGCTGGGGACCTGCTGGGCCGGGCTGGTTCAGGGCGCCTTGCAGGCTTCCGAAGGCGTGAGGGATGCCGTGGGGGTCCCGGATGGGCACCCCTACCACTACCCCATGATGATCGGGTACCCCAAGCCCACATACACCCGGCTCCCCGAGCGCAAGGCCCCCAAAATCAACTGGAAATAAACATCCATGGGATCTTTGGTCCACCCTGCCCCACATAAGGCCATCTGTCCCTCATATCAAGACGTGATCAAATTGAAGAACCCCGCAGCCCCGACTGGTCGGGATCTGCGCTTCGCTCCGATAAGCAGCGGAATGCGCTCGCTGAGCATTTTCAAAAGCAGGAAAAATCTTTGCGGGAAGGGACGAAAGCGCCATGGTGCCCCCGGCGCGACTCGAACGCACGACACCCAGATTAGGAATCTGGTGCTCTATCCACCTGAGCTACGGGGGCATGGGCATATTCTTACCACAACCGCAGGCATTGTCAAATAATTTTGCGGGGACCCATGTAAAAAGGCATTGATTTTAGCCTAAATATATGTATAATTAAAGGTTAAGTCTTACAATTAACCGGATCGGTTCGCCATAAACGACCGATTTTCCCCAAGCTTCCATACGGGTCAGGGTCTTTTGAACAGCAAAAAGTGGGGGTGTAGCTCAGGTGGGAGAGCGGTACGTTCGCAACGTACAGGTCAGGGGTTCGAATCCCCTCATCTCCACCACTCTTCGCCGCTTTTCAAAACCCCACCTCACGCTGACGGCCGGCAAAAAAGCGGCCTTACATTTCCCTCAAAATAGGAATTGACCCATGAGTCGAGCAGCCACCATAGAGCGGAAAACCAAGGAAACGGAGATCGCCCTGACCCTCGACCTGGACCTTGCGGAACCGTCTCAGGTCCGTACCCCGATTCCCTTCTTAGACCACATGCTGGATCTCATGGCCGCCCACGGCTTCATGAAGATAACCCTTGAGGCCAAAGGGGATACAGAAGTGGATGACCATCACACGGTGGAAGACATCGGCATCTGCCTGGGTCAGGCCCTCAAAGAGGCCCTGGGGGAGAGAAGCGGCATCAGGCGTTACGGAGAGGCCACCATTCCCATGGACGAGGCCCTGGTCCGGGTGGCCCTGGATATATCCAACCGTCCATACCTTGCCTATGAGGTCCCGCTGCACCACACCCGTACCGGTACATTTGATCTGAGGTTGATGCGGGAGTTTTTCAGGGCCCTGACCGTTCACTCCGGCATCACCCTGCACATTGATCTTCTAACCGGAGAAGAGCCCCATCACATCTCCGAGGCCATGTTCAAGGCCTTTGGTAGATCCCTGGATCAAGCCACCGCTGTGGAGCCCCGTTTGGGCGGGCGACTGGCCACCACCAAAGGAGCCTTTTAAACGGCGGAGCGTTCATGCCTAAACAGCTTATAAAGCGCACCCCTCATCTTTTCTGTGTACTGGCACTCCTCTGCTTCACAACCATGATGGCGGGATGCTCCCCCAAAAAGGCCCCCTCTCAGACGGAAGCCGCGTCAACGGCCCCCATAAGCCGAGTGGTGGTGATGGGATTTAAGGCGGCCATATCAGAAGGAGAGGCGCCCGAGGTCTTTCGCAATCCGGTCACCGGGTCTGCCCTCATGTCCTATCCGGTGCCCCGTTTTGCAGTGGAGGGGCTCACCGACGAGCTCTTCGACCTGGTGGTTTCCCGGAAAAAATGGGAGTTGGCGCCTCCGGGCCAGGCCCGGGGAGTGGTGGAAAAGATCTTGAGCTCGGACAGCCAAGTGGGCATGCGCCCGGTAAAGCTCCTGCAGGAGGTGGGGAACACCTTTGGTGCGGATGCAGTGCTGGCCGGATATATCTATAGATGGCGCGAGCGGGAAGGCACGGACTTTGCCGCAGAACGGCCTGCCTCCGTGGCCTTTGACCTCTACCTGGTCCATCCTGCGGACGGATCGGTGATCTGGCGACGCAATTTTAACAAGACCCAGCAATCGCTGTTTGAGAATCTTTTTGATTTTTCCACCTATATCAAGAGCGGCGGCCGCTGGCTGACTGCGGGACAGCTGGCCATCCTGGGACTGAAACAGATATCGGACCAGCTGCCGGGTCCTTCCAAGGCGCCGGAGGAATAAACACTCATGCTCGTTATTCCCGCCATAGATATTAAGGGGGGCCGGTGTGTTCGGCTTAAACAGGGTCTCATGCACGAGGAGACCGTCTTCTCCGATGCGCCCTCAGAGATGGCCAAGAAATGGTTTGAACAGGGGGCCAAAAGGCTCCATCTCGTGGACCTGGATGGAGCGGTGGAGGGAAAACCGGTCAACCATGCGGCCATCCGGCAGATTGTCAAGGCCGTCCCCATCCCTGTGGAGCTGGGTGGCGGAATACGGGACATGACCACCTTACGGGCCTACCTGGACCTGGGGCTGAGGTACCTGATCCTGGGGACCGTTGCGCACAAGGATCCGGCCTTTGTGCGAGGGGCCTTGCGGGCCTATCCAGGCCGGATTATCCTGGGCCTGGATGCCAAAGGGGATCGGGTGGCCGTTGAAGGGTGGACCGAGGAGACCCCCATCACCCCCCTGGACCTGGCAAAACAATTTGAGCACGAGGGCCTGGCCGCCATTATCTATACGGACATACAGCGGGACGGCATGAAGACGGGCTGCAACGTGACGGCCACACAAACCTTGGCCAGATCCATTGGATGCCCTGTCATCGCCTCGGGAGGGATCTCCACCATTGAAGATGTGCTGGATCTATTGCCGCTCCAAGAAGACGGCGTCATGGGCATGATCACGGGAAGGGCCCTTTATGACGGGAGTCTTGATTTAAGACAGGCCATCAGGGCATGTGAAGATGCTGAAACGCGAACTTGAAATATCCGACCATGACGCTTACCTTTAGATTGAGGGTTGACATTAAGCATAAATGTCCTATACTAAAAGTTTGGGATTTTTTTGGAGGAATAAAAAGCGTCAACCCTTTTGAGGGGTGTTATCGGCATGTCGCTCAATGAGAAGATTACCCAGGATTTCAAAAAGGCCATGAAGGCCAGGGACGAGATCCGCGTTTCCACCCTGAGGATGCTGAGATCCGCCATGAAAAACCTGCAGGTGGAAAAGGGTCGTGAATTATCGGATGATGAGATCCAATCGGTCATCTCCTCACACATCAGAAAAGGCAAAGAGGCCGCGGGCGAATTCAGGGCCGGCGGACGCGAGGACCTGGCGCAAAAGGAAGAAAACGAGATCGCCATCTGCTACGACTATCTGCCCCAACAGCTTTCTCCTGAAGAAATCGAGGCCACCCTGCGCGGCATTATTACCGAACTCGGGGCCCGGGGTCCCAAGGATACGGGCACGGTAATGAAAACGGCCATGGGTAAAATGGCCGGCCAGGCCCAGGGCAAGGAGGTCAGCAAGATCGCCGGAAGGTTGTTGGCCTCATAAATCAGATGCCTGGATCATTTCTGCCTGCATAAAGCTGGCCATCGAGGAATTCAACAAATCCGTCTCAAACCCGGTCAGTTTGCGGTAAAAAGATGCGGCAACGGGCTGTACCAACATTTAACGGGTTTTTTTTATAGAGCCTGCATGATTGCACATACAGATCAGGTTGTCCCATATGTTCAGCTGCCGGACACGTTCTCCGGTGATGCCCTTAGATGCTTTGCCCGATCCGACTTGCCTATCCCCAACGCTTCATATTCTTCCACTCACCAGGGGGTTGGACCCCTTTGGGGTCTGAAAAAGCGCTTCTTGTCTGGTCCCACGCGGATTCTGCGGCCGGGGGGCGAGGCCGCCAGCCGTGTCTGGGGACCCGGTTCAGTGCGGGACGGAGCCTCTCTAATAGGAGCCTAAAATGGGTATCTCGGAATCCGTCAAAGACCAGCTAAAGCGGCAAGTGGACATTGTGGAGTTCATCGGCCAGTTTGTTCAGCTTAAAAAGACCGGAAAGAATTATTCCGGGCTCTGTCCCTTTCATGCGGAAAAGGACCCCTCTTTCACCGTGAGCAGTGAACGGCAGATGTTCCACTGTTTTGGCTGCAAAAAGGGGGGGGATATCTTCGCCTTCTGGATGGCCTACCACAACTACACCTTTCCCGAGGCACTCAGGGATCTGGCCGAACGGTACCATATTCCCATGGATGAAGGGGTCTCCGCCACCAGGGAGAGGGAAAAGAGCGAGCTTAGAAAGAGGCTTTTCGCGGCCAATGAAGCCGCGGCCGGTTTTTTTCAGAAAAAACTGGCGGACCCGAAACAGGGAAGGCCCGGCATGGAGTACCTGAAACACCGGGGGCTTCCACAGTCCATCATCAGGGAATTCCGCTTGGGCTATGCCCCTGATGAGTGGGAAGGGCTTTATACCGACCTGAAGCGTCAGCATATTGACCCGAAGACAGCGGTACAGGCGGGACTGATCATCCCCAAAAAGAACGGGGGCTATTATGATCGCTTCAGGGGACGGATCATGTTTCCTATCTTGAACCTGAGGGAACGGGTCACCGGGTTCGGGGGGAGGGTCCTTGATGATGCCCTGCCCAAGTATCTAAACACGCCGGAGACCCCCATTTTTCACAAAGGGGAATTTCCCTATGGTCTGCACGCCTCCTTTGAGGCCATAAGGCAGGCGGGACGGGCCGTCATTACGGAAGGCTATCTGGATTTTTTGGCCTTGAGACGGCATGCGGTCAACGAGACCGTGGCCACCCTGGGCACCGCCCTGACCGGGGAACACATCCGAAAAATCAAAGGGTACGCCAAAGAGGCTATCGTGGTGTTTGATTCAGACGAAGCAGGCAGGACTGCGGCCTTGAAGAGCCTTCCCTTGTTCTTGAATGAGGGGTTGTCTGCAAAAGCCGTGGTCCTCCCGGACGGTCACGACCCGGATACGTTTTTGAGGGAGAATGGCCCGGAGCCCTTCCTGCAGATACTGGAGCGGGCCACGCCCCTGTTCGACTTTTACCTGGAGCAAAAATTGTCCCCGGCCCATACCGGTATTGAGGGGAAAATCGCCCTATTGAAGGAAATGCTTCCGGTCCTGTTAAAGGTCCGCAACAGGGCTCAACGGTCCCTGTATGTCAGTCGCATCAGCCAAAAAACCGAAATCAAAGAAGGGGTCATCCTGTCCGAAATGGAGGCCCTTCAAAAGACCCTCTCCCCGGATTCCTTTGAACGGGGGATTCGGGCACGGGTGGCGGCGTCCCGGGTGGAGGGGAGTATCGGGGATTTTCAACTCCTGAACCTGGTCCTCCATCATCCCGATACGGTCCAGCGGTTGATGGACTGCGACTGCCGCACCCTCCTTTCAGACCCGCTGGTCATCGGGATCGTGGCCGCTGTATTTGAGGCCTATCGCCAAGAGGGGCAATTCCTGCCGGATAGGCTGGAGGAAAGTCTTGACAGTGAAGAGATGCGAATAAAATTCAGAGAAACCCTGGTTTCCAACTGTATTTACTCCAAGCAGGAGGTGCAACAGGCCATCCAAGAGATCGAGGCAAAGGCATACCACAAAAAAATCTCAGACTCTTTTAAGCAGGCCCAGGGAGATCCTGCGGCCATGAACAGGCTTCTCAGATTAAAGGCAGAAGGCCCGCCTGGATTTTGTTCGGGGAAAAAGGCCTTGGGGAGGTAATGGAATGGACAAAAATAACGACATAGTCAATTTAAAGCGGCTCATCGATAACGGAAAGGATAGAGGCTATATCACCTTTGAAGAATTAAACGATGACCTGTCTGACGATATTGTGTCCTCTGAAGAGCATATTGATGATCTGATGATGATGTTCGAGGAATTGGACATCATGGTGATTGACGAGGCGGCCAAAAAGAAGATTGAAAAAGACAGGAAGGCCCAGAAAAAGACCGTCGCGCCAGAAGACAAAACCGCGGCATCCTTTGAGCTGCCGGATGCCTCCTCCCGGGGATCGGATCCGGTCAAGATGTACCTGAGGGAAATGGGACGGATTTCTCTTTTGACCCGCGAGGGGGAAGTGGAGATCGCCAAGCGAATCGAGGCCGGCGAAAAGGAGGCCCTTGAAACCCTCCTCCTCTGCTCGGTGGGGGTAGAGCATATCATTGATCTGGGGGAGGAGCTGGTGGCAGGGGCGGTCAAACTGAAGGATGTCATCAACGACCTGGAAGATGACGACAGTTACGTGCATATGGGGGAGCGGAAGGATTCGCTCTTAGGCCTTATCGAACAGATGAGGGAGCTCAACCAGGGACTGCGCGCAAAAAGGCGCCAAAAGATGAGCAGCAAATGCTCTGATAAGAAAAAGAAGACCCTGGCTCTACAAATAAAGGAGGATCAGAAGAAGATCATGGCCTTGGCGGGCTCTTTCAGTCTCGAAAAGCGGCAGATCGACCTGATGGTGGACCGTTTTCGCCAGTTTATGGCAGAGGTAGACCAGGCAGAAAAGGACATTGCAGAATGCATGCTGCGGGCCGGCGGCAAATCCATCTCCTATGTCAACAAATGTATTGGCAAACTCCCCAAAACGGCCAAAGCCGATCATGTGGTCAAACCCCTGGGCCTGACAAAAGGGGAATTGGTGGAGTTGAAGGCCAAGGCCGACCGGGGCCTGGCCATGATTGACGATGTCAAGGAACGCTCCAACATGACCCCCAGGCAGTTGAAATTGAAATTGAAAAAGGTGGAGGGGAGCCTGGAAAAGGCCAACAAGGCCAAGGCCGAACTTATCCAGGCCAACCTGAGGCTGGTGGTCAGTATTGCCAAGAAATATACCAACCGGGGGCTCATGTTCCTGGACCTCATTCAGGAGGGCAATATCGGCCTGATGAAGGCGGTGGACAAGTTTGAATATCAGCGGGGATACAAATTCAGCACCTATGCCACCTGGTGGATCCGGCAGGCCATCACCCGGGCCATTGCAGACCAGGCCCGGACCATCCGTATTCCGGTTCACATGATCGAGACCATTAACAAGCTCATGCGGACCTCCCGATACCTGGTTCAGGAACACGGTCGAGAACCCACCTCCAAAGAGATTGCCGAAAAGATGGAGTTTCCCCTTGAAAAGGTGCGCAAGGTCTTGAAGATTGCCAAAGAACCCATATCCTTGGAAACCCCCATCGGGGAAGAGGAAGACAGTCACCTGGGCGATTTTATAGAGGACAAGAACATCCTGTCCCCCGGGGATGCGGTGGTCAATTTCGGTCTGGCCGAACAGACCCGGCGGGTGCTCACCACCCTGACCCCGAGAGAGGAAAAGGTCCTCAGGATGCGGTTCGGCATCGGGGAAAAGGCGGATCACACCCTGGAAGAAGTGGGACGGGATTTCTGTGTCACCCGCGAACGGATCCGGCAGATAGAGGCCAAAGCCCTTAGAAAACTGAGACACCCCAGCCGAAGCAGAAAATTGAAAAGCTTTATGGAAAGCTGATGTCAAGACCCAACCACTATATTTTGCTTGACATATTTTTACCGGATACGCATTTTATACGGATTAACGGAAGCCTATGAGGGCCCATAGCTCAGCTGGAAGAGCCACCGGCTCATAACCGGTAGGTCCCTGGTTCGAACCCAGGTGGGCCCACCAGAAATAAACATGTTATCCAAAACATCTGTTACACAATGGTTGTTCCGCGTTATTCTATTGCCCCATGGTGGCGTGATTGACCCAAAGGGCGGATCCTCTCACAGGATGCGCCCTTTCACTTTTTGGGGACACGGGTAGTCTGGCATGGCATTTGAGGTAAGGCACTTTATGGAGATGCTGGAGCGCATTGCACCGCTCGAACTGGCTGAACCCTGGGATAATCCCGGGCTCCAGGTAGGCGATCTCTCCATGCCGGTAAACCGCGTGTTCGTCTCCCTGGACCCCACCCTGGAGGCGGTCCGGCTCACCGCAAACGCCCATGCCCAGGTCCTCTTTACCCATCACCCCTTGATCTTCAAGCCCATTTCCCACATAGAGACCACGACGTATCCGGGCGACGTGATCGGGGTCGCCTTAACCCAAGGGATCGCCATCGTGACAGCCCACACCAATCTGGATGCGGCCCAAGGGGGGATTAACGACATGCTGGCCCAGCTGCTGGGGCTTGACCATGTGGCGGTGTTAAGCCCTGCGTCAGCCTTTGAGCAGGTCGGTCTGGGAAGGATCGGGGACCTCCCCGGGTCCATCCCACTGGCAGACTTTGCCCTGAAGGTGAGCAAGGCCCTGGGCGCCACCCGTCAGCTGACCCGGGTGGGAGAAGAGCGCCGACCCATCAGACGGGTGGCCGTGGTAGGCGGATCAGGGGGAAGCCTGGTAAGACTTGCCCACCAAAAAGGGGCCGACCTGCTCCTAACCGGGGATGTGGGGCACCATACGGCATTGGAGGCAGCCACCTTAGGCATTGCGCTGCTGGACGGCGGCCATTTCAGGACCGAAAAGGCGGCGTTCACGGCATTTTCGAGGCATCTCGCGGCACGATGTGGTGCAAAAGGATGGACAGTGCAGTTTCAGATCCATGAAAACGAAACCGATCCCATGTATTGACGGACCGAAACACAAAGCGTGCAGGCATGACAGAGGTAAAGAATTTGGAAGAAAATATGAGGCTTTTGATTGCGATCCAGGATTGTGATACGCATATTATGGATATCCAGGCCAAAAAGGAGGCCGGACCCCAGCGCATGGAACGGCTGAAACAAGACTTGGAGGCCCTGGAACGCACCTTGGATGAAGGACAACAACGGTTCAAGGCCTGCGAGCAGGAGTCACGGGCCACTGAGCAGGAGGTGGAGGACCTTGAAAACCGTCTTAAAAAGGCGGAGGTCAAACTCTCCAGCATAAACTCCAATAAGGAATACCGGGCGGCGCTAAAAGAGCTTGACGAGCTAAAGCGGCAAAAAGCGCTTCTGGAAGACCGCCTCATCGAATATATGGAAGAGATGGAGGCCCTGAGGGGAGAATGTGAAATGGGCGAGCAGAGGGTCCGGGAAGGAACCCGTCAGTTCGAGGAAGATCGCGACGGGGTATTGAAAGAGCAGGCGGCCCTGGAGGAGGCCCTGGGGACATTCCAGACCCAAAGGGAACAGTTCACCAAGGATATTGACGGGACCCTCCTGAGCCGGTATGATTCCCTACGGGGGAAAAAGGGCGGCGTGGCCGTAACCCCGGTAATCAAGGGGGTGTGCCAGGCATGCCACCTGGGAATCCCCCCTCAAAAGTTCAATGAACTGATCCGCGGAGACCAGCTCATGCGCTGTCCCAATTGCTACCGCATCATCTACTGGGGAGAGGACAGGCGCTTTCAGGAAAACCGCGCCACCCCCGAACCCGGACGCCCACTTGGTCAGGACGAGGGCGCCACGCGGGGAAGGGTTGAGGACGACAAATCGGGCATGTCGGAGCAGGACAGATGACCGCTGCCTTGCCTTGGGCAAGGGGGAGGAAAGTCCGGGCTCCAAAGGACAAGGCGCTGGGTAACTCCCAGTCCCGGCGACGGGAAGGAAAGTGCAACAGAAAGCAAACCGCCCGGCACTCAGGCCCCTATTTGATCCTCCCATTGGTAGTGGGCGGAGATAGGTGGCAGATCCGCATTTCACCTATAAATGCGGGCCGGTGACTGAGTGCCGGGTAAGGGTGAAACGGTGAGGTAAGAGCTCACCAGCCCCGCCGGCGACGGCGGGGGCTCTGCAAACCCCGCCTGGAGCAAGGCCAAATAGGGGAACGCTTGAGGACGGTCCGTCCGAGTTCCCGGGTAGGCTGCTGGACCTCAATGGCAACATTGGGGCTAGATGAATGGTCATCGTCTCAACGGTGGGTAACCCCTTTGAGAAACAGGACCCGGCTTATGGCCTGCTCTGACATGCCTTTTTTTTACCCCCGCCTATAGGCGACACCGCCCGGGGTCGCCTGCAAGAACTGTGCGTGGGGCTGAAAACGGGGAAGGAGGAACTTCCATACCATGTTTGTCATAGGCAATTTGCTGGCCGCTGTGGCCAAGATTATCGATATTGGATTGACCCTCTATATGTGGATCATTATTGCTCGGGCGGTCATTTCCTGGGTGAATCCGGATCCCTTCAATCCCATCGTACGATTTTTGACCAATGTGACAGAACCCGTGCTCTACCAGATCAGAAGGCGGATCCCCTTAAACCTCGGGGGCATCGATTTCACCCCGATCCTCGTCATCTTAGCCATCATTTTTGTTCAGTCCTTTCTGGTCAGAAGCCTGGCACAATTGGCAGTTAGACTGGGGTGACGACCGAAGCATTGTCCATGGCAGAGCCCCCGGAAACCTTCATCAGCATAAAGGTGTTGCCCAGGTCTTCTAAAAACGAGGTCGTGGGAAAAGACCCAAACGGCTATAAAATTAAGTTGACCGCCCCGCCCCTGGAAGGAAAGGCCAACAAGGCCCTTATTCAGCTCCTGGCCAAGAAGCTGAGGGTGCCCAAAAGGGACATACAGATTGTCTCAGGAACACGATCAAAGCACAAATCCCTTCATGTCACAGGCCTTTCGGCCCAAGCTGTGGAGAAGCTGCTTTTGGACAAGTAGGGCCGGTTCCCGGATCCGGCGCCCCGACCGGGTACTGACATAGGACCACCATTTTAGGAGATTGAATGGGAAAGACCGCATTGATTTTCGGGATCTCGGGCCAGGACGGGGCCTACCTCGCCAGATGGCTCCTGAATCGGGGGTATTGGGTGGTGGGGGCCTCCCGGGACGCCCAGATGTCCGCCTTCACCAATCTGATAAAGCTGGGAATCCGGGACCAGGTGGAAGTGGAATCCGCCTCCCTCAAAGAATTCCGGAGCGTGCTCCAGGTTCTCAAAAAGGTACAACCCCATGAGGTGTTTAATCTGGCCGGCCAAAGCTCTGTGGCCCTTTCCTTTGATCAGCCCGTGGAGGCGTTTGACAGCATCAGCATCGGTACCTTGAATTTACTGGAAGCCATCCGTTTTTTGGGGGGCCCCATCCGGCTGTATAATGCGGCCTCCAGCGAGTGTTTCGGGAATACGGACGGTGAGGCCGCGGATGAGACCACCCCGTTTCACCCCAGAAGTCCCTATGCCGTGGCCAAATCAGCTGCTTTCTGGCATGTGGCAAACTATCGCGAAGCCTATGGGCTCTTTGCATGTTCAGGGATCCTGTTCAACCATGAATCTCCCCTGAGGCCCAAACGCTTTGTGACGCGCAAGATCGCAGATGCCGCCTGCCGTATTGCCCGCAAAAAACAGGAAAAGCTCACGCTTGGAAACATATCGGTCCAGCGGGACTGGGGCTGGGCCCCCGAATATGTGGAGGCCATGTGGCTCATGCTTCAACAAAAAGAACCTGATGACTACGTCATTGCCACGGGGGAGACCAACCGGTTGGCAGACTTTGTTCAGGAGGCGTTCGCCGCTGTCGGCCTGGACTGGGAAGCCCATGTGGAGAGCAATGATACGCTTTATCGTCCCACCGACATATTGACCGCAAGGGCCAACCCCGGGAAGGCCGCCCGCAGGCTGGGATGGCATGCCCGATACAAGATGCGGGATGTGGCCCGGATGATGGTGGAAGCGGAAATGCAAAACCAGCCATAGGAGAAAACCCATATGAAAAAAGCGCTCATCACCGGAATCACCGGCCAGGACGGTGCCTACCTGGCGGAGCTGTTGCTCCAAAAGGGATATGAGGTTCACGGCATCAAAAGACGGTCTTCTCTGTTTAATACGGACCGGATTGATCATCTCTACCAAGACCCCCATGAAACGGACCGGCACTTCTTCCTCCATTTCGGGGATCTGACCGACTCCACCAATCTCATCAGGATCATCCAGCAGGTCCAACCCCATGAAATCTACAATCTGGCGGCCCAGAGTCATGTAAAAGTCTCTTTTGAAACCGCTGAATATACGGCAAATGCGGACGCCCTGGGGGCGCTGAGGATATTGGAGGCCATTCGTATTCTGAACCTGGAAAAAAGGACCCGGTTCTACCAGGCATCCACCTCCGAATTGTACGGGCTGGTGCAGGAAACGCCCCAGACTGAAAAGACCCCCTTTTATCCCCGTTCACCTTATGCGGTAGCCAAACTGTATGCCTACTGGATTACGGTGAACTACAGGGAAGCCTATGGCATTTACGGGTGTAACGGCATTCTGTTCAATCACGAATCCCCCATTCGCGGGGAGACCTTTGTCACCCGAAAAATCACGCGGGGACTGGCCAGAATCAAGCTGGGGTTTCAGGACACCCTCTATTTGGGAAACCTGGATGCCAAACGAGACTGGGGACACGCCCGGGATTATGTGGAGCTCATGTGGCTTATGCTGCAGCAGGATCATCCCAAGGACTATGTGATTGCCACCGGCATACAGCGGTCCGTGCGGGATTTTGTCACCACTGCCGGTCAAAACCTGGGCTTTGACATCCAATGGGAAGGCGAGGGCAGGGATGAAAAGGGATATGACCGAAACACCCACCGCTGTATTGTGGCCGTGGATCCGGATTATTTCAGGCCCACTGAGGTGTTCTCCCTGTTGGGGGATGCCAGCCTGGCCAAAGAAGAGCTGGGATGGGCCCCCAAGACCACCTTTGATGAAATGGTGAGCGAAATGATTGTGCAGGATCTCAGGGATGCGGAACGGGATTTACTCTGTCGGGATCAGGGGTTTTCGGTCCGGAATCGATTTGAGTAACTCAGGAAGCGGAAACCCTTGAGAACCGATTAATTGCTTGACATGGGACCATTTGGTTGATAAAAATACAAGTTTTGGTTTTAACAACCTCCTTGTTCTCTGAACCGCCCGATCGGATCGGGGCAGAGAACCAATCCATCCTCAACAGGAAAAAGGCCGAAAGGAGAATCTAAGAGATGAGGCATTATGAAACCGTTTACATCATCAATCCCAACCTGGCGGATGAAGCCTGCGAAGAGATCGTGGCCAAGTTCAGCACCCTGGTTGAAAACAACAAAGGGGTGGTGACCAAGATCGATGAATGGGGAAAAAGGGATTTGGCTTACGACGTCCAAAAATACAACAAGGGCTACTATGTGCTCATGCAATTCTGCGGCGAGCCCGGCATTACCGTAGAGATCCACAGACAACTGGGCCTAGACGATAACATCCTGAAATCTCAGACCATTCAATTGAGCCAGGATGCCGATCCAGAGGCGCTCAAGGCGGAGGCAGAGGCGGAGAAAGCCGAAAAGACAGGGGAAGAGACGGATACCCGGGCCGCTCAGGAAGAAGAGGAAAAGGATGATGAATAATAAAAGATACAGCAGAAGCAGCGCCAGCAACAGGGGACGATTCAAAAGGACCTTCCACCGGCGGAAGGTCTGTAAATTCTGCGCGGACAGCACGCTGACCATCGATTACAAAGATGTGCGGGTCCTGAAGTACTTTACCACGGAAAGGGGAAAGATAACGCCGAGGAGGATCTCCGGTAACTGTGCCAAACATCAGCGTCAATTGACCGTGGCCATTAAACGGGCCCGGAATATCGCCCTGCTGCCGTATACGACATCCATCGTAAGATAAACCAAACATAGGCGACAAATACGCTCAATGCCGGGAAACCGTAAAAGCGCGCACAGAACCATCCGTGTTTTTAAAGGTTTCCCCGCAGTTGCCATTCTGGAATCCCAATGAAAGCGACAGATGTGCTGGGATGCTCGGGGGGGGCCGCTTTTCTGATCCTGGCCTCTGCCTGGATCCCCTTTATAGGCCCCTTTCTCAGCCTTTTGACCCCACTGCCTTTTTTGTATTATTCCACCCGGCTGGGCCTATACGAGGGCATCAAGCTCTCCGCAGTGGTGGTCTTTGTCATCGGGATCACCGCGCATCTGGCGGGGCAGTCGCAGATCATTCTCTTTATCTTGGAGTTCAGCCTTATCGGCCTGGGTCTGTCCGAGCTCTTCCGGCGAAATTTCAGTCTGGGGCAAACGGTTTTCTGGGGCACCATTTTCATGTCGCTCCTGGGCCTGGCATCTTTATTCATCATCGGTCTGACCCGAAATCTGGGCCCCATTGAGTTGATCCTCCATTACCTGCAGTCGGAAATCAATACCACCCTGAAGGCCTATGAGGCGGCAGGCCCGGGAAATGAAAACCCCCTGGAGTTGGATCGTTATGTGAAGGCTTTCATGGCCACCCTGCTCAAGATATACCCCTCCCTGATGATCCTGGGGACCGGTTTCGCCCTGTGGCTCAACATTGTTATTGCCAAACCCTTGTTCAGGATTAGGGGGGTTCCGTATCCTGAATATAGGCCCATGGACCGCTGGAAGGCGCCGGATCCTCTCGTCTGGGGCGTAATCGTTTCAGGTTTTGCTTTATTTTTTTCCTCAAAGCATATACAGTTTTTGGCCATAAACACCCTGATTGTCCTATTGGCGATCTATCTGTTTCACGGACTTTCCATCATTTTATTTTTCTTGAATAAATACCGCGTGCCTTCCTGGATCAGGATCGGTATCTACTTCCTGATAATGATTCAACAGATCTTCTTGGCCGTGCTGACCTTGGCCGGGTTGTTTGATCAGTGGGTGGATTTCAGGAAAATCCATAAGAGGGCGGAAAGTTGATTTTGACAATGGAGGATATAACGTATGGAAGTAATATTAACACAGGATTTTGATGAACTGGGCCTGGAGGGAGACGTGGTGAACGTGGCCAAAGGATACGGCCGCAACTATCTGATTCCCCAAGGTATTGCCATTGAAGCCACACCCCAGAACCGAAAAGCCATGGAACTCAAAAGCAAGAAAATTGAGGTGAGGCGGCTTAAGGTCAAAGCAGATGCAGAAACGCTCAAAGAACGGATGGAATCCCTGGTGGTAAGCCTTTCGCAAAAGGCGGGTGAAGAGGGAAAGCTCTATGGATCGGTCACCAGCATGGATATCGCCTCAGCCCTGGAAAACCAGGGAATCAGCATTGACAAACGGAAAATCGTCCTGGAAAAGCCCATAAAAACCCTCGGGGAATTCGATATACCGGTCAAGATCTATCCCGAGGTGACGGCCAACCTACGGGTGACGGTGAATCCGGAAGAGGCCTAAGGGGCCATACCGGTTTTGTGAAGTCCAGTCCTTCATTTGTCCATTCGAAATCGGGACCAGGGGTCCATGGCGCAAGGAAAAGGAAAATCCTCGGAGACCTATCTAAAGGTGCCCCCTCACAACCATGAGGCGGAACAGGCCATACTGGGGAGCATATTACTCAATAACGATACCATGAACCAGGTCATGGATATCCTCTCGCCGGAGGATTTTTACCGTGAGGCCCATTCGATGCTCTTTGAACGGATGGTGCATTTGTATAATCGGGCGGAACCAATTGATATCATTACGCTTTCAAAGGCGCTTACCGATAGGGGGGCACTGGAGGCCGCGGGCGGAAACGAGTATCTGGGCTCACTGGTTCAGGCCGTCACCACCTCGGCGGGGAGTGTTTACTATGCGGAAATCATTCGAAATCTGTCGGTCAGGCGACGGTTGATCGGACAGTGCTCCGTCATTTCTGAGCTCTGTTTCCAGGAGGAAAAAGAGACCGACGCCCTTTTGGAGATCGCAGAACAGTCCATTTTTGATATTGCTGAAAGTCAGATCCGGGAGGGCTTCGACAGCCTCAACCATGTCATCAAGGGAAGCTTCAAAAAGCTGGAGAGCACGGCTGCATTGGACGGCTATGTGACCGGGGTCCCCACCGGGTTTGAGCGGTTTGACCGGCTTACGGCCGGTCTTCAACCTTCTGATTTGATTATCATCGCGGGAAGGCCCAGCATGGGGAAGACCGCCTTTGCCTTAAATGTCGGTTACAATGCGGCCCAGAAGACCCAAAAAGGCGTGGCCGTCTTCTCCCTGGAGATGTCCAAACAGCAACTGGGTCTCAGGCTCCTGGGATTCGATTCGGGGATCAACGCCACCCGGTTGAGGACCGGGGACCTGCGGGATGGTGACTGGCAGCGCCTTACAGAATCGGCGAATCGGCTGTCCGAATCGCTTATCTTCATCGATGACAGTTCCGCCATCAGTGTCTTGGAGATGAAGGCCAAGTGCCGCCGACTCAAAAAGCGGACCGAACTGACCTTGGTCATCGTGGACTATATGCAGCTGATCCAGGGCCGGTCAACGGCAGAGTCCCGTCAATTGGAGATGTCTGAAATATCCCGGTCCTTAAAGGCGCTGGCCAAAGACCTGGATGTCCCGGTGGTGGCCCTGTCCCAGCTGAACCGGAAGGTAGAGGACCGGCCCAACAAGCGGCCTCAGTTGTCTGACTTACGGGAGAGTGGGGCCATCGAACAGGACGCGGATGTCATCGCCTTTATCTACCGGGACGAGGTCTACAATCCCAGATCAGAGGAGAATCGCAATATTGCCGAGATCATCGTGGGCAAACAGCGAAACGGACCCACCGGATACTTTAAGCTCACCTTTCAAAAGGAATTGACCCGGTTTCAAAATTATACCCAGGAAGACGTCCCCATGTGAGGGTCCCGTTGCCTTTTAAACGGCCTCCGCGTGCTCCTAATGGCAGCCTGCTTCCGGGGCACGGGTAAAAAACAGGGTGAAGGTGGTCCCCCCTGAACCGTAACAGTCCGACACCTCCCGGCAGTATCGGCAGTCATGAATATCCCCCGGGCAGGTAGCGCCTTGTTGAGAGATGAACCGGCAACGGGTGGATTCCATATCCAGCTTGAAGTGATACCGTTCCGCAAAAACCTTCATGCGTAACAGGTCCGCTCCCTTTCCCCCGGCATTAAAATCAAAGGGGCGCTTGGAAGAGTAGAGCACGGTCTCCTGGGTGGGAAAAAATCCCTCAAATATTCGCTTTTGATCCTCCTCTGAGATGCCGACCCCAAAATCTTCCACCATCAGTTCCACCCCTTCCCCCTTTTCTGCGACATACACCCCGATCTTTCCGTTATCAGGGGTGTTTTCCACGGCATTGCGGATCAGCCCGTCCACCACCTTTTCCAGCACCTGTGGGGGGAGGCAAACCGGAGGAGAGGTCTCCAGCCGGGTATGGATATGGACCCTGCGATGGGCGAAACGGTCTTTTAACTCATTGATTCTGGATCTTACAAACCCATCCACCCTGATTTCCTCGAGCTGGCTCTCTTTGGGGCCGAAATCCTCTTCCAGGCGCTGTCTCAGCCACTGCACAATCCCTCCCTCACCGGTTTTCTCCGCCACCAGGGCCTCCAGTTCATCCATGCATTGATCCAGCAGCACGGAAAGCATGGAATAGGTCTTGTATTCGGGATCCCGCATGATATCTCCCACCTGATACTGGATGTCCAGTATCCGCTCCAGGTTCCTCCGGGCCCGGTCCAGGGTGGGCTTCCACTCCTGTGCCGGAAAGACTTCCAGCTTTCTGGACAGCATATTGATAGAGGCCAGGACCACGGAAGCCGGGGTCCTCAATTCATGGGAGAGATGGTTGATGATTCTGTCCTTGGCCCGGTTGAGGCCTGATACCTCCTCATAGGCCTTCTTGAGATCGTCCGAAAACCGTGCGTTTTCGATGGAGAGCGCCACGGTGCTGGCAATCATGGTCAGCAGTTTGGTATCATTTGGGTCAAAACCCCCTTCCTTCTTGTTCACCGCAATCAGGACCCCTACGATCTTCTCCCGCCCTTCCAAGGGGACCACCACGAAATTGCGGCTTTCAAATCCAATGGCCTGGTCCAGACCCGCGTGGAAGTCCGGGTCCTTGGACGGGTCCGGCACCACGATGGGCCGTCCGGTCCGGATCGCCCTGCCTGAAATGCTCCCTTCAAAGGGATGACGCTCTGTCTTGACATGCCTCAAGGCGGAAGTATCCTCATAGGCGGCGCCCAGAAAATGAAGGTCCTGCTTCTGCTCATCCAGCAGTCCCACCACCGCGCCCTCTGTGTTCAACAACCTTCGCACTTCGCTGCTGATATAATCCAAGAGGTCCTCCAGCCGGGGATATCTCGGCAGGGCGCTGCTGATCTGAAACAGGGCCTCATTGGTTCTTTCCAACCGTCTTTCTTCGGTGATGTCCCGCAGGATAAACAGCTCTCCAAAGCGGTCGTCTTCCTCTTCAGGAGAAATCTGGCCCCGAATCACCACGTCCAGCACGCGGCCGTCCTTGGTCATCCGCTTGGTCTCGATGGTGTCGTCCTTCTCTTTTAACAGCCGCTTCAGATCCTTGAGCGTCTGCTCCTTGAGTTCCGGGGGGACAAAGGGGATGGTCCTGCCGATCACCTCTTCCAAAGACCATCCGAAAACCTGGGTAAAAGCGGGATTGATATAGGTGACGTTTCCAGTGGTGGTAAAGGCCACCATGGGGTAAGGCACGAAATCCAGCAGATTCTGGGTCTGTTTCTTGGCCTTCATCCCCTTATCGAATTCCTGCCTATAGCGGCGCTCCGCCTCCCTGAGCGCAGTGGCGGTGGCGAATTCCCGGGTGACGTCCCGGGCAATCCCTCGAAAGCCCGATTTCCTGCCTTCATGATCTCGTATTAGATAGGCAGAGAGTTCCATGATCCGCTGATTGCCCGTGTGATCCCGGATAGGCCACAAAAGGTTTGAAAATCCCCGGTGGGTGACCCAGGTCTTGTCCAAGGCCTTGCGAAACTTCCGGGCCTGTTCGCCGTCCATGAAATGAGCGAACTCCCGTCCTGCAATCTCTTCTCTCGGATGTCCCAGAACGGCACACAGGGATCTACCGAATTCCGTCAAGCGACCGTGGATGTCCGTCTCAAAAAAGGCGGTCCCCGCCTCGTCCATAATCTCCCGCAGCTGGGCCTCGGGCGTTGTTTTCGCCGCACCCGGCTCCGAGCATCCGCTGAAGGGATCATTGCATTTCCTGGTTTTCATCTCCTTCTATCTCCCTGCCTTTCTGGATTGAAGCGGAAAAGCCGCTGCCATGGCCGTACACATTTCATCCCTTGAAACCGTCGATAATGGAGTGCAGCGCGCCAAAAGGTATCATTCAAACAGAATAGGGGGCAGGACCGTATTGTCAAGTCCGGCATTCCTATCCTATGGCACGGCATGATGAAAATGCCGTGGATATTTGGCCTTGACAGCCGAGGCAAAGTCGATTAATCGACTTTTTTACCATGCCGGATGCTCAACCTTAACCCCCTAAAGGAGGTCTTTATGTCAGAAAGTCAGAACGACTTGAACAACAACCGGATGAAGCTCCTGGGCAGATTCGCTGAACTGCTCCCGGATGTGCTGGGACAGGTCAGGGATCAAGCCGGGGCCACCTATCAGGACGGGGCCCTGGATGCCAAAACCAAACGGCTCATGGCCCTGGCCATCGCCCTGGGGGCCGGGTGCCGAAATTGCGTACTGGGCCAAGCCACCTATGCACTCAAGAACGGGGCTACCAGGGAAGAGTTCCTGGAAACCATCTCAGTGGTGGTGAGCATGCGGGGGACCACCGGCGTGGCCGAGTCCCTGCGGGTGATTCAATTGCTGGATGAACAGGGCAAGCTGTAGGCGAAAACCGCATCAGACCAGCCTTACCCCATCCGGATCGAGGCCGCACTCCTCAAGCCACTCTCGAACAGCGGCGTATAGAAATCCATAATAGGCCTCGCTTCCACCCAGGCCCCGCCTGCCGAAATAGTAATTGATCTCCAGAAACAGGGGGTCAGGGTCCCCGGCGTCCAGGGGGAATACGAAATCCACTGCAGCCAGGTTGATGCCGGTTTTCTCAGTAAGGAGATTCGCCTGTCTTCTCCCTTTCTCTTGAAGGTCGGGCCGCCAGTGGTGGTCCACCGCTGCCCCCCGGCTGATGGTGGTGATCACCTCCCGGGGGCTCCTGGGGCGTTTCCAGTAGGTGAGGGCCTGCTTTCCCACGATCACCGCCCTCAGGGCGTTCCCTTGGCACGGCACATAGTCCTGGGATACAAAGGCATTGGGGATCGACCCCTCCTGAGCCCGAAGACGGTCCAGGGCCCGGTTCAATTGGGGGGGATCCTTGATAAAGTAAACCCCGTCTCCCTCGTGGGTCAAATCCTGTTTGATCAGAAAGGGAAACTCATGAACCAACCGCCCTGAACAAAGACCTGCTTGTTCAAAATGGCGGACCCCCTTCCAGCACCGGGTCTGAGGACAGGGGAGTGCAAATTCCTGGAAAAGGCCGTGCTGCCCCACCTTGCCCGGATATCTCATACGTGCGCCATAGTGAGGAAATACACGCGCGGGGGATCTGGCACAGACCTTGTAAAGTTCTTGGGGGCATGCCTGGGGGAGTATAATGGCCGCCGCCTTTAAAATGGCCTGTAGATGAGATGGACCCAGGGCCTGGTCCCCCAGGATCACCTGCATGTCCGCATCCAAGCAGGGATGAAATGACAGAATCATGGGACAATGATCATGGCTATGGTTTGACTTTATCCGCTTCGGTGACTATAATTGAAAAATATATCTTATCCAAGAGGAGTAGACAATGCCCATCTTTGAATTCCGCTGTGCACAGTGCGGCGAGGTATTTGAAAAGCTGTTCATGAATGCCGACGACAAACTGGATATGACCTGTCCCAAATGCCAGTCCGAAAATATCGAGCGGGTGGTCAGTGCCACCAATTATGCCATGGGTGCGGGCCCCGGAGGAAATCAGCCCAAACTCACCAGCAGAACGTGCGGCGATGCCAATCAGTGCATGACCCTTGACCTTCCCGGACCTGCCAAATAAGAGATGGACCCCAAAACCCTCCACTCCAATCACGAACTGTCCGACGCTGACCGTATGCACATTGCCGCCGTGTTCCACGAAGAAATAGCGCCGAGGCTTACCTTCATGGCCGCCCGTAACGGAAACCTGAACTGTGCCTTTGCCGGCCCGGAATATGAAAACTGGGTGGTGGAGTTTAGATCCGTTGCTTCCGGTTTTGAGATCGTGGAATTCGAATACGATGAAGAATCTCGGCTTGTAAACCTCCCCCCTCGGCCCCAACCCTATCAGGGAACAAACCGTGCTTGAAAGCAGATTCTACGGAAAAGACCCGGTCACCCCCCCCACATGCCCGTTCTGCGGACTGCTCATTGAAGCGCCCAAGGAACTCAGCACCCGACGGCCCGGTGAACTGCCGGTGGGCTCCTGTTCCTGCGGTGCAGTATACGCATGCGACGAAACCGGACACAATCTGGGGGCCGCCATGATCGAGGCCCTGGTCTTCGGCTGCAACATGGATTGGGACCTGGCATGGGGGCTGTTACCGGAGGAGGATTATCTCCAAGAGATCGTGGAGCACTATGATCTTACCTCCCATCTCCTTATTCCAGGAGGATGTTATGAAGGGAGACGAATCGGAGGGGCCCTCTATTTTGTGCGGCTCCACCCGGACGTCCGGGAGGTGACCGCGGAAGGGGTCCGCAGACGCCTGGAGAATGCCCGGCCCGCATCCGATCCGCACAACAGATCCGCCCGTCGGGCCAACCCGAAGTCCTTTTCCAAAAAGCAGGTGGAAGATCTGGTCAAAACGCAGAAAATCAACCCTATTTTGATGGCCGCACGGGAAGACAACCGGATTTTACGATATCTGCAGCGCCTCTTGTATTCAGGGGACGACCAGTTCCGGAAAAGGGCGGCCGAGGCCCTGGGCCGGGCCTGTGGAGTGGTCGGACAAAGGGATCCCGGGACCGTGTCCAGGTTGCTCCAGGGACTCTTCTATGCCATTACAGACACCGCGGCCTTTTCCTGGGGGGCCTTTGAAGCCATTGGTGAAATCATCGGAAACAGGCCCGATCTGTTCGGCGGTTATGCGCCCCAGCTCTATCAGTTCCTGGGAGACCCCACCCGAAAGGGACAGGCCCTTCAGGCCCTGGGAAGGATCGCACAGGCAAGCCCGGAAATCCTCCGCAAACACACCTTCCATTTTTTTGCCTTTCTGGAAGACAGGGACCCCGAGGTACGGGGATATGCGGCATGGCTCATGGGCAACCTGAGTGCTCATGAGGCGGAAAAAGACCTGCATAAACTACTCCATGAAGCCCACGAGCTCGAAGTGTTTGAACACGGGAACCTCGAGAAAAAGACCGTGGGTCAGATCGCAGCCGAGGCCCGACACAAAATAACCCGGCACACTGAAGCCAAGGCATGAGCCCATGCGTTCAGACCCGCCATGCGTGTAGAATATCGCCTTTTCACTCCGGATGGAGACATCCCCGTAGATCCGCAGGTCCTGGCCCTTCCCTTTAAGATCACCCCACTTACAGCCCATCCTTTTCTCACCCTGGGGGACTATTTTGAGGCCATTGAGACTTTTTTATTGCGCCATAACGGAAGGTCGCTGGAATCCGCGCTCCATCAGGCCCTGCACACCTCCATCCGGGTTGCCCCCATCGACACCCTGCTGATTCGAAGTGAAAAGCATGGGGCCTTCTATCATGTTGCCAGTATCGAGATGACTCGGCCCGAAGAACGGATCAAGCTGGCCGTCAGCACGGCGCTGTCCCCCACGGCCCGGGCCTGCTTGCATCGGGAATACCACCTCCTGCAGTCTTTGGGGCGGTCCCACCCCCTGCCCTATCTGCCGGCCGCTTATGCCCTCGGGCAGGTGGACCGGGAGAAAAAGGAGGGTCGTCAAAGCCTGCTCATGGTCCTGACCGAGTGGTTTGAAGCGTTTCACGAATGGCATACCACTTTCGATTCAACAGACGGGTGTCGAAAGATCCGGATATGGGATGGAGGAAACCACCCTCCATATCTCTCTCAGGAAGACGCGTTTCAGCTCTTCAGGGAGGCAGCCAAAATCCTCACCCTTTACTATGATCCAAAGACCTATCGCCAGATCTATCCCTGGCATCATGCGGCCGGCGACTTTGTGGTGAGCAATAGGGCCGATGCCATGCAGGTGAGGCTGGCCACGGTCCGCAAATACGAATCCGTCATGAATGCCTTCACCCCAGGCCCTGTCAACCCGCTCATCGCCATGGTCTATTTTTTGCTGAATCTGACCATCCGCATGCGGTTGGACCGGATGGACGGGGTGGGGGATACCGTCTGGGCTGAGGACTTCGCAGTGGAGGCCACCCTTCAGGGATTTTTGGAGGCCCTTTACATCATGCAACAGGAGAAAAGGTTTACCCTTTGCGGGGTCAACGAACTCCTCTCCCTGTTGCGTTCCTTCAGGGTTCCTGAGTTGGAAACCCTTTTTGAATCCCTGTGCGGACTATACGCGGACCAAGACCCGGAGGAATATGGCCTAATACAGTCCCGCCTCCGGCCGCATGTCAAGCGTTTGCATCAGGCCCTTCAGGAATATCCGTGATGAGCGCTTCCACCGGGGTCTGAATCACCTTGGCCACGGAAACCAGAAAAGAAGCCTTTTCAGGGTCTTTTCCCAGGGATCGCTCCACGAGTTCAGAGGACAACCGGTATAATTCCCGGTGGACCCCGTCCAGATTGAACACCGGATACTGCATCTCCTTGCTGAATCCGGACTTCCCGCATACCCGGGGCACGCCCTGCACCATGGTGGGAATGCCGTAGACCCGACACGTGATGGGCCGATACGGATACAGGATGCACTCATTGTCATCATTCAATAACGGGCACCTGATTCTTGCTCTGGCCATGGAATAGGCCCGCATTTGCGGATCATCCTCAAATAATTCAAGGCTCCGGCCCAATTGGTCAAGGGCCTCCTCCGCAGCCCGGGCCCGAGACAGGGCCCCACTCTTTTCCGCCTCCTCCAGCCGATCAAAATCGTGTTTAAGGAAGACCGCCTCAATGAGGAAAAGACCGAATACAGCGTGGCAGCAGTACGAGCAATGGCGTTCACAGCGAACACCGTCCGGATACTCCTGAACCATCCGTTCAAAGGCCTGATCCGCCCTGGTGAGCAGGGCCTCGTAGGGCTCAAACAAATAGGAAAAATCCATCTTACCGGTAGGGTGCCAGGGCTTTTAAAAATTCCGGATGCGGTTCAAAGCCCAGCTGTATGGCCTTATCCACGTGCTCAATGGCCTTTTCATATTCATCATTGTTGAAATACGCAGTGGCCAGATTATTGTGCCCCAGTGCGAAATCCGGGGCCATGGCCACCATTTTTTCACCCGTCTCGATGGCCCTTTCCACTTCAGCATTTTGAAGATAGGCATTGGTGAGGTTGCTCCAAGCCTGTACAATGTCCGGGTTCAACTCCAGGGCCTTGTTGAGCGCTGCTATGGCCTCGTCGGTCTTCATCATCTGGAGATAGGCGAATCCCAGGTTGGCATACCCCCGGGCATACCTGGGTTCAATCCCAACGGCCTTCTGGTTGGCATCCACCACCATCTCCAGGTCTCCCTGCTTGAAGAAGATGTACCCTAAATTCACATAGGCCTCAAACATCCGGGCGCTATTTTCAATGGCTTTTCTGAAGGCCTCAACCGCCTCGTCCAGCCTCCCCTCCTGCATGAGGGAAACCCCCTGGTTGTAGTGGCTGCTGGCACAGTCCGAATCTTCATCTCGTAATTGTTTCTGCTGGAAAATAAACTCTTCCGAATCCTGCGGTGTTTTCATCATACTCCTCTAAACCAGTAGTTGCATTATTCTATCCCGGACCGCATGGGTCGCCGCCTCAACGCGCCGAGGGTCCCCTGTGAAAAAAACTCTGCATAACCTCCATAAATTCGCTTCCGGGCAGTGTAGCGGGAGGCCTTGTTTTCTCTGAGACCAGGACATCCTTTCTCAGGAAAGGCAAAAAATCCGAAACCCCCGGGATCACCACCCGCACCACCGGAAATTCCAGCACAGGGTGGGTGTGGTCCAAAAGGATAAGATCGGTATTCAGTTGCCGGCAGATTCGTTTGATTTCATCGATCTCCCCAAATAGGTCCCGGCACTTTTTGTCCGCATAGGGTCGCACCTCCCCCTTTTCCAAAAAGGAGATATCCTTCATGGCGACCCCGCACCGCATCAGCATATAGTAATCCTCTACACCGGCGTTGTGGAAAATGGGCCGGTCCAATGTGGACCTCGGTTTTTTGAGGCTGGTTCGACCTTGAATCCCTTCTGTAAAACACCGGATAAGCCCCTCTTCCAGGGTAAAGGAGGCCCCGGGGATCAGCATTTTGTGCTCAGGCCGGTCCGCCGGGAGGTTGCGGTTCGTATACAAGACCCCCATGACCGGAAAGGTATCATTTAAGGACAAGTCCTTAATCAATACGTCGATGTCTTGCCCTTCATAAAACCGGATCATTTCCCACACCAGCGGGTTTTGGATGGAACTGCGGGCGATGGTGGGCACTTGTCTTTCAGGCTTAATGACCCGAATCTGGATATATCGCTCCAATATCTCGCACACCGCCTGGATCATGGCCTCTTCCAGGGTATTTCCGGCGGCCATGCCGTTGGAACCGTGGATATAGGCCACAAAATTGACCGGGACCTTGATCCATTTTTGCCTTAAAACCGAATATCCGTCCACCCAGTGCCGGGCCATGTCACTGGCCTTGATGGCCGTGAAGTCTTCCCGGGTCAAATGCGCTTCATTGACCAGGAGCTCCTCGATCCCCAGCCGATCCTCCAATTCATCCTGATGGGCATGGACATACCCCCGCATCCACTCAAAGTTCAAAAACCGTCTGGCGTCCCCATGGTACAAGGCCGGAATATTGAATCGAACCTGTTCTTCAAACACAGGGTAAAACAGTCCCGCACTCATCCGTTCCACCAGTTCAGCATAGGCGCTGGCTTCACAAAGCGCCGGGGTTACGCCCTTGCCTTCACAAACGATTTTGATGGCATCGATCCAGATCCGCCCCCAATACAGATGATCCGAGGCCCTCACAGGACCATAGCCGGCCGTGAGACCCAGTCGATCGAGCCCCTGTTTAATCCGATCGATCGTCTCCTCTGGTGAGTCGCATTTGCCACAGGCGTTTCGGATATAATTTGTAAATTGCATGGCAGATCTTCATCATAGAAAAAGGCCGCACGCCCCGCGGACAGCGGCCTTTTTTCTGTCAGCCTCTATGTTACCGACAAGGGATTTCCTATGGTTAGTGATCCTCGGTCTGTCCTCTGCCTTTCATCCCATACATGGTACTGCTGCCCGTGGAAAAATAGATCAGCTTTTCCTCGTTGATCAGTGCGGTTGCCGCCTTTTTTATGGCCCTGGCCTTGGCATCGGGAATTACTTTTTGAACTGCTTTTTGGATATCGTTAAAGTAGAATTTGGACTTCTTGCTCTTTTCGGCGAAATCCATGATGGCCTGTTTGATATCTTCCATATCCTGCTCCTTCTGCTCGAAGTCTCTGGCCGGGAAGGCCTGTCTGGTGAGGCCGGCCCCCCGGTTCAGAGGAATTCAATGGGACGGTGGGTTAGTCAATACCGCCAGCCGCCTTTGACACCGCCCAGGCCGCTTCCGTATATTTGAACTGGGTGGACGTCCTGTAGGTGTCATACTGCAGGCGATAGTCATCAATGAGGTGCTCGGTAAAGGGGATATCGCATTTTTCAAAGAATTTTTCCCATCCGATCCGCTCGGCCCAATCGCCGATGCGCTCATACTTGTTGGCATCTCCCGCATAGGCGTTGATGATCTTCTTTACATTCTCACACACCTCGGGAAACCTCGGGAAGTTATTGGGCAAGGCCGGAATCACCACCTTGGAGAATTTGGGGGGGCTGATCCGGTTGGAAACCTTTCCACCCGCCATAATGGTCACACAGTCCCCCTCGCTATCGGCAAGGGGCAGGGCCATGCACATGGTATAACAATTTCCACAGAACATACACCGTTCCTGCTTGATCTTAACGGTCTTTTTGCCGTCTTCGGTCTTGGCCGGAGAGATGGCGGCTGTGGGACATGCAGCGATCACCAAAGGGATCTCGCAAAATTGGTCCAGCACCTCACTGTCAACAATCGGTGGTTTCCTGTGATACCCCAGAAGAGCAATGTCAGAGCAGTGTACGGCCCCGCACATGTTGAGACAGCAGGCCATGGATACCCTGACCTGGGCGGGCAGGGACATGCCCTGAAAATGATCAAAAAGATCATCCATTACCGCCTTTACCATACTCGATGCATCCGTGGCAGGTGTATGGCAGTGGATGTACCCCTGGGTATGGACGATATTGGTCACGCCGGCTCCGGTGCCGCCCAGGGGGAATTTGTAACTGCCGGACACATGTTTCCGGCTTTGAAGCTCTTTTTTCAAGGCCTCCATTTTGTCCTGGCTGTCCACCATAAACTCGATGTTGTTCCGGGTGGTAAACCGCAAAAAGCCCTCACAATACTTATCTGCGATATCGCACAGTTCCCGAATATTCTCCACGGTCATAAAACGGCAACCGCCGCACCGGAGGGTGAACACCTTGTCCCCGGTTTCAGATACATGAACCAGTATACCCGGCTCCAGAATATCATGATATTTCCATTTACCGTAATTGTTCTGGATAATGGGGGGAAAATACTGCCAGAAGTGCCTGGGTCCCAGGTCGGTCAGGCGGTTTTCCATCGGTTTATCCGGGTTATACAATCCCAATTTACTCGTAGATAATGCCATATTGTTTCCTCCTATCTTGCATGTCTGGATCGGTAGTCGTTGATGTCACGGTCCCAGCCACCCGGCACGTCTTCCTCTTTCCAGAAGATGTAGGGATTGCTCCTGGGTTCTTTGACCATCTGCGGCATGGGCGGAAGCTCAAGAACTTGAAGCAGCTTATTGACACCCTGGCGCTGAATGAGTTCGCCTAAGCGTTCCCGGTTCTTTCCTTCTTCCGGCCACCACTCCCAGACCTTTTCCACGATCTCCTTGATATTGTCATAGGGCGATTCGCATTTCATGAAGGGGATGGTCAACAGAGACATCTGGGCCCCGTCCAGGATGGGAGCCTTGGCGCCAAACAGGATACTGCAGCCGGTATCCGCTCCCGGCCTCAGGGCCCTGGGCATGACATTGATACAATGCATGCAGCGGGTACATTCCTTGTCATCGATCATGAGTTTGCCGTCTTCCAACCACATGCACTTGGTGGGGCAGAGATTGATCACTTCCTTCTCAATGTCAAACTTGCCCCAGTCTTTGCCCGCATGAGCCCCGCCGTTGGGGGCGATTTCTCCGCCAATGTAGGCCTGAACCGCTTCCTGATCAATGCGGATGTCGTCTCTCCAGGTTCCGACGAAAGACATGTCCGCACGGGCGATGGCGGCCACACATCCGTTGGGGCATCCGTCGAACTTGAATTTGAATTTGTAGGGAAAGGCGGGGCGATGCAGCTCATCCTGATAATAGTGGGTGAGTTCATAACACATATCCTGGGTATCAATGCAGGCATATTCACAGCGGGCCTTTCCGATACAGCAGGAAGGTGTTCTCAGGTTGGAGCCGGACCCCCCGAGGTCCTGCTGCAGCACGTGACCGAGCTCATAAAAAATCGGTTCCAGCTGCTCGGTGAAGGTCCCGAGAAAAACCGTATCGCCGGTGGAGCCGTGCATGTTCATCATTCCACTCCCCCGGTACTCCCACAGATCACAGATGCACCTAAGATAGTCGGAGCTGTAAAACTTGCTGGCCGGCTGGTTGACCCGCATGGTGTGGAAATGGGCGATGGACGGGAATCTTTCCGGGCTATCAGAATACCGGCCGATGACCCCTCCGCCGTATCCGAAGACGCCCACGATGCCGCCATGTTTCCAGTGGGTTTCTCCCTCATCAAAAGAGACCTGGAGTTGCCCCATCATATCTTCCACCACATCTCTGTCGATCAGCATTCGATCGTCGGCCAGCTTTCTTCGGTGCAGCGCCTCTCGTTTGGCATCCGCCACGAAACTGGGCCATGGGCCTTTTTCCAGCTCATCCAGATCGGGGGTCTCATGCTTACATTTGAAATCTTTGAGTTCTTCTTCCGTGTAATTGTTGAGCTCGTCATCTTTGTAGATCCTGAGCTCATCGTATTTCAGAACTTTTTGGTCTTCTCTTGGTTCAAAAGCCATTATTCATGCCTCCTTTTGGTTGATTGCAGAAGATCTATTTTTAAGGAGCAAACCCTAAAAATGTGAAACCGCCAAACTTCACCTCCTCCCCCAATAATTTCCCTATTTTTTAACCGGATCGGCAGTGCCAAAATTCACATTTCGTCAATAATTTCAATCCCATACTACCGCTCTAAATCGCTCCCAATGCTACAACTCCACATGCCGCCTTTTCGCATATGGGTAAAGGTTAATTCTTAATCAAATCTCCTGGACGATGTCAATAAAAAAACCAGATATGACTCCACTTTTTTTATTGACAACCGGGGTGGACCATGCTCCTTATTCTCAAGGCCCCCCCTTCAAAGTCAGAGGGGGATGAGACTCCTCGGAGACGTGCCTCCCGGGGGTCAAAACTGGTTTTTTTACGAGAGATATACTTACTTCCGTCCCGATTTGCTGTCATGAACCCCCGAATTATCATAGCAGCCCTCAAAGGTGGGTCGGGCAAAACCATCCTGTCGCTGGGTCTTGTCTCCGCGTGGCGTGAGGAGGGTTACGCCATTGCCCCATTCAAAAAGGGACCCGATTTTATCGACGCCGGGTGGCTTGGGTTTGCTGCAGACCGTCCGTGTTACAACCTAGACCCGTTTCTCATGAACAATGACCAGATATTGCGAGCTTTTTGTCATCACTCAACCAGGGCGGATCTCTCTGTTATCGAAGGGAATCGGGG